>CBINOT010000096.1:0-22500 GCA_966252355.1 uncultured Opitutus sp. | reverse complement strand
AGCGCTGCGCTATTGGGGCATGCCGGATCTGTACGTCGGCGGCGCCGAGCACGCCGTGCTTCATCTCCTGTACGCCCGTTTTTGGCACAAGGTGCTATTCGATCTCGGCGTTGTACCGACGCACGAACCGTTCACGAAGCTGTTTCACCAAGGCATCATCCTCGGGGAAGACGGCGAGAAGATGTCGAAAAGCCGGGGAAACGTCGTCAATCCGGACACGATCATCGACTCTCATGGCACCGACACGCTGCGCCTGTATTTGATGTTCCTCGGGCCACTCGAGGCGATGAAGCCTTGGAATCCGCGCGGCATCGAGGGCGTGCACCGCTTTCTCCAAAAGGTCTGGCGTGAATTCGTCGGGCCCGAGGGAGAAGTGAACCCGAAGATCGCGACGGGCGCGGCCGAACCGGCGGAACTCACCAAAGTACTGCACGAAACCATCAAGAAGGTCGGCGAGAATATCGAGGGGCTCCGGCTCAATACCGCGATCTCGCAAATGATGATTTTCTCGAACGCGCTGCAGAAGGCGCCGACGGTCTCGCGGGCAACGGCCCTGGCTTTCTTGCGCGTGCTGGCGCCCTTCGCTCCGCACATCGCTGAGGAGCTGTGGGCGCGGCTGGGCGAAAAACCATCGATCCAGACGGCCCCGTGGCCGGAGTTCGACGCGGCTAAATTCGCAAGCGACGAGGTGAAGCTGGTGTTCCAAGTCAATGGCAAGCATCGCGGCGACCAACTGGTGCCAGTCGGGCTCGATCAGGAATCAGCCTTAGGGATTGCCAAATCGAATCCCCGGGTAGCCCCCTACTTGGAAGGAAAAACTGTCAAGCGCGTCATCCATGTCCCGAACAAGATCCTGAATATTGTGGTAGAGTGAGATGGACCGAAAGTCGGTGCTTGCTAAGTCTAGGGTTTATACCCCATTTTAAGGGTACGACTTAAGACTCGGCAACACCGCCCGTTGGAACACTCATGAAGACCCCGCACTTTCGCGTTATTCACACCGTGGCTTTTGCCGCCGTGGTAGCGCTCGCGGCATCCCCTGCGGATGTACTCGGAGAAGCGAAGAAGAAGAACCCGGCCAGTAAGTTATACGTTTCGGATGTAGCTGGGGAGGCGCAGATCGACACTGGCGAAACCGTCGAAGATTTGGCGAAGCGATCCGTCTATTCGGCCAAAGGAGTGACGATCGACACGAAGCACAGCGACGACAACCCGACGGCCAAGCACTATTCGACGATGGTGTTTTCGAACGGCACGGGGGCCTTTTTCGATGCCGACACTCGCGTTGAGATTCGAAATTTCGTGCAGGAACCGTTCGTGCCAACCCGCTCCGACTCGGAGATGGAGCCGTCGATCTCGCAGACCCATGCCTTCGTCGCGCGTGGCGCCGTCGGTCTGTGCACCAGCAAGCTGGTTGCCGGCAGCACGATGGCTTACACGACTCCGCACGGGTCGGTGAACATCCGCGGGCGCAAAGTCGTGATCAGCGCCGAGGCGAACGTAACAAAAATCTCAATGCTCGAGGGAGAAAGCACCGTCCGAGCCGGCGTGATGGACATGGGTGGACAGACGATTCATGCCGGAGAACAAGCGATCATTCGACCTGCGGCGCCCGGTGAACCCAACATGATTCAGATCATCAAAATTCCCTCGTCGGAAGCCTCTCAGCTCGATGACAAGGTCGCGATGGCCTGCATGGCAAAGAAGACGGTGTACTTCGAAGTCCGCGGACGAAACACGTCCGACAGTACGGGTGGCGAAGTCGACACCTTCAACGGCGAAGGATCCGCCCACACCGCCGGAGGGCCATTCACGGACACGAACGGCGAGATTGTGGCGATCCCGGTCGTACCCAAGGATCTCCCGGTGCAATTCACGATCAGCCCGGCATCGTTGACGACGCCGAATGGCAACACGATCACGCCAGGAAATGGCACTCCTACTCCGGGGCAGGGCGGCCCACCGGGCGGGTAAGCGGGCGGGAGGGAGCAAAAAACTAGGCGATGATTTCTAGGCGAGACCTCCACGGCGCTTTGGCCCTGCTGCTGGCGATCTCGCTCGCCTGCACGCCGGCGCATGCGCTCGTGAGTCTCAACGATGGCCACGACCACATCCACGTCACGGGCTCGGTGGGCTTCGGCTGGGATTCCAACGTCTTCGCGTCGAGCGACAGCCAGTCGGATTCGACCATGAACGCCAGCATCGTCGCGGAATACGCGCGACGGGCGGGTTGGATTGGAGTGAATGCGAGCGTTCAGGTCGACGCGACCCGCTACAATCACATCATAGGGGAAGATTTCAGCGACCCGAAGCTCAGTGCGGAATTCACGAAGCAGACCGGCCGCACCACGGGGTCGTTAACGCTGAGCGCCGCGCGCCAAAGCCGGGCCGACGCCGCGGTAAACATGCGCACCACCTCTTGGAACTACGCGGCCGGGCTCAATTTCACCTACCCCATGGGTGGCATGTATACGCTTTCGGGCAAAATGGGCTATGCCTCGGTCAAATACGAGAGCGGCACGTTCCCGGAACTCGCGACTTACAGTGCCGGCGCCGACCTCATTCGCGTCTTCAGCACCGAACGCGACGTGCTCGTCGGATATAATTTTCGCCGCGGCGAAACATCGGTCAGTTCCGGCTACGACGATCATGCCCTGACCGCCGGCCTCACGGGAAAGCTCATTCGCGGGATCAACGGCTCGCTGCGCGGCGGTTATCAAGTCCGCGTTCCGCACGGACTCAACGTAAGCGGGCAGCAGGACTCGAAATTCAGCTCCTGGACCGCGAGCGGTGCCGCGACCCATGCCATCAACAAGCGGATGAGCCTGACTGGCACGCTCGCCAAAGATTTCAGCACGACTGCGACCGACGAATCGGTGGATACGACGACCGGCTCGCTGGATCTCACGTATGCTTATAGCTCCCATTGGACCCTCTCGACCTCGGTTTCGGGCGGCGACAGCCGGTTCCTCGGACCGACGGGGCGACACGACGATTACGTGACTGCGAGCGCCACGGTCGCCTACTCGATGAACGCCCACCTCAAAGTCAACGCGAGCTACGTGTGGTTCAAGAATTGGTCCACCTCCCCTCTGGCCGATTTCGTCCGCAGCTCTTATAATCTCAATGTCTCATCCCGGTGGTAATACCATGAACGCTCATGCCTCGTTTCGTCTGATCCGATCGGCGATCGCTATCGCGCTGCTCAGCATCGTCGTTGCCCCCCTCGCCCACGCCGCGCAGCCGGCAACGCCAAGTCCGCGTCTCGATGACAAGAATGTCATTCCGTATCGCATCACGCGCGGCGACCGCGTCGCGGTTTCCGTTTACGGCGAATCGGATTTGAACGCGATCAACATGCGCGTGGAAGCGCGCGGCACGATCAATCTGCAGCTCGTCGGCGAAGTACGGGTGGCGGGCCTCACCTTGAGCGAAGCGGCGACGGCCATCGAGGCGGCGTATCGCGACGGCCGTTACCTCCGCAATCCCGAGGTCCGCGTCACGGTCGAAGAATATTCTCCGCGCGTGGTTATCGTGTCCGGCAAAGTCAAATATCCGGGCAACGTTAATCTGCCGCCCGAGCAACGCATGACGATCAAGGAAGTCATCGCGAAGGTCGGCGGCTTCGACGACACGGCTCGCGGCACGGCGATTAAACTCACCCGCACCTTGCCGGACGGCACGCAGAAGGTCATCACGCTTGACGTGCAAAGCGCGATGCTCGGCAAGGACAAAGCGACCACGTCGACCGACGCATCGTTTATCGTCGAGCCCGACGATACCATTTACGTGCCAGAGAAGATCATCTAACCTGACCCTTTTGATGGCCGACCCAACACCCAAGGTACCTGCTCCACCGCCGCCCGACCGCGATGAAGAAACCGCGGTCGAGCGCCGGACGCTGCGCGACTACTACATCATGTTGCGCGAGCGGCTGTGGATCGCACTGCCGCTGGCGTTGCTGGTCGCCGTCGGGTACGCCTACAAGAAGCTGCAGGTCACGCCGAGTTATGCGGCGACCGCGACGATGCAGTTCGAGAAACCCGACCGCATCGTCACGTCCGAGGGCGTGGTCGACACGGCGGTGCGGAGCGAGGTCGACATCAACACGCATACCCAGGTGCTCCAGAGCGACTGGCTGCGCGACCGCGTCATCGCATCGTTCACCCCCGACGAAATCAAAGTCTTGCAGCGCGCGGCGATTAACCGCCATCCCGCGGGCTCACCGCCCACGAATGTCGGCGTGCCGATCGGCAACCTGAGCGTCGCGCCGATCCGCAACACCTATCTCATTCGCGTTAGCGTCGTGCATGACGACGCCGAGGCGGCCGCGTTGGTCGCCAACCGGTTCGTCGAGATGTTCATGAATTACGTCTACGAGACCGCTGGAGGTCGCACGGAAGACGCCGTCGTGCACTTGAAGCAGCAAGCCGCGCGCCTGGAGCGCGATTCCGAAGCGGCGGAACAAGCCCTGCAGCGCTACATGAAGGAGCACCAGCTCACCTCGCTCGATACGTCGCAGGAGATGGTTTCCGACGCGTTGAAGAAGGCCAGCGCCATGCGCGACGAAGCGCGGCTGCGCGTGCTGTCGTTGCAGGAGAAAGTCGATCAGGTAAACGCGTACGTGAAGGACAACCGCAACCTTTACGAGATCGGCGAAATTGCGAATTACCCGGGTATCCCGCGTCTTCGCCAAAACCTGAGCGACCTGCAGCAGTCCATGAATCTGCTCTCGGAGCGGTACTATGAGCGCCATCCGAAGATCATCGACATCACGAATCAGCTGGATGTGACCGAAAAGGAATTGAACAAGGTCACGCAGCTGGCGATCGCCGACCTGAACGCCCGGCTCCTCGAAGCGAAACGAACGCTCGAAACGTACGAAGCCGAGTTCAAGACGCGCACCGCCGAATCGATGCGTTTGGGCGAGCTGCGCGTCGAGTTCAGCAGCTTGGTCTCGCAAGCGCAGATCGCGAAAACCAATTACCAGGACATTTTGAAGCGGCTGAACGACACGACGACGATGAAGAACGTCGACAAGATCCCGCTTCATCCGCTCGACCGTGCGAAGCCCAATTACAAGCCGGTGTCCCCGGACCGCGGCGCCATCACGCGCACGTCGATCGGCCTCGGCATTATCGTGTTCATCGGCGTCGCGATCGGCCTCAGCTTCATCGACGACCGGATCAAGAGCGCGTGGGACGTCGAGTCGTTCATCGGCGCAAATCTGCTCGGCATCATTCCCGACCTCGCGTCGATGAAGGACGACCAGAAGTACACACTGCTGCTCGAGAACAGCCAGGCGCCCGGCGTCGAGGCATTCTTGAGCGTCTACAGCTCGATCAAGATTCACTCGAAGCTCGATTTTCCGAAAACGATTCTGGTCACCAGCACGATCCCCGGCGAAGGCAAGACGCTCATCTCGTGCAACGTTGCGGGCTGCTTCGCCCGCCACGGCAAGAAGACGCTGTTGATCGACTGCGATCTGCGCCGGCCGATGCTGCATCGCCATTTCAAGCAGCAAAACACCTCCGGACTGATGACGTGGTTCGAAGCGGGAGCGCCGCTCGAGAGCAATCTCTCGAATCACCCGACGCTCGGCATGGTCAAGGTCGCCGAGAATCTCTGGCTCCTGTGCTCGGGCGGTCGCTCGAAGAGTCCGACCGAGCTCCTCGAAAATCCCGTTTTTGGCCAGCTGCTGGAACGGCTGAAAAAGGAATTCGACCTCGTCATCGTCGACTCTCCTCCGCTCGGCGCGGTCACGGACTCGCTGCTGATCGCCGAGCGCGTCGACGAAGTGGTTTACGTGTGCCGTTTCAATCGCGCATTCCGCAAACACATTCGCCTGTACATGCGAACGCTGCGCCAGGGCAAGAACGAGGTCCTCGGCATCGTATTGAACGGACTTTCGCCGCGTCGGATCGAGTACTATTCGAATTACCGGTACTACCGCAGCTACAAGAAATACTACGGCGCTCAGACGTAGCGGCGCCCGGGCGGGAAAAGCCGGGACGTCAAAGACCGGAGACCTGAAGGGCTTTCAATTTCAGCCTTTCAGCCCTGCTGCCTTTCCGCCTTTTTCTCGTCATGTCCGCTTTCTTGCCGCCCGATTTCGATTCGAGTCAGCCTCTGGCGCTGATTGCGGGCCAAGGCATATACCCGATTCTCGTCGCCCGTGCGGCGCGGGCCGCGAACGTGCCGCTCAAATTGATCGCGTTCGAAGAAGAGACGCGACCGGACCTCGTCAATTCGTTCGCTCCCGCGGACCGTCGCATGCTCCGCGTCGGACAACTCGGCGCGATGCTGAAAGCGCTCGAGGCATTCGGCGCACGTTACGCGTTCATGGCGGGACAAATCACACCGCGGCGACTGTTCAAAGGGTTGCACCCCGATCTCAAGGCCACCCGCATTTTGCTCTCGTTGCGCCGTCGCAATGCCGAAACCATTTTCGGCGCCGTGGCGGCCGAAATCGAAAAGCTCGGTGTCACGCTGCTCGATGCCCGCGCGTTTCTGGATGACCACATGGCGGGCGCCGGGTGCATGACCGGGCGAAGTTTTCCGGTCGACCAGGACTATATCGACCACGGCGTGCACATCGCGCGCGAATGCGCCCGCTTGGATATTGGCCAGGGCTGCGTCGTCCGCAAAGGCACTGTCCTCGCCGTCGAGGCATTCGAAGGCACCGATGAGATGCTGCGCCGCGCCGGCGCGTTCAAAACCGACGGAGCGCTCTTCGTCAAAACGGTGAAGGCTCGGCAGGACTGGCGTTTCGATGTGCCCTGCTTCGGGCAACGCACGCTCGAGACGATGCGCGAAGCGCATTTGACGGCAGCGGCGCTCGAAGCGGGCAAAGTAATCATTCTCGATCGGCCCGCCGTAATCGAACAGGCGCGGTCCTGGGGCATCAGTTTGCTCGGCTTCGAGTGACGATGGCCGATGTTGCGGCGGAATCCGTAGTGGCTCCCCCGCAATACGTCGCGTCCCCGCTTGCGCGGCTGCGCCGATGCCTCCACTATTCGGCACATGAATAACGACGTCGTCGCCGTTTCCATCAAAGGCGTCATGCCCACCGCCAACGGCTGCGCCGTCTTCCTTGGCAACGACGATAAAACGTTCGTCATTTACGTCGACCATTCCGTCGGCAACGCGATTCAGATGACCTTGAGCGGCGTGAAACGCGATCGTCCGCTCACGCACGACTTGATTGGCAGCATCCTCCTCGGCTTGGGCGCCCAGATCGATCATGTGGTCGTCAACGACGCGCGCGAAGGCACGTTTTTTGCGCGGATTCTGCTGCGGATGGAAAACGAAATCGGAAAGAAGATCGTCGAAATCGACGCCCGTCCGAGCGACTCCATCGTCCTGGCGTTGCAGCAAAAGCGCTCGATCTACGTCGCGCGCGCCGTGTTCGACACGGTCGAAGACATGACCGAGATCCTCGAGCGCGTGCTCAAGCAGCAAGCCGAAGAGGGCGAATCCGAAGAAGAAGGTTGAGCGCGACATGACGTCGGACGCTTTTGCCTCGCGCCTGCCGCCCGGTCTGGCGCCGGGCCAGTCGCTGACCGCGCTGGCGCCCATGCAAGATGTCACCGATCTCGCGTTCATGGGCGTGATCGCGCACTACGGCGCGCCGGACTATTTCTTCACGGAGTTTTTTCGGGTTCACGCGCAATCGCGACCGGAGAAACATATCTTACGGTCCATCGACGAGAACGCGACAGGCCGGCCGGTGTTCGCGCAGCTGATTGGCGAGGACTTGACGCATCTCGAACGCACCGCGGTGGAACTGCTCCGCCACCCGGTCGCAGGCATCGACCTCAATCTCGGTTGTCCCGCCCCCAAAGTATATAAGAAGAACGTCGGCGGCGGTCTGTTGCGCGAGCCGGACAAGATCGCCTCGATCCTCGCGTTGCTCCGCGCGGCTGTGCCCGGCCTGTTCACGGTGAAAATGCGCATCGGCTTCGCCGATACACAGCACTTCGACCGGATTCTCGACCTGATCAACGAGCACCGCGTCGATTTGCTCAGCGTGCACGGGCGCACGGTCAAGGAGATGTACCGCAGCGACGTGCATTACGACTTCATCGCTCACGCCGTGAAACGCGTGCATTGCCCCGTGCTCGCCAACGGCAACGTGACTTCAGCCGCACGCGCTGGCGCGATCCTCTCCGAGACCCGCGCCGCCGGCGTCATGATTGGCCGGCATGCGATCCGTAATCCCTGGATTTTTCGCCAATGTCGCGAGCAATTTTCAGGCCGCCCAACGACGCGCGTCACGCTCGCCGACGTGCGCGATTACGTTGAACGCCTGTATCGCGCGACCGCCGTGCCGGATCTCGCGGAGCGGTACCACGTGAACAAGATGAAGAAGTACCTGAATTTTGTCGGGCAAAGCGTCGATCCGGCGGGCGCGTTTCTGCACGACATGCGTCGGACCCAAACCGAAGCGGAGCTCTTCGCCGTTTGCGACCGGCACCTCTTGTCCGAGCCGTCGCGCGAATTCTCCCCCGAACCGTATGCCGGCGTCATTGCCCGGCCCAATTGCGAATCGCCGGCCGACGGTGGCGAACCGAACGGTTGCTCGCTGGAAACGATTACGGCGTAACCGCGAAGGTCGCCCCGTTAGAGCGCCGGCGCCCCCGCCTTTTCGGCGAGCGGGACGATGCTGGCGACATGCTTGGTCAGCGCATCGGCCGTGAAGGGCTTCATCAAATAACCACGGCTGCCCAGGGCGAGCGCTTTGTCGGCCGCAGCCTTCTGGCCTTCCGCCGTCAACATAACGACGGGAATCGATTTCAATTCCGGCGTCGCGACGAGTCGCTCGAGCATCGTGAGCCCGTCCATGATGGGCATCGTGATATCGAGCAGAATGATGTCGGGTTTCGAACGCGCTTGTTCGAGGCCTTCACAGCCATTGCCCGCCTCGATGATCTCGCAATCAAAGCGTTTGAACGCATTCCGGATAATGATCCGGATCGTTTTCGAATCGTCGATGGAGAGAATTTTCAGGGCCATGGGCTTAATCGTCTTCTAAAATGATGTCCGTCACGATGGCTTTGCCGCGCAGAGAGAAGTTAAAGATATAGCGCCTTCCCGATCTCAGACCATGATCCACATGAAAATCCGTGCCGCGAACGATCGAAGGCAGGGTCAACTTACAGACCACGCCCACGCCGCCAAGGGTGTTTTTGAACACGCCGGCGATCATATTCGTCAGCTCGCCGGTTGCGTCGGTCAGCATTTCGTTGGCGATCACCTCCGCCAGCGTCATGCCTAACATTTTTCCGGCCAGCTCAACGGCGATGTTGTCGTCGAAATGGGTATAGATGATGCCGTTGACGTCGCCGACGAAACCGACGGAGGCCACCACGTGCGGTCCGTTGATTCCGACCGGACGAGAGTGCAACGGCGGGTTTGGCGTGCGCCCGTTGAAGTCCACCTTTTCGCGCGTCATCGTCTCGAAGACCTCGGAAACGCCTTTGACGATCGCTTGTTCGACCGCAGAGTCAGAGAGTTCCGGCTGGGACACGGGCATTATTCATCCTTTTTCGGCGCATTTTGGCAGCGCAAAAGTGGAATATTGGAGATTTTCAGGCCCTGGCCGTCAGGATGTAAGGTCCCGGGAGGGAAATACGTTCTCCCCTCCTTCCCAAGCGGGCTTTCGATTCCGCTTGGATGGGTTTGGCCAGCTCAATGGACATCAAGGGTCGCCGATGCGTTCGAGAGGCCTGGGCTGGCTGCTTCTAGGACAATCTGTCCCGGTTCACCGGTCGATTGAACGATTACTTGGGCAAGGCCATTGAAAACCGAGCGAGTCCACGGTCTGGGCGGCGTGACCACCCGCAGAATAACGGGAGCGAGTTCACGCACGCGCTCCCGCTCATTGCGCTGCGCGAAGGCCGTGGCTTCGATTCGCACGAGGTTTTGCCCTGGACGGAGGCTTGCCGCGGCGATCGGAACGACGCGAGTTGCAGCCTTCGCGTCGGCTTCGCGATAAACGACGTCGTCGTTGAGCCACACGGTCTGTTTCGAACCGATGGCCGTCGCAACTAATTCGACCGCATCCTCGGGACCGATCGCCGTGCGGTCAAAGTCCCCGCTCAAGGTCACGGTGGCCGCTTGTTCGTCGTATTTGGTCCAATGTTCGAGGGCGACGCTGCGCACCGATTCCACCGCCTTGTCCGGTTCGAGCGACGAAGGATCGCCGTTGCCGACGCCGATGATGCGGCCCGGGCCGCGAATCGAAAAGTTAACTTTGTTACCCGCGGTCGGGACGATCAGACCCTCGCGGTCGCGGACCGAAACGGCGACGACCGCCACATCGTAGCCGTCCGCCGCGATATCTTTTCGATCCGCGGCGAGTTCGACCGCCGAAGCGTCCCCCGTCGTCTCTACTTTTGCCGTAGCGATTTCGCGGCCGTCGCGAAAGCCGCGTGCGACGAGCGCACCGGGCCGATACGCGACTTTCCACGCGAGATGACCGTTTCGCGGCATGGCCTTGCGCCCGAGCGAGGTGCCGTTCAAGGCCAGGTCCACCTCGGCGGCGTTGCTGTAGACTTGGACCTCCATTTCTTGTCCTTCGCGACCTTGCCAGTTCCAGTGCGGCAGCACGTGCAACACGGGAGAGTCGGTCCACCACGACTGCAGATAGTAGAAACCGTCTTTGGGAAAACCACAGGTATCGAGAATGCCGAATTGCGAGCTAATCGCCGGGTACCCGAACGGCGTCGCCTCGCCGCGATAATCGAAACCGGTCCAATAAAACACCCCGGCGGCAAACGGCCGCGCGGCGTAGAATTGCCAGCCCAGCTCCGCGTTGCCGCCGGAGGAGCCGTCGAGCTGCGGCGCGAGATGCTGATGTTCGCGATCGTCGAAATAGATACCGCGCGTGCCCTGGGTCGTCGTCTCTTCCGTGCCAACGATGATTTGGTTGGGATACTTGGCATGTTCCCCATCTACATCCGCCTGCTTGATGTAGTTCACTCCGGCGACGTCGATCACGCTCGAGATGCCGCCCCACCCGCCGCTGTTCGCGACCGTCGTGAGCCGCGTCGGATCGAGCCGGCGCGCGAACGCCTGCATCGTCGCCGCAATGCGCGCCCCGCGAATATTGCCTTCGATCGCCCACTCTTCGTTGCCGAGCGACCACAGGATCACGCTGGGATGATTTCGATCGCGACGAATCATCTCCTCGACTTGGCGCAAATGGTACGGATTGCTCCCCATGAGGCGATTTTCGTCGATCACCAACATGCCCAGCCGGTCGCATGCATCCAGCAGTTCGGGCGTCGGCGGGTGGTGTGACGCACGATACGCATTGCTGCCCATTTCCTTGAGCCTTCGGAGGCGGAATTCCTGCACCGCATCCGGCAGCGCTACTCCGACGCCCGCGTGATCCTGGTGATTGTTCGTACCCTTGAGCACGACGTGTTTCCCGTTGAGGAAAAACCCGGCATTCGGATCGAAGCGGATCGTGCGGATTCCAACCGGCGTCTCGTACCGATCGACGACCGCGCCGTTTTGCCGGAGCACCGTCGCGATGCGATACAGCACCGGGTGCTCGATCGACCAAAGTTGCGGAGCGGCGACGGAAAACTGGTCGCGTCGGGTATCGGATCCCCCGGCCAGTAAGCCCCCATGCGATTCCAGCCGCGTAACGATGTTTCCATCCGGCGCGATCAACGTTTGCTCGATGGTATATTCAGCAGGATCGCGCGCCTCGTTGATCGTCGTCGTTTCGAAACTGATCAGGGCGCGATCGCCTTCGAGTCTAGTCGTGACGGCGGTGCCATGCCTTGCGACGTGCAGCGGCGCGGTTTTCAGCAGCCAAACATGGCGATAAATCCCGGCGCCTTCGTAATACCAGCCCTCCTCCATCGAGGCATCGACGCGCACCGCGACCACATTTTCGCCGCCGTAGTTCACGTAGTCGGAGATGTCATAGCTCGCGGGCAAATATCCGCTCGGTTCCTCGCCGACGAGAAACCCATTCACGAAGACCCGTGCGTTTCGAAAAGCGCCGTCGAACTCGATTCGCAACCGGCGCCCCAAATCCTCGGCGGAGATCGAAAAGCTGCGCCGATACCACCCAACGCTGTTATTCGGAAACCGCGGTCCGACGGTTTTGTAGCCGTGGCTGGCGCTCGCATGCCAGTCGAAGGGCAGCTCCACTGCCCAATCGTGCGGCAAATCGACGACCCGCCACGTGCGGTCGTCGAAACTGCTCGACGCCGGTCCATCGCCGAACCCGGTCTTCGCCAGATACGAGAAATAGCCGGTGCCATGCCCGAAATCCCTCGCGGGATCGGAGGGGTGGCCCAGAGCGAACCGCCATTGCGTATCGAGTCGCATGCGTTGGCGACCCGAAGCAGCTGAATCGGCGGCCCGCATCGCGCTGGACGCGAGAAGCGATCCGAGCGCGATCGCGGCCAGAAACCGAACCGTCGAACGAAAGGACAAAAGATAGGACATAATCGAATACGGCAGGGCGAAGGGACAAAACAGGCGCGGTGGCGCAGCGGTTAAGCAGATCAACCGAACAGGGAGCACACTTCAAGCGAGCACGCGTGACGAGAGTGCGCATCGCGTAATGCGCCTGTCTCTCAACCCAACGAAGCCGCGATATCCGCGAAGCGACGCTTGCGCAGCGCAGCATCCCGTTTTCGATCGGTGCGCAACTCGAGCACGCGCACGCCAGCCGACGGGAGCGAACCGATCAGCCCATCGAAATGGGCCCAATCTCGAATCAGCTGATGTTCGACCTGATAGGCTGCGCAAAGCCGCGCGAAATCCACCTCTTGCGGCGTGGCGAAAAACTCTTCGAACGGCGGTTCGAATTGCGCGACCGGCAGATGCTCAAAAATTCCGCCACCGCGATTATTGATGAGCACGACGGTCAACGCGGCCCGTGTTTTCGGCAGCAACAGCCAGCCATTCGTATCGTGCAACAACGCGAGGTCGCCCGTCAGCAGCACGGTGGGCCGCCCGCTTGCATGCGCCACCCCAAGGGCGGTCGAAAGCGTGCCGTCGATCCCGTTGGCACCGCGATTACATCCCGGCCGCAGGCCGCGATCCCCGGCCGGCCAAACGTATTCCGCGTCGCGAATCGGCATCGAGTTCGCGATGAACACCGGCGTCAGCGGCGGCAGCCGTTGCGACAACGACCACGCCGCACGCGGTTCGACGAGATCGGCCGTGTCGGCCAGCCAGGCATCGAGCGCCGCCCGCGCGCGCTGTTCGCAACGCGACCACATTCTTTCATAACTGCTCGGTTCCGTTGTCGCCGGCACCAGTGCCGCCAAGCTCGAAAGATCGGCGAAGACCTGCGTTGTCCGCCCGTGCAGCGCATCGCGATTGTCGAACCGGTCTGCGATCAGCCATCCGCGAGCATCCGTTTTTTCCAACCACCCGCGAAGCACTTTGCTCGTCGGCCAACCGCCGAGGCAGACCACGATCTCGGGCTCGAGCCGCTCCGCGGTGGTGGCGTGGCGCAGGATCGTATCGTAGGTGGTCACGATGTGCGGCACGCGTGACGCATGCTGCCGGACCGGCGACAGAGCATCGGCGAGCACCGGCCAACCGAGATGCTTCGCGAGGGTGCCCACGCCTGTCACGAATGCATCGACATCGGCCGGCTGATTCGGACCCACGACAATCAGCCCGTGCGCTTCGGGAATCAACGACCGCGCCACCGCTGCCTCTCCGCCGCCGCGCGGCATCACCGCAGACGAGGTTTCCGTCGGCAGGTCCAAACGATCGAAAAATCGCGTCCAATCGACGCCGGCCGCGAATGCCTGAGCGGCGCCTCCGTCGGCCAAGGGTGGAAGCGGATCGCGAAAGGGCACGTTGAGATGCACCGGACCGCGTTGCGGCGCGAGCGTTCGCGCGACCGCGTGGCTCACCATTTGACGCAAATATCGCAGTTGCCCGAGCTCGAGCTGAGGCACGGCGAGTTCATGGAAGAAACCGACGTAACCGCCGAACAGCTTTTGCTGGTCGATCGTCTGGCCGGAGGCCGAAGCGCGTAGTTCCGGCGGACGATCCGCGGTAATCGCGAGCAGCGGAACGCCGCTTTCGTGCGCTTCGACGATCGCCGGCATGTAATTCGCCGCCGCCGTGCCGCTCGTGCATACAAGCCCGACGGGGCGCAGATCGACTTTCGCAATACCGAGCGCGAAAAACGCCGCCGAACGCTCGTCCAAGACGGGGATCGCTTCGATCGCGGCGTTTCGCGCCAAAGCGATCGTCAGCGGCGTGGACCTCGAGCCCGGCGAAATCACGGCGCGGCGGACGCCGGCGCGCACAAGCGCCTCCACCAGCACGCTGGCCCAGAGCGAATTTAGCGTGCGGAAATCGAGTGGAGAGTCGGCGTTCATCGCGACCTCTCGCCCGTCGGGCGAGAAGCGGTCCAAGGGTTGGTATGCGCACGAATCGAGCAATCGAAAAAGCGGCCGCGAACGGCACCTGCGAGCCAACGCCCTCGCACTGCGTCCGCGAATCCCTCATCCGCCTCAGGAACTGGTTTGCGCTGGGTCGAAATGCACATTCCCTAACGCGTTCCCATGCTCATGCCGAAGTCTGTTCCGTTCGCCAGCATCGTACTCGTCGGCGCGCTCGCCTTGCTCAGCGGTTGCAAGCCCAAGCCCGTGGTTGCAGCGGCCGCACCGCCTCCGGAGGTCGAAGTGATACGTCCGATCCAACGCGATGAGCCGATCTTTGCGGAATGGGTGGGCTCGCTCGACGGGCTCGTCAATGCGCAGGTCCGGGCTCAAGTGCCGGGGTATTTGATGAAGCAGTACTACACGGAGGGGGCGCGCGTGAAAGCCGGCGACCTGCTGTTCGAAGTCGATCCCCGGCCGTTCCAAAACGCCCTCGCCCAAGCCGCCGCGGCCGCCGACAAAGCGGAAGCGGATTTTCGCCGCCAATCGGAACTCGTGGAAAAGCAGGTCGCGGCGAAACAGGAATTCGACAACGCGGTCGCGTCGCGCGCAGCGGCGCAAGCCGCGTTGGCGCAGGCCAAGCTCAACCTCGAGTTCACGCACATTCGCTCGCCGATCGATGGCATCGCCGGGCTCGCCACGGCGCAGATTGGAGACCTGGTTGGGCCAACGACGGGCCTGCTGACCACCGTTTCTACCGTCAATCCGATCAAGGCGTATTTCTCCATCAGCGAGCAGTCGTATCTCCAATTCCAACGTCGCCCCGCGGACGGGAAGCATTTCCCGGAGGACATGGAGTTGGAACTCGTGCTGTCCGACGGCACAGTCTATCCGGAACGCGGAAAATTCTTCGCGGTCGACCGGCAAATCGACGCGAACACGGGGACCATGCGTGTCGCGGGCACCTTCCCGAACCTCGACTATCTCCTGCGACCCGGCCAGTACGCGCGCATTCGCGCGATCGTCAGCGTGGCCAAGAACGCGCTCGAAGTGCCGCAGCGTGCCGTTACGGAGCTGCAAGGCGCCTATCAGCTGGCGATCGTCGGGACCGACAACATCGCGCATCTGCGCACCGTGAAAGTCGGCCAGCGGATCGGATCGCGCTGGATCATTTTGGACGGCCTGAAGCCCGACGAGAACGTCGTCGTCGAGGGTCTGCAAAAGATCCGCGAAGGCGCGGTCGTCCAACCCAAGCCGTTTCAGCCGGCCGTCGCCGCGTCGGCGCCGTAATCCGCGGCGTCGTTTAGCCTTTCCCTGGAGTTCCCATGCCGCGGTTTTTCATCAACCGGCCCATCGTCGCCATCGTTATTTCCATCCTGACGGTCATCGTCGGATTGGTGACGATGTATCAACTGCCGATCGCGCAGTACCCCAAGGTCGTCCCACCGGAGATGCGCATCACGACGAACTTCGTCGGCGCCGATGCGCAGACCGTCGAGCAATCGGTGGCCGCCCCGATCGAGCAGCAGATGAGCGGCGTCGACGGGCTGAACTACATGTACTCGATCAACAGTAGCGACGGCTCGCTGCGGTTGACCTCGAACTTCGATGTGTCGAGCGATCCCAACACGGATCTGATGCTCTCGCAGATGCGTGTCACGCAAGCCACGCCGCAATTGCCGGCCGAAGTGAATGCCATCGGCGTGACGGTGCAGAAGGCGCTCTCCGCCCCGCTCCTGTTGATCGCGCTCAACTCTCCCAATGGCACGTACGACGGCACGTTTCTGGCGAATTACGCTTACATCAATATCAACGACAAGCTGACGCGCGTCCCCGGCGTCGCGAGCGTGTTCGTCTTCGGCGCCGGTCAGTACGCAATGCGCTTTTGGATCAAGCCGGACCAGCTCGCGAAACTGAATCTCACCGTGCCGGAGGTGATTCAGGCGATCCAAGCGCAGAACACGGTCAACCCCGCCGGACAGATCGGCGCCGAGCCCGCGGTGGCGGGACAGGAGTTCACCTACTCCGTTCGCGCGCAAGGCCGGCTCTCGTCGCCGGAAGAATTCGGCAACATCGTATTGCGCGAGAACCCCGGCGGCTCGACCGTGCGATTGAAAGACGTGGCGCGCGTCGAGCTCGGCGCACAGATCTACAACATTCGCGCCCGGCTCAACGGCAAGGCGGCCGCCATCCTTGCGGTGTATCAATTGCCGGGCTCAAACGCGTTGGACGCCGCGAACGGCGTCAAAGCGGCCATGGCGCAGATCAGCCAATCGTTTCCCGCCGATGTCGCGTACGAGGTCTCGCTCGACACGACCCGTGCCGTTTCCGAAGGCATGCGCGAAATCGGCCAGACGCTATGGCAGGCCTTGGCGCTCGTCGTGATCGTGGTCTTCGTCTTCCTGCAAGGATGGCGCGCCACATTGATTCCGCTTCTGGCCGTGCCGGTCTCGCTCATCGGCACCTTTGCCGTGTTCCCGCTGTTTGGATTTTCGATCAACACGTTGTCGCTCTTCGGCCTGGTGCTCGCCATCGGCCTCGTGGTCGATGACGCGATCGTAGTCGTCGAAGCGGTCGAACATCATATCGAGCGTGGCATGACGCCACGCGACGCGACCTTGCGCGCCATGCAGGAAGTGGCGGGGCCCGTCATCGCCATTGCCATCGTGCTCGCGGCCGTGTTCGTGCCCACGGCGTTCATCCCGGGCATCACCGGGCGCCTGTACCAGCAATTCGCCCTGACGATCGCCATTTCGGTAATGATCTCCGCCTTCAACGCGCTGTCGCTCAGCCCGGCGTTATGCGCGATCTTGCTGAAGCCGCGCCACGAGGTCCGCGGACCGCTCGGCGCATTTTATCGGGGTTTCAATCGAGTCTTTGGCCGCGCGTCCGCCGGCTATGTGCGGACGTCGCATTTCTTGATTCGCAAGAGCGTGATCGCGGTTTTCATTCTCATCGGCTTCGGCATCGCAGCCGGTTGGTTCGGCGGCAAAATCCCGAAGGCATTTTTGTCGGAGGAAGACCAGGGTTACTTGTATGTCGGGCTGCAGTTGCCGAATGCCGCCTCGCTGCAGCGGACCGATGCCGCCGCGAAGAAGGTCGAAGAGATTCTCCGCCATACGCCGGGCGTCGAAAAATACACGTCGATCATGGGCTTCAGCCTCCTCTCGACGGTGTACAATACCTACAGCGCGTTTTTCTTCGTGACATTAAAGGAGTGGTCGCATCGCACGGCTCCGGAGGAGCAGTACGCCGCCATCAAGGATCGTGTGACGCGTGAGCTGAAGAAAATCCCCGAGGGCAACGCCTTCGCCTTTGCGCCGCCGGCGATTCCGGGGGTCGGCACCGCCGGTGGCGTCACCTTCGTGCTCGAAGACCGCGCCGGGCGCGACTTGCCGTTCTTCACCGAGAATCTGAACAAGTTCCTCGACGCCGCGCGGAAGCGGCCGGAAATCGCCACGGCAACGACGACCTTCTTGCCGTCCGTTCCCCAAGTCTTCGTCAACGTCGATCGGGAGAAAGCCCTCAAACAGGGCGTCGCGCTCAACGACGTCTACAAGACGCTGCAATGCTTCATGGGCGGCTCGTTCGTCAACTACTTCAATCGCTTCGGCCGCCAGTGGCAGGTCTATCTGGGCGCGGAGAGCGAGTATCGCAAAGACGAGACCGGGCTCGACAAATACTTCGTGCGGAATCGTGAGGGCGCGATGGTGCCGCTGTCGGCGCTGGCGACGATGGAGCACCGCACGGGGCCCGAGTTCATGATGCGGTATAATCTGTTTCGGGCCGCGCAACTCAACGTCACCGCCAATTCCGGCTTCAGCTCCGCTCAGGTCATGGCGGCACTCGAAGACGTTTTCCGGCAAACCATGCCGCGCGAAATGGGCTACGATTACATGGCGATGTCGTATCAGGAGAAGAAAGCCCAAGAAGGCATCTCGCCTCTCGCCATTTTTGCGCTGTCCGTGCTCTTCGTGTTTCTCGTGCTGGCGGCGTTGTACGAGAGCTGGGCCCTCCCCTTCAGCGTGCTTTTGACCGTCCCGGTCGCGGTGTTCGGCGCGTACCTGGCGCTGTATAGCCGGGCGATGGAGAACAATGTGTTCGCTCAGATCGGTCTCGTGATGCTCATCGGCCTGGCGGCGAAGAACGCGATCTTGATCGTCGAGTTCGCGCGGAGCCGACGCGAACATGGCGCCTCGCTCGTCGAAGCCGCACTGGAAGGCGCGCGCACGCGGTTGCGGCCGATCTTGATGACCTCGTTCGCGTTTGTGCTGGGCTGCGTTCCGCTGTGGCTGGCCAGCGGTTCCGGCGCGGTGGCACGGCGGGTCATGGGCACGGCGGTGATCGGCGGAATGCTGGCCGCGACCTTGCTCGCGATTTTCCTGATCCCGGTGATGTATTACCTCGTCGAGCGGATCAGCGGCGGAAGCAAGCCCGCGCCACGTACGCATCCGCCGGCGCCGCATGCTTCTCCCCCGCCCGAACCGGCGGCGTCGTCGCACCATTGAACGCCATGCCAGCAGTGGCCTCGTTGCGTGGGCGGGAGGAGCGCGGCGCCTCGCGCGAGCGCCAGTGAACGGTCCTGAAGCGCGGGCCTTCCCCGTTGAGCCCGCGCTCGCTTTAGTAGCGGTTCTCTTCTTTTGCCCCTATGAAGTTCCATCATGCTCTCGTCGTTGGCTCCTGCCTTGCCGCGTCGATCGTCTCCGTTCGCGCGGCGAATCCGGCGATTACCGAAAAGCTGACCGCAGATCCAGCGGCGCTGGTGCACAAGAATCGTGTCTACCTCTACACCGGACATGACGAAGCGCCGGAAAAGCAGGAACGTTATTTCATGAACGAGTGGCTCTGCTATTCGTCCGACGACATGGTCAATTGGACGGCTCACGGCGCGGTCCTGAACGTAAAGGATTTCAAGTGGGCCTCGGGCGACGCGTGGGCGAGTCAGGCGATCGAACGCGACGGGAAGTTCTATTGGTACGTGGCCATCTCGCACGCCACCATCCCTGGCAAAGCGATCGGGGTTGCCGTATCGGATAGCCCCACCGGCCCCTTCAAGGACGCGCGTGGCTCCGCCATCATCACGAACGATATGACCACCGACGTGAAAATCAGCTGGGACGACATCGATCCCACCGTGTTTATCGACGACGATGGCCAAGCCTATCTGTTCTGGGGCAACCAGCGTTGCCGCTACATCAAACTCAAGCCAAACATGATCGAGGCGGACGGGCCGATCCAAAAGGTCGACATCCCGGACTTCACGGAAGCGCCCTGGGTCCATAAGCGAGGCGACTTGTACTACCTCTCCTACTCCACCGGATTCCCGGAAAAAACGGCTTATGCGACCAGCAAGAGCATCACGGGGCCTTGGACGTATCGCGGATTGATCGCGGAGATCGCCGGCAACAGCAACACGATCCATCACGCGATTATCGACTACAAAGGGAAGTCGTACTTCATCTATCACAACGGCGGCACGCCGCTCATCGGCAGCAGCTATCACCGCTCGGTCTGCATCGATTACTTGACCTACAATCCCGACGGCTCGATCCAACGCGTGATCCAAACGAGCGAAGGGGTCTCACCCGCGAAGTAACGGAGTCGGTCGCGAGTGCCCGGCCTCTTTGAAACGCGGACGTCCTCGTCCGCTCGCTAGCGCTTCAACGAAACGGCCGGGGCGGCCGCTCCGCCAGGCGAATCACTCGAGACCGAGGATCTTGCGGCCTTCGGCTGAGATCATCTGCGGGGTCCATTGCGGGTCCCAAACGATGTGAACTTTGGCGGACTCGACCGTGGGCAGCGCGGCAATCTTGTGCTGCGCATCCTCGGCAATCACCGGCCCCATGCCGCAACCCGGCGCGGTCAAAGTCATCTTTACCTCGATCGTATGCCCGCCCGCCGGCGTCTGCTCGATCGCCATATCGTAGATCAATCCGAGGTCGACGATGTTGACGGGGATTTCCGGATCGAAGCAGGTCTTCAATGCCTCCCAAACCGCCTTCTCCGTGAACTCGCCCCCGTGCGGCGTGGCGTCGGTGGCGGCAACCGGCGCCGCGACGTAGCCTTCGATCGCATCGACATCGCCGCGGGCAATACGAAACAAGCCATCGTCAGTGCGCACGGTGACGTTGCCGCCGAGCGTCTGCACGATGAAGACAGCGGCGCCCTTGGGCAGCGTAACCGTGTTGCCTGCCGGGATGACGGTCGCAGCGCAATCGCGCGCGAGAGTGTGTTGGGAGGTGGACATCAGTGGATCGAAAGATTCATCGGCAACCGCGCGTAGACACCTTGCGGGTCGTTGAGCGACCGCAACGTTTTGAACTCCTCGTCGAGTCGCTGCGCCACCTTGGCGGTCAGGCTCGTGCTGTCGGCCCGATTCGGCCGGTTTTTCTCCATCAGCTCCTGCAGCAACTCGACGAGCTCCCGGCGCCGCGGGTACTCGACCAAGCGATAATTCGCACCGAGTCCGGCTTTTTTCACCGCGTATGCGATCGCGGCATCCAGCCCGCCGAGCTCGTCGACGAGCCCGATTTTCTTCGCTTCGGCGCCGGACCAAACGCGTCCTTGCGCGATCTCCTCCACCTGCTCGCGTTTCAGCTTTCGCGACTCGGAAACCTTCGTCACGAACTGCTCGTAGATCCAATCGACCATGTGCTGCAAGATCGCCAGTTCTTCGTCGGTCTTGGGTCGCGCGATCGTGAGGGCGTCGGCGTACTTGCCGGTCTTCACCCGATCGAACGTAATGCCAAAATTGCCGGCGAGTTTCTGGACGTCGAACTGAATGCCGAAGACGCCGATCGAGCCCGTGATCGTCGTCGGTTCCGCGAAAATCCGGTCGCCGTACGTGGAGATCCAGTAACCGCCCGACGCGGCGTAGCTGCCCATCGAGACGACGATTGGCTTGGTCTGCTTCATCAAGCGCACTTCGCGCTGGATGACTTCGGAGGCCGACGCGCTGCCACCTGGGCTATTCACACGCAAGACAACGGCTTTCACGCTGCTATCCTGACGCAGCCGCCGCAGCTCCCGGGAGAATCGCGTGCTGCCGATCTCGCCGCGCTCCCCTTCACCGTCGACGATATCGCCTTCGGCATACACCACGGCAACGCGGCCCGACCCGCCGCCGGCCGGAAGCTCGCCGTCAGGTCGCGGCGAATCCGTTATATCCTTCACCGACTTCGCGTATTCCTCCAACGCCACCTGCTTGAACGGACGCTTCGAGCCTGCGCGCCCCGTTTTCGCCTTCAGGCCGTCGTAAACCTCGTCGCGATACGCCACGCGATCGACCAGCCGATTGGTCTTGGCCACATCGGCGCGGATCATGCCCTCGCGATCGACGGTCGCTTGAATTTTCTGCGGCGCGATTCCGCGACTAGGGCCGATGTCGGCCAGGATCCCGCCCCAGACATCGTTAAGCAGTTTTTGAATTTCCTCGCGATTCTCGGGGCTCATCTCGCGCCGAATGAACGGTTCGACCGCCGACTTGTATTTGCCGACGCGCGTGACCTGCACGTTAACGCCGTATTTCTCGAACGCGCCCGCGAAAAACATCGGTTCGGTAGCCAGCCCGGGCATCAGGATCACGCCATAGGGGTCAATCACGAGGTCGCTCGCCGCGGAGGCGAGGTAATAGCTCTTCGTCGTCGCAAAGGTAAGATAAGCGACGACCGGCTTGCCCGTGGCCTTGAAATCGTTGATGGCGGCACGCACCTCGCGCAACGCGGCGTAACCCGAGCCCAAGCTCGCTTGCGACAGATCCCCGCTGATGTAGACGCCCGCGATCCGTTCGTCTTTCGCCGCCGCGTGCAACGCGTGCGTGATCGTGCGGAGCTGCATCGTGTCGTGTCGCGAGCTGAAAATGCCGAGATCGACCGGCTCCGGCGCATCCGTGATATTGGCCGACAGATCGAGCACCAAGTACGAGCCCTTGTCGAAATCGGCCGTGTACTCCTTCTTTCCGCCCAGCGTCGCCACCGCGGCGACGAAGCCCACGAAGAGCAAAAAGCATCCGCCAAAGAAAAGGACGAGCGCGACGAGAGCGCCCAGCATCGACGTAAAGAAGTTCTTCATACGCGGTTCGGCCACCCTAGCTCGTTTTCAACGTTCCACCAGTCGAAACCAG
>CBINOT010000095.1:0-22652 GCA_966252355.1 uncultured Opitutus sp. | reverse complement strand
CTCCAGGGCGATGGGTGACGCTGGCGCCGACCGCAGGCGAGCGAGAAGGTCCGTCGCTTCTGGTTCGGGTTGCCGCAGGCGGAACGCCGAAACGAGTTGGTCGAGCCGCTGGCCGACTTGGCCGAGCACGTCGAGCACGCTTGCCTCCAGCCGCGTTTCACCGCGCGTCAGGCGGCGGAGCACGTCTTCGGCGGCGTGGGCCAGCTGTTCGGCGGCGGCCAAACCGACGATCGCCGCGTTTCCTTTGAAGGAATGGAGCGTGCGATACAGGATTTCGAGGGCCGGCGGGTTCACCTGGCCGCTCCCCACCGCGGCATCGAGCGTGGCCAGTTGTTCGCGCATCGTGGCCAGCTGTTCATCGCACTCGGCGAAAAAGTCGTCCAGCAGCTCTGCTTTCAACTCGAAGCGGTCGTCGCTCATCCGGGTAGTGAGTCGGCGGTCCGGTCGGGCTTCAGTTCCTCCAGCGTCGCGCGAAGATCCTCGGCGGAGATCGGCTTCACGAAATAACCCGCCGTGCCGAGCGCTTCGGCCCGGGCGAAATCGCCGTTGTGTTCCGATCCACTTAGTACGAATAGGCGCAACGCTTCGGCCAGCGGCCGCTCGTGCAACCAGGTCAGGATCTCAAAACCACTCAACGTCGGCAGCGTCGGATCCAGGAACACGAGATCCGGCCGCCGCGTCGCGCCGGTCTCCACGCCCTTGAAATAATCAAGCGCCGTCCCCCCATTATCGCGGTGGACCAACTCGCAGCTTGCTCCGCATTTTCGCAGCGTCGTCCGGAAAAAAAAGGCGTCGTCGTCTGAATCTTCGACCAACAGAACGAGAGGTGTGCTGCACATTAGGAGGGAGAGGCAGCAGAGACGCGGGAGGGGAACGCGATACGTGCCGGAAGGGCTGATATTTTCGAGGGCGCCCAATCGAGTCGAGGCCTTCGAAGGCCTTAAACCTCCGGTCATCGCCTAGGGGAATTGCGGATGGGCGACTCACACGCCCGGACAATTTGTTCGCGACAAAGGATGTTCGACCGCCGCTGGCGAGTGGGTAAGTACCCCATCCTCTGAACTGTGCTACATCGGGCGTGTCTGAAGGAAACGCTGCCTAGCAAGCGCCTGAAAACCAGCCGGTTGAGTAAACCAACTGCGATGGTTAGCTACGTATGTGTAGCAAAATTCCAGGTGCTTTTTGTAGAATCGACCGTTTTTCTCCGGTTTCCGTTTTAACTTACCATGGGTCAGAAAAAACAAATCAATGCCCGTGTCCCCGATACGCTCCACGAGTTGATCAATGAGCGCGCGCGGCTGATTGAAGAAACCCAAGGAGGCTATCTTGGCTTAATCGCGCAGTGGTGGTTCGCTCAGGGCCACCCGCCGGTTAATGACTACGAAGCCCGCCTGCTTTCGCAGCGAAAATCCGGGACTGGCAAGTCCAGCTAGTCATCCGCCGCCGCAGCGATCTTTACCGCTGCGGCGTTTTTATTGAGGGGCTCGATTGCCGCTGTTGCTTGGTAACAAGGGAACTACGCGCGCCAGTATCGCACCATGGTGAGGTATGAAAACTACCTCCACCACTCCTCTCTACCGTTCGTTCCGCGCGGTGACCTGTGCGGTCGCCGCCACGATTGGCGCGGCGGCATTCGCCGCTTCGGCCTCGTCCGCTAACGACACGAACACGACTGCGGGCAATGCGACCCTGTCCACGGCTGACCACGCCGATCACATGGATCACAAGGCCGACCACAAAGACCATAACGCGAACACCAGCTCGCTGAAACATGCGGATCGTCGTTTCGTCGAAAAAGCCGCCGAGTCCGGCCGCGAAGAGGTCGAGATTTCGCAGGTCGCCGTCGAGCGCGCGACGAACGCGGACGTGAAGCATCTCGCCCAGATGATGGTCGACGACCACACCAAGGCGAACCAAGAGCTGATGTCGATCGCCGCCGCGAAAGGCGTGACGCTCAAGGAAGACAAGGACAAGAACTCGAACAAGTGGTCGAAGAAAGACGCGAAGGACTTCGATCGCGATTACGTGAAGAAGATGATCGCCGACCACAAAGAGGCGATCGACCTCTTCAGCAACGAGTCCAAGAACGGCAGCGATCCGGAACTCGTCGAGTTCGCGCGCAAGACCCTCCCGAAGCTGGAGCAGCATCTCGCGCACACGGACGAGCTGAAAAACCTGGTCAAGTAAGCTCGTTTTCTCGCGCGCTCGCCGCGCGAACGTTCTCTCTGGCGCCGGTCTCTCGACCGGCGCTTTTTGTTTTGACGCGTTGGCCCCGCGTTTTCTCCGGCTATTTCACCGCGGCAACGGTGAGCACCGCCGCACCGGTCGTCGCCTTGACGGGCAGGCTGGCGGGGACGAGTGCCTTGGTCGCTGGGTCATACCGATCGAGACTCGCGGAAACGACGACGGCATATTTTCCCGCTGCGCTCGCGCTGGCATGTTGCACGGTGAGCGTGGCGGTCGTCGCTCCGGCGACGACGGTCCCGTCGCCCCGCGTCCCGTCGGCCAGCGCTTCGCCATTGTAAGTCCATTGGTAGCGCACCGGGGTTTCGCCGGCTTCGGCCGCAACGGTGAAGGTCGCATCGCCGCCGGCCGCGATCGCTTGGGTTTGCGGTTGTCGCGCGACGACGAGCCCGTTCGCCACGATCAGCTTGCCGACGTCCGAGTCGCCGGCGAACTGCACATTCGCCGCGTTATACACTTCGAAGCCGGGCGAACCCGCGATCCGGACATTCGTCAGCTTTACGTTCTCGATCAGATACCCGTCGACCGGCTGGCCCCAGATGATGCTGTAGCCTTTCGTGTTGCCCGAAACCAGATTTGAAACCGACAGGTTTTTCCAAGACGGCATCGTGCGCGACGGCAAATCGTGGGGCGGAGTCGCATTCCAATCGCGTACTTTCTCGGGTGTCGTCTGATCTCGGCCGCGGATCGCGGCGGGATTCCCGACCTTGTTGTAGTAGCTGTACAACACGATGGGGTACATGACGTGATCCATCGTGAGATTGGAAAAGCTGATGTTCTTCACCTCGCCTCCTTGCGTCGGATCGGCTTTGAGCCGCAGCGCGGAGGTCGTGCCGGCGAACGAGCAATTCTTGACCGTCATCCCATCGAGGCCGCGATTCGATTGGCCGCCGACGGATAGCCCGTGACCTTCCCCGAATGCGCAATCGGCGACCGAAATGTCGCTGCAAAACGCGCTGCCGGGCTTCATCACGACATTGTCGTCCCCGCAGGAAACCACGCAGTTCTGGATGAGGTGGTGCGACCCCGACGGATCGATCCCGTCCGTGTTCGGTGTCCCGTCCGGCGTATCGATCGTGACGCCGAAAACCGTGAGGTGGTCGGCGTTGATCGCGACGTGAAACATCGGCGAACGCGTAAAGGTAAGTCCGGCGACGAGCACCCGTTCGCACTTGGAAAAGCGCGCGAGAAACGGCCGGGTTGGCATATCTCGATGTTGGCGATAGGCCGCCCACCAGGCTTCGCCGTCGCCGTCGATCGTGCCGCCGCCCGTAAGTGCAACGTCATGCGCTCCGTTCACCGTGATGAAATGGGCGTAACTGCCAGCGCGCGCTGGATAAGCGCCAGGCCTCGGTTCGGGCGAATAGGGCAGGCAACGCAACGTTGCGCCGGTGGCCACTTCGAGCTCGATGTTGCTCGCGAGCGCGATTGGCCCGCACAGGAAAGGCTTCGCGGCGGCCGGAACGAGGACGGTGCCGCCGCCGGCGGCTTGGGCCGCGGCGATCGTTTTCTGGATGGCGGCGGTGTTGTCGGTTGCGCCGTCGGCGACGGCTCCGAACGACGTGATTTCGAACGTCTTCGCTGGAATATTCGGCAAGACCGGCGCGGGCGAGGCCTGCGGCGCAATCGCGGTGAGCGTCGTTGGCGCGGACGCACTGCTCGTGTGACCTGCAGCGTCGCGCGCGATTGCGGTGTACACGGCGGCATCGTCCCAAGTCATGCGATCGATGCGCAACGTGGCGTTCGTTGCATGCGGGATCGCATGGCCGTTTTTATACCATTGCACGGAAACGGCTGCGCCTTGCGCGGAGGCCGTGGCGCGCAAGGTCGCCGTCGTGCCAAGCAGGACGAGTTGGTTCTTCGGTTGCGGCGTCAGACCGGGCTGTCCGGCCTCCGCGGCGGCTGCATTCGATGGCGGGGTGGACGGGGAAAAAATCGCCGTGGCGCGCGGATTCCAATCTCCGCCCAAGACGTAGCTGGGATTGCGGTAATCGCCAATGGTCGTCGCGTCCGTGGGCGCCGTGAGCTGCTTGGAGCCGGGCAGACGGAAGGAAACGTCGACCGGCTCGCCCCCGGGATTGCGGCTGTTCGCCTCCCAGAAATGCACGCTTGCCGGATCGCGCTCGTTGCCTTCGCGGCCGCCTTGGAATTGCCACCCGGTCGGATGCACCGCGGTCGTCAAGGTGCAGTCGATCAGGACGACCTCGCTGTGCGGAAAGCGGCCGGTGCCGATGCGCGAAAGATAATTGCCCATGATGCCCTGCGCTCCGTCGAACGTACAATCGACATATACGTACCCGTGATTCGTGCCGGGGTTGCGGATTTGGGTGTAGTACGCGCCGGAGCGCAGCGCCCGGCACGTGCAGTGGTCGAAGAAGCACGGCCCGGTGCCCCACATGAAATCGACGTCGCCTTCGATGTAACAGCCACTCAGGTACGCCTGCCCGTTGATTTGCAGGGTGTCTTGGTAACTGTACAGGTCGACGTCCTTGAGGATGGCGCGGGCATTGGGTGTGCCGTTGAGGATGATCGCCTCGGCCTGTGAGCCGCCCTGGGGCGTGGTGTTGCGCACCGTCAGGTTCGCGAGCACGAGGTCGTTCACGCCGTGGGCGAGGAAAACGCCGCGATGATAAATGTTGCCGCCGAGGCGCGCGCTGGCGGGCGAGGGCGCATTTCCGCCGAACGGATTTCCGTTCGTGGGGTTGAACCGATCGTTGGTGGCGTACGCGATGACCGTTTGCCGGCGATCCTCGCCGATCAGCGTCAGGGCATGCTTGTTGGTGAAGAAGACGATCTCCGTGTAGAGCCCGCGGCGGATATTGATCGTGGTCGGCGCGGTGTTGCCGGCGGGAACGAAATCGATGGCCGCCTGCACCGTGCAGAAATCGCCCGTGCCGTCCGCGGCCACCGTCAGCGGTGTGGTGCCCGCGGTCGGGCCCGAGCGCTTCGTCGTGAAGGTCCAGCCGCTCGATCGCTCGAGCGCCGCGGACGGAACGCCGGCAATTTTGAAAACGCCGGCGTCGGCGGTTACATAATACGTCGTATTGTACGCCAGAGCGCCGTTGCGGGGGTAAAGAGTGGCTTCGCCATCTGAGATGATGATGGGGCGATACCGGTAATTGGGCTCACCGCCGATGGTCTTGGTCGCAACCGGAACGCCGACGTCGATGGTGTCCGCGTCCTTCCCGGTCGCGGCGTCGACGATATGGATCTTTCCGCTGCTCCCGAGCGCGGGAAGCCCTGCGAAGACGAGCCGCAGCGGCGTATCGGGACAGACGTTTTGAGCGCTGGGGCGAGGGAACGCATTTTCCAACGGCCAAGCAACCGCGGGGCTTGTCGTCGACGACGTGGCGTGGGCGGCCGCGGCTTCGGCGCGGTCGGCACCGTGAGCAGCGGGCGCGCGGAACGCGGTGAAAAGGAGAAGGACGCGGGTGAATGCGCGGAGGGAGAAGGCGGGAAAGCTCATGGCGCAGAGGCGAAAGGTTCGGGCGGTAAAATCGCGAGGATACGTGTCCGCGGTACGTTCCGCGCGAACCCGAAACGCGTCCAGCGCGAATTGCGACGCGTGTCGCGGGATGAGCAAACGTGGCGAAGTTGTCCGGCCGCCGCCATGACTTGAAGGGCGCTGAATTTTCCGGGCTTCGCCTGCTGCAATCCGAAATCGGAATCCAGAATTCGGAATTCCGGGGCTCGCTTTGCCGTGGGGCGCCGCTCACGTTTTGCGCTGAATGAACGGAAACATTCGCCACGAATTCGTCGCCATCGACGAGGGTTTGGGGACGCTGCTCCACGTCGACGAGCGCGACGCCCGACGCAATTGGGTCGTGTCACTGGGCCAGCCGCAAGCGCGCGACATGCAGCTCGTGGGTGGCGGCCGCGTCCTCATCGGCCATCATCACGGCTACACCGAGTTCGACCTCGCTTCCGGTCGGGCGGAGAAAACCGTCACGTCGTTCACGGGCGTAACGTCAGTGCGGCGTTTGCCGAGCGGTCACACCCGGCTTGCGGGCGTCAATCTGCTCGGCGCCACCGGTGTAGTAGTGGCAGAGCTCGACGCCGCCGACCAGGTCATTGCGCAGCGCACGCTTGAAGGCGATTACGTCCGACTCATCCGGGAGACGGCGGCGGGGACCTTCCTCATGATGTGCAATACGCGCGTGCGCGAGACGGACGCATCGGGAACCGCGCTGCGCGAATTTGCGGTCGACGGATTTCTCCACGCCTGGAAAGCATTGCGCCTGCCCAACGGGCATACGATCGCGTCGGCAGGTTATGGCGCGTTCATGATCGAGCTCGACGCCAGCGGTGCCGTGGTGCGTAAGTTCGGCACCAAGGAACAAGTTCCTGCGGCGGTGCGGCCGTTTTTTTATGCGATGTTCCAGCGACTGCCGAATGCCCATATCGTGGTCGCAAACTGGCAGGACCACGGCCCCGGTCATGGCGCTTCGGGCGTTCAATTGCTCGAGTTCGATCCACAGGGCCAAATCGTGTGGCAGTGGAGCGAAGCCGCGATGATCTCCTCGCTGCAAGGTGTGATCGTGCTCGATGGATTGGACACCTCTCTCCTGCATGACGAACGTACGGGCGTGATGCAGCCGCTACGATAGCCGTTAGCCCCGCTCGCTGAAAGCAGCGTAGACGTGTCGGGGGGGGGCAACTGTATCGGCCGGCACGCGGCGCAGTGTACTGTATCTGTGTCGCGAAGAATCCCCGCGGTTGCACCGCCCGGAAGGAGTCGAATCCGTGTAGTATCGCAGGTGATGAAGACTGAACATCCTGCGGATATGGCGCCGCTTTCTTACGGCTGCGGCCTCGCGCTCGGGCTGATGCTTATTCTCGGCTTACCGGCGGAGAAGAAAACGCCGCGCGCCGGTGCGACGCCCCCACCGCGGCACAATGCGCGGTCGCCGGCGGGGTCGCATGAGGGGAGCGATCCGAGGCGCAGCAATCAACCGCGGCGTACAGGCGCGGCGCCCTCAATGGTCGGCGTAAGTGCTGTTGGACGCCCCGCAAACACGTGGGGCGTATGCCCGGGGGCGAGGCAGTAGGAGATGGTTCACTTTTGGGGTGGCCGATAACGGCATTGCCGTGTCGAACGGTGACGCTGTTTATGAGCACGTGGGGCATCATTTCGGCGGTGGGCACGAGCGGTTCGACGAAGCCGTTGGGCTTTTCCCATGAGTTGTGGCCGCTGCGCAGCCGATTCGACGACGACCTCGAGCGGCCTCGTGCGGTAAGCGCGCATATGGTGGAGCGGATGATCGCCGGTGGGGCGACGAAGCTCTGTTTCGTCCTTTCGCCCGGCAAGTCCGATATCGTGGACTATTTTGGCGGATGCGTCGACGGCGTGGACATTGTGTACGCCCTGCAGCCCAAGCCGGCGGGATGGTGCGACGCTTTATTTCGGGCTCTGCCGATAATCGCTCCGGATGAACGGGTGCTGATCGGGCGAGGGGACAGCCTTTGGTTTCCCGTCGACGGCTTCTCCCTCCTGCCGGACCGTGGTCTGTCGTTCCTGCTTTTCCCGACCAAGCGACCGCACTCCAGTGAGACGGTCGTGACTGATGACGCTGGCGGCGTGCTGGAAATCGAAGTGCAGCACCCCCAACATCGCTCTTCGTGGCGGTGGGGCGGCGTTAAAATGGACGGCACCACTTTTCATGGCCTGCACACGTTATGGTCGCGTCGCAGCCGTCGTGACGAATCCCTGGGAAGCTTGGTGAGTGCCTATCTCGCCGACGGCGCTCAAGCGCTCGGCATATGCGCCGGTATGGCATACGTCGATGTCAGCACGTTCGAAGGCTATCGTGAAGCGTTAGACTTGTTGAGCGGTGGCGCGACCGGGTTGCTCAATCACGAGCAGGTTCAGTCAACGGAACCGACGCGATATGACGATGGCTGGCGTCCTCTTACGGCCCGCAATTACGCCGCTGCTTTTCCTCGGCAATGCGTCGGGCTGCACGCGCTGCATCGTTCCGACCGTTAATCGCCCGCCACCTCGGATTCGCGCTCGGCCGAGCCGCAAAACCCCGCGTCCCCGACCCGACACTCCGTGCAGATCGCTGCAACAGCTGTTGCACGGATCTGCAAAAACGACAAATCGTAATTACTCATTTTCCGAAGGCGGAAATCCAATCTGCATGCTGGTCGGTGCAACAGCTGTTGCACGGTTCCTGTGCGTAAAGGAAGAGCAGGGATGCGACGGCAGAGGCCGGGATTTGCCGCGAATGGCCGCGATCCAGTGTTCGCGTACGCGGACCACAAGTCGCAAAACAAAAGGGCCCTCGCTGGCGAAGCGACGGCCCTTCGAAAAGGAGAACGTGGATGGCGCTTTTAAGCGGCCGCTACCTTCGGCGTTTCGGCGAGGGCGGAATCGAACGCCTTCAACATCGTTGCGATCGTTTCGTCGGTCTCGTCGCCCATGTTCGAAATGCGGAAGGTCTTGCCCTTGAGCTTTCCGTAGCCGCCATCGATCACGAGCTTGTGCTTCGACTTGAGCGTCTTGTTCAGCGCCGCGAGATCGTAGTTCAAGGTGTTCGCAAAGCAGTTCAGCGTCACCGAGCCGTAGCCAACCTTCGGGAACAACTTGAAACCTTTCGCGAGCACGTGGTCGCGCACGGTCTTGTTCAACCGCGCGTGGCGGGCGTAGCGATTCTCGATCCCTTCCGCCTTGAAGTCTTCGATCTTCGACTTGAGCGCATAGATCAACGAGATCACCGGCGTGCTCGGCGTCATGCCGGCTTCATGGTTTTTCTGAAATTCCACGAAGTCGAAATAATAGCCGCGGCCCGGCGTCTTGGCGGCGCGATCCAGCGCGCGCTTCGAAACGGAGATGAGCGAAAGGCCCGGGGGCATCGCCAGCGCTTTTTGCGTGCCGGTGATGAGAACGTCGATGCCGAGTTCGTCCTTCTTGATCGGCAGCGCACTGAACGAGCTGACGGTGTCGACGATGGAGATGACGTCCGGAAAATCGCGCAGCACCTTCATGATCGCCGGAAGATCGCTCATGCAGCCGCACGAGGTCTCGTTGTGGATCAGCGTAATCGCATCGTAGCCGCCCTTCGACAACTCGGCACGCACGGCCTCGGGATCGACCGGCTGGCCCCACTCGAACTTCAACGCGGTGGTCTGCTTGTCGTCGCGGAGCGCGACGTCGTTCCACTTGTCGGAAAATGCGCCGTTCATGCAGTTCAGCACTTTTTTCTGCACGACGTTGCGAAGCGCGCCTTCCATGGAGCCCCACGCGCTGCTCGTCGAGAGGTACACGGGATCTTTCGTGTACATGAGCGCCTGGAGTTCGGGCTGGATGGATTGGTACAGCGCGACGAAATCGGTGCTACGATGCCCGATCATTGGCTGGGCCATCGCCCGGAGGGTTTTCTCCGAGACGGCAATTGGGCCGGGAATGAACAATTTGTAGCTCATGGTGAGTGCGCGTAGGCGTTGCGAAAACAGTTTACGCGGCCAGGGGCGTCAACCTTCAATCTCGGCAATCCATGTCGCAGCCTTGGCTGAAAAAACAGATCACCGCGCTCGAGCTCTATGCGATCGACGTGATCCACGGCCGCCGGGCCGGGGCGGGGCCGGCGCTGTTTGGCGCCTTTTTGCAGGTGCTGTCATGGGTGTGGAGCGCCGGCGCGCAGTTGAAGCTCTGGCTTTATCAGAATCGAATTCTGCACGACCACCCGCTCGGCTGCCTCGTGGTCGTCGTCGGTAATCTTACCGCCGGCGGCACCGGTAAGACCCCGGTGGTCGAAAAATTCGCCCGCGCGCTGCGCGATCGGGGACGCAAGGTCGCCATTCTCTCGCGCGGCTATAAATCCAAGGCGCCGCCGGTGTGGAAGAAATTCTGGTATTCGCTCACGCACACGAAAGAGCCGCCGCCGCGCGTCGTGAGCGACGGCACACGGGTCTTGCTCGATAGCGAAGAAGCGGGCGACGAGCCGTACATGCTCGCGCGCAATTTGCCGGGAGTGATTGTCCTCGTGGACAAGAATCGGGTGAAAGCGGGCGAATACGCGATCAAGCGCTTCGGCTGCGACACGCTCGTGCTCGACGACGGCTTCCAATACATGCCGCTGAAGGGCCGGTTGAATCTCCTGCTGATCGACAAGACCAACCCGTTCGGCAACGGCCATCTGCTGCCGCGCGGCGTCTTGCGCGAGCCGATCAAGCACCTGCGACGCGCGAGCTATGTTTTCCTCACAAAATCCAATGGCGACCGCGACACCGAGCTGGAGCGCGTCATCCAAGAGCACAACCCCGGCGTCGACGTGATCGAGTGCACGCATCGGCCGCAATACTTGCGGCGGTTCGGTCCGGCGCTCACGGACAGCGAAGCGCGGCAGCCGCTGACGTTCCTCAAGGGCCGCCGCGTTTTCGCCTTCAGCGGGATCGCGACGCCCGAAAGTTTCGAGAAATTCCTCCGCGACCTCGGTGCGCTTTTGGTCGGCCGCGAGCGCTTCTTGGATCATTACCGCTATGGGGACGAAGACCTCGCCGCGCTTTTCGCGTCCGCCCGCGCGGACGGAGCGGAATGCCTGGTCACGACGGAAAAAGACGCGGTGCGGATTGCTGAAAATCTCGTCTGTCCAATGCCGCTCTATTATCTGCGCCTCGAGATCGACATTATTCGCGGCGCAGCCGACTTCGATGAAGCGGTCGGGCGGATTTGCTTTCCGCAAGACACGCGCGGCCGGTCAGAGGGGCGAATGGTCGGGTTTTGAATCCAGTTGCCCGCGAATGACGCGATCGACGCGGATGCGGAAAGTGAGAACTCCGAATCCCGGACCCTAGAACCTTGTTCCTAGCTCCTAGGCCCTAAAATCTTTCCCCCTTGCGAGAAAATCGGACCCGGGCGTTAGTGGGCGGCTCCATGATCATCGATCCACGATTCAACGAACTGGCCGCGGGTCTCACCGGATTTTCGACCGCGCTCAAGAAGGGCGAGCGCGTCCTGATCGATGCGTTCGACGTTCCCGATGCGATGGTGATTGCGCTCGTGCGCGCCACGCGCGCGCGTGGCGCTTACCCGTATGTGCAAATCCACCGGGCGCGCGTGACGCGCGAGCTGACGCTCGGTGCCGAGGAGGGCCAGTACGCCCCGCACGCGGAAGTCGAGCTCGCCCGGATGCAGAAGATGGATGCGTACGTCGCGCTGCGCGGCTCCGATAATATTTTCGAAGCGTCGGATATTCCGCCGGAACGCGTTCAGCTCGTGTCGCGCTTGATGAAGCCCGTGCTGGATTACCGCGTCGGCAAAACGAAATGGGTGGTGCTGCGCTGGCCGACGTCGGCGATGGCCCAGCAAGCCGGGATGAGCACCGAGGCGTTCGAAGACTTTTACTTCAAGGTCTGCACGCTCGATTATTCGCGCATGGCGCCGGGCATGAAGGCGCTGGCGGACTTGATGAAGCGCACCGATCGCGTGCACATCAAGGGACCCGGCACTGACCTGCGGTTTTCGATCAAAGGGATCGGCGCGCAGCCATGCGGCGGTTTGCGCAATATTCCCGACGGCGAGGTGTTCTCTTGCCCAGTCCGCGATAGCGTGGAAGGGCACATCCAGTACAATGCGCCGACGGTCTATCTCGGCGCCTCGTTCGACAATATTCGGCTCGCGTTCAAAAAAGGACGGATCGTCGAGGCGACGTCGACGAACACGGCGCGGCTCAACGATATTTTAGACAGCGACGCGGGCGCGCGGTACATTGGCGAGTTCGCGATCGGCTTTAACCCGCACATCCTGGAGCCGATGCGCGACATTCTCTTCGACGAAAAAATCGCCGGGTCTTTCCATTTCACTCCGGGGCAGGCCTACGAAACGGTCGGCAACGGCAACAAGTCCCAGGTGCATTGGGACATGGTCTGCATCCAACGACCCGAATACGGCGGCGGCGAAATCTGGTTCGACGGGAAACTGATCCGCAAGGACGGCGTCTTCGTCCCGAAAGCGCTCCACAAGCTCAACCCCGAATACCTGCTCGGAAAAAGGTGACCACGAATGGAGACGAAGGGACACGAATTCGGAGCAGATTCCGTGAGCCGCAATGGATAGGGCGGGGACTTCGCTGCTGGCCGCGGCGCGGAACGGACTCCGGGCTTACCAAGTAATCGCCCATCGAGCACATGGAATATCGCATTCTGCTTCTCTGGGTTCCGCGGTCTGATTCGTGTCCATTGGTGTCCATTCGTGGTTAAACGATCTCATCCATGCGCGACTTCATCCAATCGCTGCCGAAGACCGAAACGCATCTGCACTTGGAAGGCGCATTGCCCTACGAATTGCTCACGCAGTGGCAGCCGGAGCAGTGGCCCCCCGATCCCAAGTTTCGCGCGCGCAGCTATCGTTACGTTTCGTTTCCCGATTTCGAACGCATCCTGCTCGACAACGCGCTGCCGTGGTTCACCTCGGCCGAGCGGTACCATGCCGCGGCGAAGGTTCTCTTTGCCAAGCACGTCGCGCAGAACGTGCGTTACGTCGAGACGAGCTTTCATCTTCCCGTCACGGGATTCATCAAGACGCCGGGCCCGGAAATCATTGCCGCGATCCGCTCGGCGGTGCCGCCGGGCCTCGAAGTCCGGATCTTTGCCGGGATGCTGCGCAGCGATTTCGGCGGCGACATGCGGCCGACGATCGAGCAGCTGCATAAATGGGAAGGCCTCGCGGGCGTCGATTTGCACGGGCACGAGACGATGCCCACGCATCCCGACACCGGCAAAATTTGGGCTCGGCTGCGCGCGGCCGGCAAGGTGACGAAAGCGCATGCGGGTGAGTTCGACGGGGCGCCGCGGGTGCGCGAAGCCATTGAGCAACTCGGCGTGACGCGGATTCAGCACGGCGTGCGCGCGATCGAAGACCCGGCCGTCGTCAAGCTGGCCGCCGAGCGTGCGGTCACCTTCGATGTGTGTCCGCTGAGCAATGTCGGCCTGCAGGTCGTGCCTTCGCTGAAGGACCATCCGATCCGCCGGCTGCTGAAAGCGGGCGTGCGCTGCACCGTCAGCACCGACGATCCATTGTGCTTCGCGAATACGATCAACGAGGAATACGAGGCACTCGCGACCGAGCTTACCTTTTCGCGTGACGAGCTGGCGCAAATCGCGCGGAACGGCTGGGAGGTCGCGGACGTTCCAGCGGCCACTCGCAAGAGCATGATTGCGGAAATCGATCGCTTGGCGGCGAGCGCGAGCTAGCGCCGCGGTCCGGCTTCGCGGTGAAACGACTGGGTGGCCAGCCCGAGCTTTACGCCTGCGACAAAAGCTGTCGGGGATAAGCGCCGCACTGCATGGCTGAGCAAACCTACATCGTTCCGGACGGCATCCAGCGCCTGCGCGCCGACAAGGCATTGGCGGCCGCCTTTCCGGAGCATAGCCGAACGGCCATCCAGCGGGCGTTCGATGCGGGGCTGGTCAAAGCGCATGGCGCCGCGGTGAAACGCGACCATGTGGTCACGGCCGGCGACGTGCTCGAGTTTTCCTTTCCGGAAGTGGTCGCCGCCGAGCTCAAGGCCGTCGATATCCCGCTCAACGTCCTGTACGAGGACAAACACATGCTGGCGATCAACAAGGTCGCGGGCATGGTCGTTCACCCCGGGGCCGCGACGGAAGAGGACACGCTCGTTCATGCGTTGCTGTCGCATTGCGCTGGCTCACTCAGCGGCATCGGTGGCGTCGAGCGGCCGGGGATTGTGCATCGCCTGGACAAGGAGACGACCGGCGTGATTGTCGTCGCGAAAAATGACCAAGCTCATCGCGCCCTGGCCGATCAATTTGCCACGCGATCGTTGAAGAAGGAGTACGTGGCGCTGGTGGCGGGCGTGCCGCAGCTCTTGAGCGGCACGATCGATCGCGGCATCGCGCGTCACCCGACGCATCGTCACCGCATGACGGTAGGTGAGGGCGGCAAGCCGGCGCGGACGGCGTGGGAGCGCGCCGAGGCCTTTGCCGATGTCGCGGCGATGATACGGTGCCAAATCTTCACCGGGCGCACGCATCAGATTCGCGTCCACCTGAAGTCGCTCGGATATCCGATCCTCGGGGATGCGCTTTATGGCTGGAAAGCCGACCCTCGCCTGCCGAAGCAGCCCGAACGTGTGATGCTGCACGCCGAGCATCTGGTGTTGACCCATCCGGTCTCGGGCAAAGAGCTCGATCTCCGCGCGCCGTTGCCCGACGACTTCCAGCAATTGATCAAATCGCTGCGCAAGCTGACGAAGCCGAAGCGGTGAGGCCGCAGCCCGCCTCCGGGTCCGAGTAAAATGTTGCGCAAGCCGTGAGGTTTTCGGGCATTTGAGCCGCCTTCGACGAAAAGCTGCCGCTTTCCGCTACGGTCTCGGAGCTACAGGTCGCAGCGCGGCGGCTCAGCCGAGCGCTTCCGCCGCGATCCCGTAGCGAAGATTGTACAATGAATGACGGTAACCGGTGACGGCCGCGACGTCGGCGAGCACGATGAGCGTCGCCAGAGCCGTCGGAAAGATATCGGCGCGCGCTTCGGGCAGCCCGGGAACGTGCTGGCGCTCGGCCAGCGTCATCCGGCTGACACGCGTGAGCAAAAGTCGGAGCTGCGTGAGGGGGATGAACGCGTCCGTCTGCTCCAATGCAGTCTCATTCTTGGCGCCAAAGATCGCACGCACGGTCGTGATCGTGCCGCCGGTCCCGACCGCGACGGTCTCGTGCGGGAGCGAGAACTTGAAGCCGCCGCGGACCAACTCGTCATGCACATGCTGCATGATCCGGTACCGGGCGGTGCGTCCGAGCGCTTTGTTCGGATCGGAGATGAACTTCTCCATCAAGCGTACGCAACCGAGCTGCAAGCTAGCCGCTTGTTCGAGCTGCCGGTTGCGAAACGCGAGGCATTCCAGGCTGCCCCCACCGAGGTCGAAAACATAGAAGTCGTTCAGGTCGGCCAACGCCGGGTCGCACGTCAATCCGCGACCGATATACGCTGCCTCCTCCACCCCGGTCAGGACTCGGACATCCTGTTCGGTCGCCGCGCGAACTCGTTCCCGGAACGTGTCCACGTTCTGGGCGTCACGGACGGCGCTGGTCGCGACCAACAATGTACGGGCGGGAGCAAAGCGGCCCGCCTCGGCGAGGAGCGTGCGGATCGCCTCGATTCCCCGGGCGATGCCCTCGTCGCTGAGCTGGGGTGCCGTCGCAGATATCCCGGCGCTGATCCGGGCATCGACCGTTTGGTGATGCACGGTCGCGAGCGTCCCGTCCGGATTGCGCGCCGCGACCAGCAACTTGATCGAGTTGCTGCCGATATCGATGACGGCGACCGGGTGGGACATGCGACCCACGAAACACACGAAACGACCGAAAAAGGAAAGACCCGTTTTCGGGGCGCGGGACGGGGCTGGTCCGCCCAAAAACGAGGCTACAGGCCAAATTCCTGGGGCGCGATCAACAGGACGAATTCTCCCTTGAGGCTGGCTTTGGCGAGCCGCGCTTGCACGTCGGCGGCGGGACCCACGAAAAACGTTTCGTGCAGCTTGGTGACTTCTTTTGCGACGCAGATGACGCGATTCGCGCCGAGCGTCGCCACGATTTCGTCGACGGCCTTGTCGATGCGATGGCAGCTTTCGTAGAGCGCGAGGGTATAATCGAACGCGCGATACTTTTCGAAAAACGCGATGCGCGCGGCGCTCTTGGGCGGCAAAAATCCCACGTACAAGAAGCCATTCGTCGGCAGCCCGCTGGCGCTCAACACCGCCGTCAGCGCGCTGGGTCCCGGGACTGGAACCACCGGCAAGCCGCGGCGGCGGCATTCGCGGACGATGCGGAATCCCGGGTCGCTCAGCGCCGGCGTGCCGGCATCGCTGACCACCGCGATCGATTTTCCGGCGGCGAGTTGATCCGCGAGTCGAGCGGACGCTTCGGTTTCATTGTGCTCGTGATAAGCGACGAGATCCTTCCGCAAGCCCAGCCGCGTCAGCATCGCGCCGGTGGTGCGGGTATCCTCGCACGCAATCAGATCGACGGCGCCGAGAATTGCGCGGGCGCGATCGGTCAAATCCGCCAGATTGCCGATCGGCGTGGCGACGACGTAGAGATGCCCGGAGCTCGGCGTCAGCGAGGGATTTTCTAAGGTCATAGCCTGGCTCGCTCGTTTGTCGGCAAACAAAAAATCCGGCGCGTGCGGCGCCGGATTCGACGATCGAAAGGTCTCTTAGCGGCCGGTGGGCTGCGCCATGCCGGGGATCTGGCCTTCCCAAGCAGCCGGTTGGCCCCAGGGAATCGACGTGTTCTTCGGGCTATTGGTCGAGCAGCCGGCGACAAGCGCGCCGCAGCCAGCGACCAGCAGGGCGATGAGCAGTTTGGAGAATGAGGTCATGGTAAGGAGCGGAGTAGAACGTGCGATCTGGTCCTCTGCAAGACCCCGCGTTACCGTTGAAGCAAGCGGTGGGCAACCGAGAAGTTGGAACGGACGTGGCCCGTGAGAACCGCCGAGGGCGATCTTGGTTCCGCACCATGTCGGGGGAGACCAGAGTACGAAGACTCCGCCGACATTGAATCCATCGGAATGGGAAAGCGTCCTGGGGACAAATCGCATCGGCTTGATGTAGGGCCGGGGTCTCCGAACCCCGCCCTACATCGAGGCAACGAGACGCGCGTGCCGCTTTGTCGTCGTTCTCAAGCCGGGAGAAGCGGTGTGAAGGTCTCTTGCTTGCGCTGTCTGCTCTCCGGTCGATCCGGCGCACCGTCCGACGCGAACGGCGGGGTTCGGAGACCCCGGCCTGCAATTACGCTTTTAACGATCCGCGGCGGGCTTCGCTTTTTTCGCCGGTTCGCGCCCGTAGAGCGCAGCGAGTTCCTTCAAGTACTTGGCCGAGCCGTCATGCACGCTCCGCAATTGCTCGGGCCGGTAGCGCCAACTCCAGTTGCCCTGGCTCTTGCCGGGCGTGTTGAACCGCGCGTCGCTGCCAAGACTCAGCAGGTCCTGCAGCGGAATTACCGCCAGGTTCGCCACCGACGCATAGGCTGCGCGAATAAAATCCCACGCGACTTCCTGGCCACTCACGCGGAAATAGCGGCGCACATGGTCGCGGGTCTTTTCATCGGCGTTCGCATACCATCCGGCCGTCGTATCGTTGTCGTGTGTGCCAGAGTAAATCACCGTGTTCGCGCGCACATTGTGCGGCAGGTACAGATTGTCGGCAGCGCCGCCGAACGCGAATTGCAGCACCGCCATGCCGGGCAAACCGGTTGCTTCGCGCAGCGCGATCGTCGCCGGGGTAAGCAGGCCGAGGTCCTCGGCGATCAATTTTGCGTTTGGCATCGCCCGGCGCACGGCGTCGAAGAATCCGAGCCCCGGCCCCGTGATCCATTTGCCGCTGCGCGCGGTCGTCGCCGCGGCGGGAACCGACCAATATGCCTCGAAGCCGCGGAAGTGATCGATGCGGACGACATCGCACAACGCGAAATTTGCCCGCAACCGCTCCAGCCACCAGCGATAGCCTTCCGCCGCATGCGCGGGCCAGTCGTAGAGCGGGTTTCCCCAGAGCTGGCCATCGGCGGAGAAGTAATCGGGTGGAACGCCGGCGACGGCGAGCGGCCGATGGGTCTTGGCATCCAGTTGGAAAAGCTGCGGTGCCGCCCACACATCGGCGCTATCGAGCGCGGTGAAGATCGGCGCATCGCCGATGATCTGGATGCCGCGTTTCCTGGCTTGCTCCCGCAATTCCGCCCACTGGCCGAAGAACAAGTATTGAATGAACTCGTACGCTTCGGCCCGCCCGGCGACCTCGCGTCGCAATGCGGATTTTTCGGCGGCCGCCAGCGATCGAACTTCGGCGGGCCATTCCCACCACGGCTGGCCTTGAAAATGATCCTTCAGTGCCGAGAACAAACTGTAGCCGGCGAGCCACCCGGCATTCTTTTGCCGGAACGACGCGAAGTCGCCGTACGGGAGCGGCCGCGACGCATCGCGCTTCCACGCGGCATGCGCCTGAAACAGCAGCGGGCGTTTGCGTTCGTACAGCGCGCCGAAGTCGACGCGATCCGCGCTTAACCCGCGCAGGGGCGCGATCTCGCTTTCTTTCAGGAGTCCGGCGCGGACAAGCGCGGCGGGATCGATGAGGTACGGGTTGCCGGCAAACGAGGAGAAGCACTGGTACGGCGAATCGCCAAAGCCCGTCGGCCCGAGCGGGCAGAGCTGCCAATAGGTGATCCCCGCGGCGACAAGGGTGTCGAGCAACGCGATCCCGGCTTCGTCGAAGGCGCCGACGCCATAGGCGCTTGGCAGCGCAGTGGGGTGGACGAGCACACCCGCGGCTCGCTGATCGAGCCAGTTAAACAACGGCGAGGTCGGTTGGGCGGGCGCAGACGAAGACTCCATGGAGCCGAAAAAACGCGCTGCCTACCAGGACGCAACTCGCGATGCAGGAATCCGACTGAAGGGATCAGGAGCGCGGACGCCCTCGTCCGCTGCTTCGAGGTCCGCCGGGTGGTCCATCGCGCGAGGAGCGGACGAAGGCGTTGCGCTCTAACGGCCCCCTGTGTCCGTCGTGGATTACATCCGGACAAAGAAAAGGGCGAGGCCCCCACGACCTCGCCCTTCCTGAAGCGTCCACTATCCCCAAAAAAATTATGCGGCGCGCACCATGCTGCCGCCCGGGCCATGCAGCCGGTCGCGGTACGTGGACGGCGACTCGCCGGCAATGCGGCGGAACACGCGGTTGAACTGCGACAGCGATTGGAAGCCCGCTTCATACGCCGCTTCGCTCACCCGCTTGTGCGGATTGAGCAAAATCTGCTTTACCGTCTCGACCCGCACCCGGGCCAAGTAGTCGGTGAACGTCAAGCCGGTCGCCTGCTTGAAAAGCTTGCAGAAGTAGAACGGGCTCGTGTTGACGGCGCGCGCCACGTCGGTGAGCGCGATTTCCTCCGCGAAATGCTCGGCGATGAATGCGCGGGCCTTGGCGATCACGGGCGCTTCCGCGGTGGCTTCTTGCGTGACGATCTGATTGCTCCGGGCCGAAAGATGCGCGGCAAAAATCGTGAGCAGGCGCACCACGGCGTCGTATTGCTTTTTCGCGACGACCCGCGTTTCCGCGTAGGCTTTTTTCAGCGCTTCGGCGTTCGGCTGGCTTTCGAACCCGAGTTCGGCGGCGACCTTGCGCGCGCGCGTCGGTGACGGCTTCTGCATCAGTACCTGACCGGTTTGCAGATAACCGAGGACGTTCTCCCCGACGCGAATCGGCACCGCCGACTCCGTGAGGCCGGCATAGCACTGCAGGGTCTTCGCTTCGTCCGTGGCGCTTTCGGCCAGTTTTTGCTGAAGTTGCAGGCAAGCCGCGCAGGATTTGTTCGTCGCCGCCATCATCCGGCAAAAGGCATTCGATTGCTTCGAGTCCTGCAGGGGAGCGCGAAACGACTCCGCGGCGCGAAGGCCGAGCGGCAAACCAGTGGTGGCCTCGAAGGCCTTTTGATAATCGCGGAACAGCTCCGATTTCTGGATCTGGCTGACGATATCGCGCCGGCGATGCTCGTGGTCGGTGGAGGGCGGGAGGAACGAGGTGCTCATGTGGGTTTCGCTTTCGATGCGCCCACAATAACAATTAATGCATAGCGCGGATATTGGTGCGCGCGCGCTTTCTCGCTAAAGGAATTCCTTAGTCGCGCTGAGGCTCACGAGGAGCGAGGCCTCGGATTCGCCCGCGTTGCCCCTTGCACCGCGGCGGCATGGCAATTAGTTGCTCTCATCGTGGCCGCTGAAGATTACAACGACCTGCCTCGCGAAGAATTGATCCGGCGCCTCGCCGACCTCGAGCGCACGACCTCGTCCGAGCGGCGCGAGTCGGAGCAACGCTTTCAAACCACCGAGGCGGAGCTGAGGGACATCAAGGCGGCGCTCGACGAGCATTCGATCGTCGCGATCACGGACGGTCAGGGCCGAATCACCTATGTGAACGACAAGTTCTGCGCGATTTCGAAATACGCGCGCGCCGAGCTGATCGGTCAGGATCACCGCATCATCAATTCGCGTTTTCACTCCAAGGAATTCTTCCGCGAGCTTTGGAGCACCATCGGACGCGGGCACGTGTGGCACGGCGAAATTCGCAACCGCGCCAAGGACGGCAGCCTGTATTGGGTCGACACGACCATTTACCCGCGGCTCAACGCGGCCGGCAAGCCGGTGCAATTCGTCGCGATCCGGACGGACATCACGAACCGCAAAGCCGACGAGGAGCACTTGAAGCAATTTGCGCGGGAGCTGGAGGAGAAGAACAAGGAGCTCGAAACGATCGTATATACGGTATCGCACGATCTGCGGTCCCCGCTCGTCAATGTGCAGGGATTCAGCAAGCAGCTTTCGCGCGCCTGCGAGAAGATGACCGCGGCGGCGGCGGCCGCGTCCGATGGCAAGATCGCGGTGGCCGACTTGAAGCCGCAGTTCGAAGGCGCGATTCCGCAGGCGCTCAAGTTCATCAACGCCGGCGTGAATAAAATGGAGATGCTGCTGGCCGGCTTGCTGCGCTATTCGCGTCTCGGCCGCGTGGCGCTGACGATTCGACCGCTCGATATGAACGCCTTGTTGGGAGAGGTCGTTGCGGCCATGAAATTTCAGATCGAGAACGCGCAGGCGATCGTGCACGTCGACCCCTTGCCGACCTGCCTGGGCGATGCGGCCCAGACGAACCAGGTGTTCGCCAATCTCATCGACAACGCGATCAAGTACCGCGAGCCCAGCCGGCCGTTGACGATCACGGTGACGGGCAAAATCGCGAACGGCGAAGCCATCTATAGCGTGGCCGACAATGGCATCGGCATCGCGCCGCAGCATCAGCCGAAAGCGTTCGAAATTTTCCACCGGTTGAATCCGGATGCCACGCCCGGCGAAGGACTGGGGCTGACGATTGCGCAACGCGTGCTCGAGCGCCAACGCGGCCGCATTTGGGTCGAGAGCGCAGAGGGCCGCGGCTCCACTTTTTTTGTTTCCCTGCCCGCGAGCGAAATCCAAGCTGCGCGCTCCAATGACTAAGCAGGCGCCGATTATCTTGATCGTGGATGACGACGAGGGGCACGCGATCCTCGTGCGGCAGAATCTCGAGGCCGCCGGGCTCAATAATCGGATCGAGCATTTTCGCGACGGACAAGCCGTCCTCGATTTTTTCTTTCATCCCAACGGCGCATCGCAGCGGCATGCGAACGAGGTGTACCTGGTCCTCCTCGACATCCGCATGCCGAAGGTCGATGGCATCGAGGTGCTGCGGCGCGTTAAGTCGGACCCGGAATTGAAGAAGATTCCCGTGATCATGCTCACGACCACGGACGACCAGCGCGAAGTGGAGCGCTGCCACCAGCTCGGCTGCAGCGTATATATTCAAAAGCCGGTCGACTACGACAAGTTCGCCGAAGCGATCCGGCGGCTCGGATTGTTCGTCACGCTCTTGCTCGTGCCGAGCGTGCACGATCGGCAGACGTGACCGAGACGCGTAAACCCGCGAGCGTCCTGGTCGTCGACGACGACGAGGGCCTTCGGTTGTTGATGGCCGGCGCCTTGTCGGCCGAGGGCTACGAGGTGGCGACGGCGGGGTCGGGTGCGGAGGCGCTGGCTTGGCTCGAAAAGCACACGCCGGATCTGATGCTGCTCGACCTCAAGATGAAGGACGTCGGCGGCCAGGCGCTGGTGAAGCGCTTGAAGCAACACCGCACGCCGGTGCCGTTTCTCGTGGTGACGGGCCAGGGCGACGAGAAGGTCGCGGTCGACGTGATGAAGCAGGGTGCGCTCGACTATGTCATGAAGGATACCGGCCTCATCGATCTTCTGCCCGGGGTCGTGAAGCGGGCGATCGAGGCCATCGAGCGGGATCGGCAATTGACGCAAACACAGGCGAGCTTGCAACAGAGCGAGGCGCGGTTCGCCGCGGCGGTGCGGGCGACGAACGACGGCGTATGGGAATGGCGGATTCCGGACAATGGCTCGTATTTTTCCGCCCGCTGGAAAGCGATCCTGGGCTACGAGCCGCACGAGATCGGAGATTCGCGCGACGAGTGGCGGCGGCGCGTGCACCCGCAGGATGCGGAGCGGGTGGACAAGGCGTTCCGCGACTTCCTGCAAAACGCGACGTCCAACTTCAGCATCGAATATCGGCTCCAGCATAAAGACGGCTCGTACCGTTGGATTCACTCGCGCGCCATTCTCGTCCGGGACGAAACGGGGCAGCCTTTGCGCATGATCGGCGCAAACGCCGACATCACCGAGCGCAAGCAGCTCGAGAAGGAATTGATCAGCATCAGCGATCGCGAACAGCGCCGCATCGGCCAAGACCTGCACGACGACCTGTGCCAGCCCGTTGAAGAGCGATCGCTCGCTGGCCTTGTCGGGTTCGTGTGAGGCGGGGTTGCCGTTGCCCACGCCGAGGATTCGGCCCGGGCCGGTGATGCTGAAGGTGATCTTGTTG
>CBINOT010000094.1:0-22714 GCA_966252355.1 uncultured Opitutus sp. | reverse complement strand
CGCACTTCTAATTGCGTCAACCCCTTAAGACCGATTTGCCTTAGGGGTATTCCTCGGAGAATCCTAACGATTCATGCCTGATCCAGCCGCCGTAAACTCCATGTTTGGGCGCATTGCGCGTCGCTACGATGTCGCAAACCGGCTTTTGAGCGGCGGCATCGACAAATGGTGGCGGCGGCGGCTCGTGAACGCCGTGCACGCGACGGATCCGAGTGACGTTCTGGACTTGGCCACCGGCAGCGGCGACGCCGCGTTTGCGCTGAGCGATCGGCTGCGGAAAACGTCACGCATCGTCGGCATGGATTTCTGTCATCCTATGTTAGACGAGGCCGAAGCCAAGAAGCGCGCGGCCGGACCTGGATATTACGCAAATGTTACGTTTCAGCAGGGCGATGGGCTCGCGTTGCCCTTGGCCGACGAAACGTTCGACGCCGTGACGATCGCGTTTGGGCTCCGCAATTTGGCGGACCGCGCTCGCGGGCTGCGCGAAATACGGCGCGTGCTGCGGCCGGGCGGACACGTCTTCGTGTTGGAGTTTTCGCAACCGTACGCGTGGATCTGTCCGCTCTACTATTTCTATTTGCGCCGCGTGCTTCCCGCGATCGCCGGCGTCGTCACCGGAGATCGCGCCGCGTACGAGTATCTCAACGACACCATTTGCCAGTTCCCTGGTCGCGAGGCCCTCGCCGCCGAAATCCGCGCTGCCGATTTCTCAAACGTGACCGCACAGCCAATGACGCTCGGAACGGTCGCCCTGCATATCGGCCGGCGCTGAGTCAGCTGCGGGAGGGGCTTCACGAAGTCCCCAAACCGTTTCCCGCGAATGGCGCGAATAGACGCGGATAATACAGCGATCAATCCGTGTGATCCGCAGCTCTGACTGTTTGGAGATGCCGAGTGTGGCTCTCGCCTGCCCCGACGATCGATGAAGTGTCCACGAAACACACGAACGACACGACACCCGATCATCCGCGTCTATTCGCGCCATTTGCGGGAAAATCGGGTTTGCGGAATTCGCGTGCCTTCGAGTTCATTCGTGGTTCAAACGCCGAGCTTGGATCCTTCGCGATGGTCAGGATGACACGCATGCGAAGCAGCTTGCTGGTTCAAAGCGAAGGGCGAACCGTCCGAAAACCTCGCGGTTTCCGCTACGTCCCTAGCGGCGCCCGATCCTGCCGCTCAACTAAACGATTTCCCGCAGCCGCAGGTGCTCTGCGCGTTGGGATTCTTGATCTCGAATCCCTTGCCGTGCAGCCCGTCGTCGAAGTCGATCGACGATCCGTTCAAATACGCGAGGCTCGCGGGATCGATCACGATCGCGACCCCTTCGCTCGTGAACTCGGCATCGTCCGGCTTCGGTTCGTCGAACGACATGCCGTATTGAAAACCGGAGCAACCGCCCGATTCGATCAGCACGCGGAGTCGCTTTTGCGGAACGTTATTCTCCGCCTGCATCGAACGGACTTGTTGCGCGGCACGTGGCGTCAGCGTGATCATGGGCGCGGCGGACCCTAGGCGGCGGACCGCGCGTGTCAAACGCCACAGCAGTTTTCGCGCCGATTTGGATTTGCGCTCTTGCCACCACTCGCCCGCGAACCTTTCCTCACCCCCGGTGGCGTCGATCAAACATATCTTCAACGAGCTCCGGTACGAGATGACGCGGAAGATCGCCGAGGGCGGCATGGGACTCGTCTACGAGGCGCAGCAACTGGGAGCTGGCAACTTCCGCAAGATGGTGGCCGTTAAGTTGATTCGCGAAGAGTACTCCGCCGTCGAGGAGTTCCAGAAGAACTTCATCGGCGAGGCCCGTTTGGTGGCCGACTTGATCCACACCAACATCGTCCAGACCTACCATCTCGGCCATGTCGGCGGACAATATTTCATGGTGATGGAATTTGTTCGGGGAGTGAATCTCGAGCAGTTCCTCGACCATCATCGGAAGCTCGATCGGCAGGTGCCGGTGGACCTCGCGGCCTTCATCGTGTCGCGGGTCGCTCGCGGCCTCACGTACGCCCACATGAAGTGCGATCGGGAGGGTCGGCACCTCAACATCGTCCATCGGGATATCGGGCCGAAAAACATCATGATCGCCTACGAAGGCGACGTGAAGCTGACCGACTTCGGCATCGCGAAGGCCCTCGACCTGATGTACAACGAAGAAGGCAAGGTCATCGCGGGCAAGGACGAGTACCTCTCACCCGAACAGGCGAGCTACGCGATCACCGACTCTCGCGCCGACCTCTTCGGCCTCGGCATCGTGCTCACCGAACTGCTGCTCGGGAGAAACATCTTCCGTGCCGCAGACCGCGCGGAATCGCGCCGCAATATCCTCACGATGCCGATCCCGAAGTTCTCCACGCTGCGGGGCGACATCGATGCGCGGCTGGAAGCGATCATTCAACGCGCGCTCCAACGCGACCGCGACAAGCGCTATCAGACCGCGTTCGACATGCTCACGGATCTGGAACTTTATCTCTACAGCGACCGCTACGGCCCCACCAACGAGAAGCTCGGCGTCTATCTCAAAGAGCTCTTCGGGGTGCGCGATCCTGTCGTTCCTTCGCTTTCTCGCCCACCCCTCTGAGATGAACCCAACGCACTTTCATCACCATGAGCGGGCCCGGGTTTAGCCACGAACTTCGTCAGCGCCAAACGCAGTCGCTGGTGCTCGCACCGCAACTGCGCCAATCGCTGAAAATCCTCCAGGTGGCGGCGCTCGATTTGCGTTCCGTCATCCAGGAGGAACTGCAGAGCAATCCGACGCTCGAAGAGCTGCCCATGGAGGGCGTCAGCCTCGACAAGCCTGCCGAGGAAGCCAACGAAAGCGGCAACGATGCCGCGGACAACGACGGCTCCGCCGGCAGTTCCGATCCCGCGCCGCCGGTCGACACCGAACAGCCCACCTCGAAAGACCAGGAGATGGATTTTTCGAAGGACAAGGAGTTCGAAATCCTCGGCAAGCTCGACGAAGATTGGCGCGACCACATGGCGAGCGTCGGCGGCTCGCAGCCTTTCACCTCGGAGGATGCCGAGCGCCGCCAGCATTTCTTCGATTCGCTCGTCAGCGAAACCTCGCTGCAAGAGCACTTGATGCAGCAAGCGCACATGGCCGAGCTTTCGCCGCAAGCGCTCGCCGCGATGAACCATCTCGTGGGGTCGCTCGATGACCGCGGCTTCCTCACGCAATCACCTTCGGACGTCGCGCTGCAATCCGGCCTGCCGCTCGAAGCGGTGCAGGAAGCGCTGAAGATGCTGAAGACCTTCGATCCGCCCGGCATCGGCGCCAAGGACCTGCCGGACTGCTTGCTCGCCCAGCTCACCGCGCAAGGCCGCGGGATGTCGCTCGCGGGCCGCATGATTCGCGACCATTTCGATTTGCTCACGCGGCGGCGCATTCCCGAACTCGCGCGGAAGCTAGGAGCCGACGCCGACGAGGTGCAGTCCGCCATCGAAGAGATCGGCAAACTGGACCCCGCGCCCGGCCGCCGTTTCGCCGAAGACAGCAATCGCGTCGTCGTGCCCGACGTCACCGTCGAGAAAGACGACGACGAATGGAAAATCCATCTCAACAGCGACTACATCCCGCGCCTTAGAATCTCGAGCACGTATCGGGATCTGATCGCGAAAGGCTCGCTCACGAAACAAGAGCGCGATTACCTGCGCGAGCGGATGCGGTCGGGGAAGTTCCTGATCGATTCGATCGAGCAACGCCAGCGCACCATCGAGCGCATCACGCGCGAGATCCTGAATGCGCAGATGGAATTCTTCGAAAAGGGCGTGGCGCATCTGAAGCCGCTCACAATGACGCAAATCGCGGACGTCGTCGGCGTGCACGAGACGACCGTCAGCCGCGCGATCGCGAACAAGTATCTCCGCACGCCGCATGGCGTCTTCGACTTCAAGTATTTCTTCACGCCCGGTTATCAGGCGCAAAGCGGCGCCGCGGTTTCGAACACCAGCGTGAAAGAAATGATCGCCGATCTGATTTCGCTCGAAGACAAGGCCGCGCCGCTCAGCGACCAGGAACTCGTCGCGAAGCTCCAAGACAAGGGCATCACGATCGCCCGCCGGACCGTCGCCAAATACCGCGAAGAACTCGGCATTCTCCCGAGCAATCTTCGCCGAGACTATAAGTAACGCAGCGTGGCACGGGCATCTTGCCCGTGTCATCCCATGGGCGTCCCCGCCCATGTCTCGAGCGAATGAGTTCGAAGCCGCTCAGCTGTGGGGAGATCGACTGTCTTAAGGTAGGGGCGGCATAGGAGGCTCACAAATCCCCAAACGATTTTCCCGCGAATGGCGCGAATCGACGCGGATTATTATAGGGATCGATCCATGATAACTGGTGTGTGCTGGTTCTCCCATGTAGGGCGGGGGCCCCGAACTCCGCCGTTTCCGATCGCGCGTGCGAGGGCGGAAGAACGTCGGTTTTTCGACGGGCGTCCAATGCGTGACGGCGGGGTTCGGAGACCCCGGCCCTACCTCGAAAGATCGCTCTATGATCATCCGAGTTTATCCGCATCATTCGCGGGAAACCGGTTTGGGGAATTCGTGGGCCTTCGAGTCCATTCGTGGTTCAACCACCGCCCTTGGATCCTTCGTTGCACTCAAGATGACACGCCGTGTGGTCGGGTTCGTGTCGTTCGTGTGTTTAGCGGGCTCTCTGGTCGATCCGTCGTGCACGCGCCATCCCAATCCCGGCGGGGTTCGGAGACCCCGCCCTACATCGGAAGATCACTATAATGATCCGCGGGAAAACGATTGGGGATCGGGCTCACGCGAGCGGCGCTTGGGTCATGCGCTGTTGGAGCGGACCGGGGATCTCGGAACCGGGAACGGGCGTGCTTTGCTGACGGCGAGCGACCGCCGCGACCGGCAGCTCGAGAATAAAGGTGGCGCCAGTGCCCACGCCGTCGCTCTGGGCGCGAAGCGAACCGCCCAATTCCTTCGCCAAAAGCGCCGACGAATGCAGCCCGAACCCGTGGCCGTTCTTCTTCGTCGTGTAACCCGCCGCGAAGATCCGGGTGATCCCGTCCGGTGGAATGCCGACGCCGTTGTCGCTGATCGATACCTCCACGCTCTGGCCCGCCGACATCGCCACGGTCACGACGATGCGCTTTTCCACGACGTCGCTCGCCTCGAGCGAGTCCTTCGCGTTCTTGATCAGATTGCCGACGATCTGCAGGACCTTGTGGCGTTCGACGCTCACCATCGGCGTCGTTTTGAAATCCCGATTCACGGCGATATTCGCGGCGACCAGCGACGACTCGGAAATTCGCAGCGCGCCTTCCAGCAAATCGATCGCGGGCACCGTTTCCACGACGCCGCCGGGCCGCGCCAGGTCCTGTTGGGCGGCGACCAGCTGCTTGATGTGGTCGACATTGACCTGCAGCGACTGCAAATCGCGCACCAGGCCGTCGCGCTCGTGCGTCAAACGCTCCGCGAGTTGCTGCAGGAACGACGGCAACTTCTTGCCGCGCTCGTCTTGGCTGAGGAATTCGGCCAGCCGTTCCTGGTGTTCCGCGAGCAGGCGGACGGCGGCGACGAACGAGCCGACCTTCGAGCGCTGCGCGCGCGACAGCGCCAGGGTGGTCGTCGTGTTCACCGTGGTCAGCGCGTTACCGAGATTGTGCAGGATGCCGGTGGCCATTTCCGCAATGCCGGCGAGACGCGACGCCTCCAACAGCTCGTTCTGCGCCTGTTTCAGCCGTTCCTGCACCTCGCGGAAGCTCGTCGTATCCCAATAGAGCACCTGGACGCCCAGCGATCCGCGTTCGCGATCGTGCAGCGGCACCGTCTTCACGTGCAGAAACCTCCGCTCATTTCCCGGCAGCTCGACGACGTGCTCGTGCTCGAGCGGCTTGCCGTCGGCCATGACACGGACGTCGTTGGCGCGGGATTGCGCCGCGACCTCGGGAGGAAAGATTTCCGCGTCGGTGCGGCCGACGATCTCGGCCAGCGGCCGGCCGGCGAACTCAGCGAAGGCGGTGTTGGCGTACGTGATGCGGCCGTCCGCGTCTTTGCGCACGATGATCTGCGGCAGGCTTTCCACCAGCGAATGATAGAAGTATTCCGACGCGCGCGTCGCTTCATAGGAGGTGGCCAGCTCGGCGGTGCGGAGCGCGATCTTGGCCTCCAATTCGGCGTTGCGGGCATGCAACCGCGCCGTGCGCCGACGATGAATCCCGACGCCAAGCCCGAGGAACGTCAGGGCGACGACCGTGTAGAACCACGCGGTTTGATAGAAATACGGTTGCTGGATGAGCGAGAACGTCGCGCCGGTCGGGCTCCAAACGCCGTCGTCGTTGCAGCCGGTGACGCGAAACGTGTACTTGCCGGGGCGGAGGTCCGCGTAGAGCGCGGTCCGCCGAGGTCCCGCCTCGATCCACTTTTCATCGCGGCCCTCCAATTGATAGCGGAAACGCACCTCGCTGGGCGCGACAAAGCTCGGCGCCGTGTAATCGATCGCGACCGTGCGCGTTCCCGGCGGCAGCGAGAGGGTGTCGCGGCCCGAGACCGTTTTGCCGTCGACGACGACGCTTTCGATATGCACGAGCGGGACGACGGGATTCGTGGTCAGCGCGTCCGGATCGACCACCGCCAGTCCGCGGGGCGTCCCAAAATAAATCCGGCCGTCCGGGGCGAGCGCCGACGTTGGAAACGAACCTGCGCCCACCGACGCGGGCCGGATGCCATCGGCCGCATGCGCCAGGCGCAGCGTGAGGTCGCCGGCTTCTCCTCGCGCGCGAGAGAGCAACTCGGATTTCGGCGCCCACATGATGCCAAGGCTCGTGCCGATCCAGATCCGATGTCCGCGATCCTCGACGATCGCCGAAATCCGATCGTCGAACGTATCCGACCAAAAGATGCGCTCCGCGGGCTTGCCCGGCCGATAGACGAACAAACCGCTGCCTTTTCCCCCGATCCACACGTTGCCGTCGGCATCGGGATAGATCGCGCGGATTTCGATCACGGCCGGCCCATGCTCGATTTCGAGCGATGTTTCCGTGAAGCGCGCGAGCCCGGCGGTCTCCCGCAAACCGATGTAGATCGTGCCCGCCGCGTCTTGGGCGAAGGCCATGCCGACCGGCACATGGGTGTTCCACGGCGGCGCTTCCTTCGCTTGGATCGCCGGCAGCAGCGATTCGAACGCGCCTTTCGCGTAGCGCGTCACGCCGAGATTTTCCGACCCGATCCAGATCGCTCCGGCACGATCCTCGAACAAGGCCCGCACGCGCAAGAATTGCTTGTACTCTGTGACGCGACCGTTGCGCCACGCCATCAGGCCGCCCCGTGTGCCGAGCCAAACCGTGCCGTCGGAAGCCGCACAAACCGACCACACCTCGCCGTTCGGGCGCGGGCCGGTGGGCACTTCCTGCGTGCTGCCGTCGGGGGCTAGCCGCGCCGCGCCCGTCACGTCCATCCCCGCCCAGAGTGCACCGTCGGCGGCAACGGCCACGGTGCGCGTGTTGCGGCCGACGATGCCGTCTTCGGCCGAGACCATCCGGAAGGCGGAAGGCCGGATTTTGACTATGCCGGCCCCCGTCGAGCACACCCAGTAATTGCCTTCGCGGTCTTCGAACAATTTGCGGAAATTGCTCGTCCCGGGAATCTCGACCCGGAGAAACCTCCCGCTCGCTTCGTCGAAGCGAAACAAGCCGCTGGCCGAAACCCAGAGCCGACGTTTCCGGTCGATGTTGAGACTGTAGGTGGATTCGACCGGCGCTCCTTCGCCGAGGCTGAAGCTCCGCTGCTGTCCGTTTCGCACCCGCGTCAGCCCGTGCGTGCCCGCTACCCAATACGTCCCTGGGTTCTGTTCCACGAAGACCTTGATCCCGGAAATATTAGCCGTCGGTTCGAACCGGCCGATGGAACCGTCGCGCCAGCTGTAGAGAATACCGTCGACGAGCAACACCACGCGACCGTCGGAAAGGCCAAAAACCAGGTTTAGTCCTTCGCCCTTCGACGCGGGCATCCCGGGATCGTCCTTGTGGGAAATCAAGCCGCCCTGGCGATACTCCCAGAATCCCCGCCCCTCGGTCCCAACCCAAATCGAGTCGCTCTGGTCCTGCGCCAGAGAAACGCAAGGTACGCCGGCCAAGCCGATCTGCTCGAATTTGCCGTCGCGGTAGCGGCACAGTCCTCCTTGCGTCGCGATCCAGAGGGAGCCGTCCTTGCCGGCCAATACCGAGCGGACCAGATTTGCGCCCAATTCCGGCGTATGCGTGACGCGGAACGCGGTGAAGCGAGCGCCGTCGAAACGCGCGAGACCCGCCTCCGTGCCGATCCAAAGATAACCGTCCGGCGTTTGGGCGACGAATGTCGCCACGCTGCTGGGGAGGCCGGAAAACACGTCGTACGTCGTGAGGGCATAGTTTTCCGGCGCGTCGTTCGCGTTGAGGGCGGCGAAAAGGGGCGAGAACAGGGTGAGCCAGAGCAATGCCCACCAGGCAGTTTTCGCGGAAGACGGTCTGTAGCTTGGAATTGGGCAACGAGACCCGGCCGGAGGATGCCGGACCAAGTTTCTCCCCATGCTTCCATATCGGCACCGGACGGGATTAGTTCAGCTCGTCGGCACATCCATCGCTGACCGAGGGACGGGAAACGCTCGTGTCCGGCGAGGCGCCGCCGCGGGCTCGGATTCCGCCGGGACATAGCACGTTTCGTTCGCACGATACCGCTCGACCACGACACGCCGATAATCGGCCGGCGCACGCTGGGCGAGCGGCTGCGTCACCAGCTGATGCAGCGCCCTACCCCCCGCGAACCAAACGACGGCGGTTGCGACCGCACCGCATCGGCAATGTGTAACGCGTCGCCGCGGTACTCTCCACACGGACGACCCGTTTCTGCTGCACCAACACGCTCAACCAGCGTTGCACATTCCGCATCGGCGGCACCGCATTCAGTGGCGGTGCCGAATTGCTGACCGTTCCGGTGACACGCCCGATGAGGTACGCTGCGACGCGACTGCGCGCCGGCTGTCATGGAAAGTGCAGCAAAAGGTGCGCATCCGGTGACGCGAACGTGCAACGTCCGTGTCGCGTCCGGGCGTAATCGGTCTCGCGCGGGTGCGTGAGGTCTGTCGCACGGGTGCATTGTTGATTGCGTGCAGGGCGGCGGACACCCCGAGGACAGCGGGGACGACCGTTCATTATGCCGCCCAGCTCCTTCCCGCTTTCTATGCCTCGATGTCCAACTGCCTGCTCGATTCGCGTCATTCGCGGCAACTCCGGTGTTCGCCAAAACAAAACGACCGCTTCGGGGTTCACCTGACTGTCATCAGTCGCGCGGATCGAATCGGCGCGCCAGCGACGCACTGTGAAACAGTTCTCCTCGTGTTGAAATTGTACCGGTTCGGACGGCAGGTGGGCGCGGCGGATGGTAGCCGTAGCTGGCCGCGCGAACTGGTCGCGGCGCTCCCCGCCGTCCCTTTCCTGTACTACCCATGAAAACAAAGCTCTCGTTCCTCGCTCTCGTTGCGCTGCTGTCGGTCCGGCCCGGTCAGGCCGAAGACGCGGCTTGGAAAGACGATTGGAAACCGTCGGCCGCCAACATCGCCGGCCAGGAATTCCCGAAGATCAACTCCGAGCGCCGCGCCCAGTTTAAGATCAAGGCGCCCGACGCGAAGGAGGTCTCCGTCAATATCGGCAAGCCGCTGACCATCACGAAAAGCGACGACGGCGTCTGGACGATCACGACTGCTCCACTCGATCCGGGCTTTCACTTCTATCGCCTGCTGATTGACGGCGCGAGCGTCGCCGATCCGGCGAGCGAAATTTTCCGGGGAGGTGGCGGCGGCGGGCTGTCCAGCGCGGTCGAAGTGCCGACGGGCGAGGATTTCTTCGAGTTGAAGGACGTGCCGCACGGCGAGGTCCGCGAGCGTTGGTATTTTTCGAACACGACGCAGAACTGGCGCCGCATCTTCGTCTACACGCCGCCGGATTACGACCAGAACACATCGGCCCGCTATCCCGTGCTGTATTTGCAGCATGGCGGCGGCGAAGACGAGCGGGGCTGGGCGGTGCAGGGCCACGTCAGCCAAATTCTGGACAACCTGATCGCCGAGAAAAAAGCCGAGCCGATGCTCGTGGTGATGGAGCGCGGCTCCGCCCTGAAGCCGGGCGAGCAACCGATTTCGTTCCGGCCGCCGCCCGCGGCGCCCGGGACAAACGCCGCGCCGCCGGCTGGCCCGCCGCGCGATTTCAGTCGGATGTTCGCCACGCTCGACGAGGTGTTTATCCATGACCTGATCCCGATGATCGACCGCACCTACCGTACGAAGATCGATGCCGCGCACCGCGCGATGGCTGGGCTATCGATGGGCGGCATGCAGACCCGCACGATCGCGCTGGCGCATCTCGACACCTTCTCGCAGCTCGGCGTGTTCAGCGGCGGCAGCATCGATCCGAACAACACCGCGCAGATCGCCGCGCTGAAGGAGAAGTCCAAACTCGTGTTCATCAGCTACGGCAGCCGCGAGCTCGGAAGCGGCAACCGAATGGGCGGCGACCCGAAGGCGAGCGTCGAAGCGCTGAAGCAAGCCGGGATCAACGCGGTGTTCTACGTCTCGCCCGATTCCGCGCACGAATGGCACACGTGGCGTCGCAGCCTGCACGAGTTCGCGCCGTTGTTGTTCAAACCATAACTCGAAATCCGCGCGATGGCCGACCTCGGCCGTTCCTTCGACGCCGGCCAGCGCACGTTTCGCTTCCGATCTCGGCCATATCTCTCGCGAATCCTATGAAGACGACGCTCGCAGTCGCCCTTATCGCCACATTCCTCGCCGCGTCGGCGCCGGCCGCCGACGTACGGCCCCCGCCCGCTCCCGTGATGACGAGCTACGGACTCGTGCAGGGCGCCGCCGAAGGCGACCTGACCGTGTATCGCGGCATCCCCTTCGCCGCGCCGCCGGTGGGCGAGCTTCGGTGGCGCGCACCGCAGCCTGCCCCGAAATGGACGGGCGTGCGCGAAACGACCAAGTTCGCGTCCGATCCCTTCCAACCCGGCCACTCGAACGCGAGCGAAGACTGCCTCTACCTGAATGTATGGACGCCGGCCAAACGCGCCGATGAGCGGCTGCCGGTCATGGTGTGGATTTATGGCGGGGCGTTTTCGGCAGGCGGGACCGCCGGCCGCGGGACGAGCGGCGAACAGTTGGCGCACAAGGGCGTGGTGCTCGTAAGTATCAATTACCGCGTGGGCGCGCTCGGTTTTCTCGCACATCCCGCGCTGAGCGCGGAGTCGCCGCACCACGTTTCCGGCAACTACGGCTTGCTGGACATGATCGCAGGCCTGCAATGGGTGCAGCAGAACATTGCGGCGTTCGGCGGCAATCCGCAGCGGGTGACGATCTTTGGGGAGTCGGCCGGCGGCATCGCGGTCAGCATGCTATGCGCGTCTCCGTTGGCGCATGGCCTGTTCCAAGGGGCAATTTCGCAGAGTGGTGGATCGTTCGGCCCGCCGCGGCAGACCATGTATCCTGGCGAAAACATGATGCTCCTGGCGGATGCGGAGCGCGCCGGCGAAGCGTACGCCAAAACCGCGGGCGCGTCGTCGCTGGCCGAACTCCGCCGGCTGCCGGCCGAGAAGCTGCCGAGCGGCTGGGGCGTCGGTGCGAGTTGGCCGATCGTCGACGGCTGGGTCATTCCCGGCGACCAGCATGTGCTTTACGAAAACCACAAGTACAACGACGCGGCCATCCTCGTGGGTTACAACTCTGACGAAGGCTTGAGCTTCATGCGGGAAAAGACGCCGCGGGACTATATCGCCAGCGTGCAAAAACGCTTCGGTCCGTTCGCGGATCGGCTGGTGAAAGCGTATCCGCCCGCCGCGGATTCGATCGGCCGAAGCGCGCGCAATCTTCTGCGCGATGCGGCGTTCGGATGGCACACCTGGAGCTGGGCGAAACTGCAATCCCGCTCGGGGAAGTCCAAGGTGTTCTTTTACTATTTCGACCAACATCCCGACTACGCGGCGAACTCGCCAGAGGCGGACCACGGGATGGCGCACGGTCCCGATGTCGGTTATGTATTCCAGACGCTCAATCCGAAGGATCCGACGCTCGCGGCCGGCGATTGGGCGATCTCCGAAACCGTGTCGACGTACTGGACGAATTTCGCGAAGCGCGGCGATCCCAACGGCCCCGGGGTGCCGCATTGGCCCGCATTCACCGAACGCGATCCGAAGCTGATGTATTTCAAGAACGAGGCATTTTCCGGGCCGGTGCCGGATGCCGACTCGCTCGCAGTGCTCGACGCATATTTCAGTTGGCGCCGGACGCCGGAAGGTGCGGCATGGGCCAAGTGAACTGCGCCAAACGCAGCCCGCGCGACCGGCCCACGGCGCGCCTGGGGTTCAGACAATTCGCTTGGGCGACCGCCGTGCTGATGCCGATTTGGCCAAGCCTTGGCTCCGCCGCCACATCTGCCCCTGAGACGCTCACCGAGGTCTGGCAGCCTGTGCCGCCCGTGGTCAGCGCCCCGCCCAACGTGCCGCCATCGGACGCAATCGTGCTCTTCGATGGCAAAAGCCTCGAGGCCTGGGAGCCAACCGTCGCGGGCGGCAAGCCGTGGTCGATTGAAAATGGCGCGTTGATTGTGCCACAAGGCCGTCCCGGAGATTTGCGGACGCATCAAAGCTTCGGCGACGTGCAGCTGCACTTGGAGTGGCGGGCGCCAGCCGAGGTAAAGGGCGACGGACAGAACCGGAGCAACAGCGGCGTGTTCTTCATGGGCCTGTATGAATTACAAGTGCTCGATTCATATCGGAACGAAACGTACGTGAACGGCCAAGCCGGCGCCGTCTACAAGGAGCACGCACCGCTCGTGAACGCATCGCGCCCGCCCGGCGAATGGCAAACGTACGACGCGGTATTCGTCGCGCCGCGTTTCTCCGCCGATGGCAAACTGCTCCGGCAAGCTCGGATGACGGCATTGCTCAATGGCGTGCTCGTGCAGCATGACGTCGAGCTCACCGGCCCCACGCCGAACGGCCCGACGTTTCACCAGCCGACCTTGCCGCCGTACGCGCCGCATCCCGCGAAACTCCCCTTGGTGCTGCAGGACCACGGCTGCCCGGTGGCATTCCGCAATATCTGGATTCGCCAGCTCGCGCTGCCCGAAAAATGAACTGCCTGTGCTCTGCTGAAGGACGTCCGCATGCCAATAGCGGGTCGACGCGCTACCAATTCAGGGTAGCAGAAGCCGTGAGGCTTTCGGTCGAAGCGCGAAGCGCTCACGCGTTCCGCAGCGGTCGTTCTCTGGCGTCGCGTGTGCAGGCTGGCGCGCGAGCGCTCGGTCTCACCCTGGGCTTGGTCGCGTTATCGTTGGCGACGCACGCCGAGGAGGCGTGGCGGCCATTGTTCAATGGCCACACTCTCGAAGGCTGGGACATGTTCCTGGCGGCGCCGGATCCCCCATGGGACGTGCCGGGGCTGAAGCGTGACGCGAACGGCAAGTACCTGGAGCCGATCGGCAAAAACCGAGACCCGCTGCACGTTTTTGTCGTCGAGGAGGTCGATGGAGCGCCGGCGATTCACATTTCGGGGCAGGGCTTCGGCGTGATCACCACGAAAGAGCGTTTCACGAATTTCCACCTCCGGCTGCAGGTGAAGTGGGGCGAACGCAAGTGGGGCTACAAACTCAACGCGCCGCGCGATTCCGGGCTGCTCTATTTCGTCCACGGCGAGCCGGGTTTCGATCATGCGACGTGGCCGCGCTCGGTCGAATTCCAGATTCAGGAGCACGACATCGGAGATCTGTTTGCGCTCGGCACACAGATCACGGCGGATGCCCGCCGCGAGGGCAAGCTGTGGCAGTACGATCCCGCAGGCGAACCGACGCTCTTTGTCCAAAAGCTCCCGGTCGGGAACCGCTGCGTGAAGCTCGCGGATCGCGAAAAGCCGAACGGCGAGTGGAACACGCTCGACCTGGTCTGTTTCAACGGCGACAGCATTCACGTCGTGAACGGCGCCGTGGTGATGCGCTTGCACGCCGCGCAACGACTCGACGGAGCGAGTCCCGCGCCGCTCAGGTCCGGGCAGATCAGCCTGCAAACCGAAGGCGCCGAGGTGTATTTCCGCGCCGTGCGAATCAGGCCGATCGATGCGATTCCGGACGAGTACCGCACCCGGTGACGTGTGACGACGCGTGGGAGGTGCGGATGGAGCAGAGTCGGTCCGGCGGGGCGTCCGCCGTCGCTTCAAGAGCGTCGGCGAGCCAGGTTGGTCGTCTGCCGCTAGTGGCCCGTTTACTCGGGGCGTGGGACGATTGCCGATCTTCCGACCGCTCCCGAAGCTGAGCGAATGAGAGCCCGCAGCGCGTCGTTACCGGCCGCGAGCCTCTTGCCGCTTACCCACCGCCCGCTGGATTTTACCGACCGCCTTTTGCGCCTTACCTTTGATTTGGAGTTTCGGCGAGCCGACGGCTTTACCGGCCACTTCATTCACCTTGCCCGCTGCGACTTTGGCTAGGCCGCGGTTCTTGTTAACGGAGCTAGCTTTCATGGAGGGAGGTTAATTCGTGATTGGAGCGACTCTGAGTTATTTCGCGGCGTCCTGAATTTTGTCGCCGGCCTTTTCGACGTCTTTGCCGAAGCCTTTCGTGGTATTGCAGCCCGAGCCGAACAAAGCCCAAGCGAGACTGAGGAAGATCACGGGGAGTAGTTTTTTCTTCATGATATTTGCAGCATTGCCGACACCAATCCTCCGAACGAGTGCGTTGGGCCTTCCACTAAGAACGGTGCGGGTATTCACCCCAGCATTCATTTCCCCGACGTGGATGCCGCGGCAGCGCGTTCAGCAATGGCTGCTAGGGACAGGTCAAAAAGATCGGCCAATTCACAGGAGGGAAGGAACAGAACCGCGTTCCGGGCGTGGCACGGGCATCTTGCCCGTGTCGCCCGTGTTCGGGGCCTCTGGGGTCCGCGAAAAATGCCAGTCGAAAACTGGCGCCACTCGCGGTCGCCGTTGAGGTCGGCCCGACCTCGATCTGTGGCGGCAGGGCCCGGGCGTTCGCCGCACCACAATATCAATCAATTCGTCCGCTTGAATTGCTCCGGGAGCATCGCGATGGCGTGGAGCGCAGCATCGGGCACCTGCGCGAGGAAGGGCGTGCCGCGGTAGTTCCGCGTCAGCACGCGCTCGTTGAACTCGGGCGTGCACGCCGTCCACGCCAACGCACCGGGTTTCGCGAGGTCGAAGGCCACGGGCTTCGCGCCGGACGAAAAATCCAAGTCAGCGAAAACGACTTCAATCGGACGCGAATCGGCTTTGCGTCGCATGACCATTTTGCCGGCCGTGGGCGCATACACCGTCTGCCACTGGGTGTACTCTGGGTGCTTCACTTGCGCGAGCGCATCGAACGCGAACGAAATCGCATCCCCCTGCCCTACCGACCGCAGCCGCGAGCCGACGGCCGAGAAGCGAGGAAAGCTTCGCATCGACATGAGCGCGGCATCCTTCGGCGCCACCTTCCCGGTCAACCGCTGGGCGCAATCGGCATAAAGATCGTTCGCCAGCGCCGCGACCGGGAGCTTGTCGCCAGTGTATACAATGCGCTTCCCATCGAGCCACTCGATCGCCGCGGTTTGCCCGCTGCGATCCGTGACGAAGAAATGCACCTTGCCCGCCGGGTCTGCGATCCGGACGCGCTCATCCGAACTGAGCACGTCTCCCACGGTTCGCGCCGTGTCCAATTGGTACTGCACCCACTGCAAAACGCCCAAGGACGGACGGCTGTCGGGCCGGGGGTACACCGCTTCGTCGAGCCATAGCATTTCGACGACGAGGCCGGCCTCGTTCATGCCCGCGTTCGGAAATTCGCGTCCGAACTGGTTGTAGGTGACGCTTCCATACCGCGCCGACCATTGGAGCTGGCCCGGCGATTCGAGGCCGGTTTTGCCGCGACCACGCGGATTCACGATCAACAAACCGTCGCCGACCACGAAGTCGTGGTTCTTTGCCAAATAAACTTGTCCGGCGCGTTCGAACTGCAGCGCGGTACATGCGATCGAGTGCGGAGCGGCCAGCGCAGCGAGCGTCGCGGCCACGAGGAGCGCTTTCGTGATCGGAGAACGAAGGGAGGATTTTGATTTCATCGGAAACGAGTTTGCCCGTTTGCCGCCCGCCGCGCGCGTGCCAGGAGTCATCGCTCGGGGCATGCTCAATAGGTCTAATGACCATGACTTTCGGCCTATTGCGCGGTTGGTTCGTCATCGCTTACCCTCGCCCATGGATTGGTTGCTCCGTTCTCCGTCCTCTCCGCATAGCCGTTCCTCGGACTACCTCCTCCTTGGCGCGGTGAGCTGCCTCTGGCTTTTTTCGGCCGCAATCGCGGTGCCACGAGCCGTCGCCACGCGGGCGTGGCTGGACCTTGGCCTGTTCGGTGTGGGGAGCGCCGCCTTTCTGGCCATTTCCGGCGGCGTCTTCAGAACGTGGTATGCGCGGCGTGGCGTGCTGCACTATTTCGCGCACCAGTCCGCGGCGCTGGCGCTGGCTGTGTTTTCGTTGCGCACCGCCGGACCCGTGTGGCTGCTCGTCTTGCCGGCATCCTGTCAGGCGGTGCTAGTGCTGCCGTGGCGCATGTTGTGTATCATGCTCGCTGTGCACCTCGGCATCGCGGCGGCCAACGTGATCGAGGTCTCCGCCGGTCAACTCACGCTCGTTACGACCAACATGCTGTCGTCGTTGCTGTTCACGATCGGCTGCAGCTACGTTATCCGGCGTGAACGCGACAGCCGCGCGCAGCTCGCGGCGGCCAACGAAAAGTTGAAGCAGTACGCGGAGCAGGTCCAAGCCCTCGCCACCGCCGAAGAGCGGAACCGCCTGGCCCAGGAAATTCACGACGGCGCCGCGCATCACCTTACCGCGGCCAACATGCTCGTGGCGGCCGGGATCGCCGTGCTGCCCGCGGAAGCGACGTCGGAAGCCGCCGATAAACTGCACAAGGCGCAAGGCCAGATTCGCGCGGCCATCGCCGAGTTGCGCTCGGCCATTGCGGGCCGCTTCGAATCGGAGCCGAAGCGTCCGCTCGTCGAGCGGATTCAACGGTTGATCCAGGAAGGCACGGTCATCGTCGAGTTCGAGGTGGTGGGCGCAACCGAGTCCCCCGCGCTACGGCCCGAGACCGAACATGCGCTCTATCGCGTGGCGCAGGAATCGCTGACGAACGCCAGTAAACACGCGCCAGGCGCCCGCGTGGCCCTGAAGCTCGATCTGAGCGCCAATGATACCGCCCGGCTGAGCGCGGAGAACGTCGAATCCGCGACAACGGACGACGGGGACGGCGCCGTCGGCCTGTTGAGCTTGCGCGATCGGATCGAGAAACTCGGCGGCCGCTTCGAGGCAGGCCTCGACCGGCAACGCGGCTGCTTCGTCGTCCGAGCGGAGGTCGCCAAATGAGCGCGCTAAACGCACGCGTGGTGCTGGTCGACGACCAAGCGCTCTTTCGCGAAGGGCTGCGGACGCTGCTGAGCCGCGTAACCGGCATCGAGGTTGTCGCCGAAGCGAAGAGCGGAGACGAAGCGGTCGCGCTATGCCGCACGCATCGCCCCGACGTGGTCCTCATGGATCTGCGCATGCCGGGAATGGACGGGGTGGCCGCGACCAAAGCCGTGCGCGAGCTGAAGCCGGCGCCGCAGGTTTTGGTGCTCACGACGTTCGACCATGACGACGACGTGTTTCGCGCCCTCGCGGCTGGCGCCATCGGCTATCTACTCAAAGACGTGTCTTCGGAATTGCTCGTCGATGCAATCTTGCGGGCGGCGCGCGGCGAGTCGGTGCTCGAGCCTTCCGTCGCGCGGAAGGTGGTCCGCGAATTTGCGCGGCTGCAGGAGAAACAGAAACGCCGCGTCGAGCAGCCGTTGCGCGAACCGTTGTCGCAACGCGAACTCGAGGTGCTCGAACAATTGGCGGACGGGCGCAGCAACAAGGAAATCGCCAGCCATCTCCGCATCGCGGAAGGCACGGTGAAAAATCACATGAGCCAGGTGTTGGCCAAGCTCGGCGTGCTCGATCGGACGCAAGCCGCGCTGCGCGCTCACGAACTTGGCTTGTTGTGAGCGGACAGGCTCGGGGTTTGGCCACGCAAGAGCCGCGCAGCGGACACGCTCTTACGGCGAGTTAGGGATAACCCGCCCGACCTGGGCTAAGCCAGGGCGGCGCTGGGTTCGACGCGCAACGCCATCTCGGCGTTGCGGTCGACGCCGGTCGTGTCGGTCCACGCCGCGAAGCCGATCATCCCAGCATTGTCACCGGTGTGTTTCGGTTGCGCCGCCAGAAACGGCAGGCGCTCGCGATTCGCCAAGCGTTCCAACGCGCTGCGGAGGGTACGGTTGTTCGCCACGCCGCCCGACAAGCCAAGACTGCGAAACTCGCCTGGGTTCTGGCGCAACGCGGCCCGCGTTTTCCGCTCGAGCGCGTCGACGACCGCGGCCTGATAACTCGCGCACAAATCGGGAAGCCGCGCCTTCACGTCGTCGGGCGACATTTTCTCGACGAGATAACGCAGGCTCGTTTTCAAGCCGGAGAAACTGAAATCCAATTCGTCGCGACGACCGATCCCGCGCGGGAAATCGAAGGCATCGGGCTTTCCGGCGCTCGCCATTTTCTCCACCAGCGGCCCGCCGGGATAACCAAGCCCCAGGAGCTTTGCCCCCTTGTCGAGCGCTTCACCCGCGGCGTCGTCGCGGGTCGAGGACAGCACCGCGATCCTCCGCTCCCGATCGAGCGTGAACAGCAGCGTGTTGCCGCCGGACACGATCAATCCGAGATGCGGCAGCAGGTTTCCGATCGCAGCATCGAAGGCCAGGGGCTCGTGTGCGTGCAACGCGATGAAAGGCGACCAGGCATGCGCGCGAAGGTGATTCACCCCGAGCACAGGCACCCGCAGCGCCAGCGCGAGCGCCTTGGCCGCGGAGGTGCCGATTGCCAAACAGGCCGCAAGCCCGGGACCGTTCGTGACGGCGATCTGCGTGACGCCATCGAAATCGATTTCGGCGCGAGCGCGTTCCAGCAAGGGCGCAAAGGTCCGGAGATGCTCACGCGTCGCCAAATCGGGCACGACCCCGCCATGCTTTTCGTGCAACGCGATCTGGCTGTGGACCCATTCGCCGACAAGGCCGCGGGCGGGGTCGAACACCGCAACCGCGGTCTCATCGCATGAGCTCTCCAGGGCGAGAATCATGACTCGCAAATCTGCACGACCACCCCACTCGCCGAGATGCTCGCCGGCAACGTTCGCCGCTGCCGCAGGATTGCACGCACGCGTTTCACGGTTCGCTGGTGCCGTCAATGGACGAGCGCCGCCCGGCCGCGCGATTCCAACACGCGTCGGGCTTTGAGCACGGCGAGCGCGACGTCGAGCTGGCGGTCGACGACGGGGTCGAAACCGAAGCGCGCTTTGAATTCCTTGGGATCGACGATGTCGGGCCGCGAGCGTTGCCGCGCGAGCTTGTTGTCCTCGTCGGGCGTCATCACGACCTCGACGTGCGGCGTGATGCCCTTCTCGTGAATGCTCACGCCGCCGGGCGTGAAGTATTTTGCGGTCGTCAGGCGGAGGCCTTCGCCGTGATCCAATTTGAAGACCGACTGGACCGAGCCTTTGCCAAAGGAGCGCTCGCCCACGATCGTGGCGCGGCCGGTGTCTTTCAGCGCGCCGGTCACGATCTCCGCGGCGCTCGCGCTGCCGGCGTTGATCAGGACGACGAGCGGCATCGACAACGGATCGCCGTCGAGTTCGGCGCGGTATTCCTCATGGTCGCTCTTCTTTCGGCCTTCGGTATAGACGATCATTTCACCCTTCTTGAAAAACGGTTCGGCGACCTCGACGGCCGCATCGAGCAAACCGCCCGGGTTGTTGCGCAGATCGATGATCAGGCTGTTCGCGCCGTCGTGCAGCAATTGGTCGAGGGCGTGTCCGAATTGCTCGCCGGTGTGGTCGGAAAACTCCGTCAACTGCACGTAGCCGACGCCATCGCCGATGACTCTCACGTCGCGCACGCTGTCGATCTTGATGACCTCGCGCACGAGCGTGAGATTGAGCGTCTGGTGATTCGACGGCCGAAAGACGCCCACGGCGACCTTGGTCTTCGGTTTTCCGCGCAGCCGGCTCACGACGGTGTCGATGCTCGCCGTCGTCTCGACCGGCTTGCCGTCGATCGTGACGATTTCGTCGCCGCGTTGGATGCCGGCACGTTCGCCGGGCGTGCCGGCGAGCGGGGCGATCACGATCACGCGGTTTTGCCGCGTTTCGACCTGCAGGCCGACGCCGCCGAATTCTCCCGTGAGGTCCTCCTCGAACTCTTCGTTGTCTTTCGCCTCGAGAAACTCCGAATGCGGGTCCAACGCCTCGACCAGCCCATGGATCGCGTTGCGCGCCAGGGCGTCATAGTTCGCGGATTTTTCGTCGACGTAATTCTCGTTCACGAGCCGCATCACATCTTTGACGTAGCCGCTCGATTTCGAGAGATCGCGGTTGGGCCACAAACTCCACGCGGCGGCGACCCGCAAGCCGGCGACGGAAAGCGCCATGCCGAGCGCGATACCGGCGACGAGCGTGAGAATCCGTTTGAACATTCCGCCCACTGTGGGCATCCGATTCGGTTTGTAAATGGGGGTGTTGCTGAAGCGCGCGTCCCGTTCAATTCCCGCTCCGGATTCGCCCTTTCTCGCTCGCAAACGACCCGCTCATGGCCACGAACCGCAACGATGATCCCGCCAACTGCGCGGCAGGCCACGACCCGGCGGCCTCGCGCGCGCCGAGCGAAGATTTCCTGCGCGCTCTTGCGACGCGCGCCGATGCCGACGGCGCGATGCGATTCGACGCGTTTGTGGACGTGGCGCTCTACGATCCGGCCGTCGGGTATTATCGCGCCTCGCGTCCGCGAGTCGGGTACGGACCGGGCACGGATTTTTTCACCGCGAGCACGAGCGGACCGGTCTTCGGCGAACTTGTCGCCGCGGCGTGCACGCAGTTGCTGGCGGGGCGGCCGGTTGAGGCGCATACCTTCGTCGAGATCGGAGCGGAAACGCCCGAAGGCATCTTGGCCGGGGTGAAGCATCCGTTCCGGGAAGCCCGTGTGATCCGCTGGGGCGAAACGCTCCAGCTGAACGGTCCCAGCGTGGTGTTTTCCAACGAGCTGTTCGACGCGCAGCCGTTCCGACGTCTGCGCTTCCACGACGGCGCCTGGCGCGACGTCGGCGTGGTTGTCCGCGAAGGCCTGCTCGTCGAGACCCTGCTCCCGCTGGCGCCGCTGCCCGCGTTCGTGACGCTTCCGCCGCACGCGGCCGACGGTTACACGATCGATGCGCCGATCGCGGCCGCCAAACTCGCGGAGATCATCGCGCGCCAGGCGTGGACGGGGCTGTTCGTGGCGTGCGATTACGGGAAGTCGTGGCGCGAGTTGGTGGAGGCGGCGCCAGCCGGGACAGCGCGCGCGTATTACCGGCATACGCAAAGCAACGATTTGCTGGCGCGTCCGGCCGCGCAGGACCTGACATGCCACATTTGTTGGGATTGGCTGGAGGACGCGTTGCGCGGTCACGGCTTCGCATCGCCGTCGATCGAAACCCAAGAGGCGTTCTTCATCCACCATGCGGAGTCGTACCTTGCGCCGGCGATCGCCGCCGATGCGGCGCAGCTGACGCCGCGTAAACGCTCGTTGTTGCAGCTGTTGCACGGCAGCCACCTCGGCCAGAAGTTCCAGGTGCTGCACGCCTTGCGTTGAGGCAAATTTCCCCTTGCCTCACCTCTGCGCCGCCCTTTACTCACGACCCTTTAACCAAATCGAAAGCACCATGGCCAGAATCTGTGCAGTCACCGGTCGTCGTCCCGTCAAGGGCTCGATCATCAATCGCAAGGGTCAGTCGAAGAAGAGCGGCGGCATCGGCACGCACGTGACGAGCATCACGAAGCGCAAGTTTCGGCCGAATCTCCAGCACATCCGCATCAAGACGCCGAACGGCGGCACGAAGCGCGTGTGGGTCTCCGTCAAAGCCATCAAGGCCGGCCTCGTCGAGAAAGCCTAACGCTATACTTTAGTACGCTTTTTAGCCCGCGGTCCCTCCGGCCGCGGGCTTTCTATTCTGTACGTTCGGGCGATGCTGTGCTTTGACTGTGACGGCGCCGCGACCGGTGCTGTCTAGCGATGGTCAAGCCGACGACTGCCCCTCTGCGCGCGCACGACACCGACGCCAAAGTCGAGGCCGAGATGACGCGGCTGTTGTATCGGTCGGCAGGTTTCGGGCTTTTTTCGAATTTCGTCCTGGCGCTGTTATTGGTGACCGGGACTTTCGCGGTGCACCCCACCTCGCTGCATGCGCCATGGCTCGCCGCGATCCTGGCGGTGTCGGTCGCCCGCTTCCTCCTCAACCGGGCGTTCAAGCGGAAGGCGCCCGGGATCGAGCAGCTGCCTTTTTGGCGCATGGCGTTTTTAGTCGGCGTCGCGGTCGCGGGCCTCATCTGGGGCGCAGCAGGCTGGCTGTATTTCTCCGGCGAGGCGTTTATGCCCCGGCTATTGTTGGTGATCACGCTAGCCGGGCTGAACGCCGGCGCGGCGCGCTCGCTCGCGTCGGTGCCGCTCAGTTATGCGATCTACGTCATCACCACCTTGACGCCGTTGCTGGTCCGCGTGGTCACGACGGATGAGACGGGCAGCACGGTCCTCGCGCTGGTCGTCGTGACGTATGCGCTCTTCCTCATCAACACCGCGCGAC
>CBINOT010000093.1:0-22717 GCA_966252355.1 uncultured Opitutus sp. | reverse complement strand
ATCATGAGATGCCGGCGATCCTCGAGGCCGCCGCCGCCGCCGGAGCGAAGCGTGCGGGCTACGTGCTGCTCCGGCTGCCGCACGCCGTGAAAGACGTGTTCATTCGCTGGCTCGAAGACCATGAGCCCGGCAAGAAAGCGCGGATTCTCGACCGCTTGCGCGTGCTGCGTGGCGGCAAGCTCTACGATAGCCGCTGGGGCAAGCGCGGCACCGGAGAAGGTCTATTCGCCGACCAACTCGGGCAAATGTTCGACGTCGCGTGCCGCCGCGCTGGGCTCAACCACGAGCACTTCACGCTTTCCACCGAACATTTCCGGAAACCCGGCGAGCAGCTGAGTTTGTTTTAGCGTCTCCGCGAAATCGCGGCTTCCAGATATTTCATCTGTGTCGGAGCTCTGTATCCTCCGCGGCCCAATGTTTGCCTCCGGCGAACTTCGGGCCGAACCGATGCTCACTGCATCACGCCATGGCGGCGTTGCGGTACGACCGAGCCACGCTGGGCGCGGAGCAATTCGCGGCGGAGCCAATCCAAGGCGGCATTCACGGCGCGCGGCTTCACCGACGAGCGCGCGCCCGGATAGTTCAGCTTCTTCGACCAAACGCCCGAGGGCGAAAAGAGCGCGATGAAGATCGTCCCCGCCATCTGTGCTTCCTCGTGGGTCGACGCACCCGCGAATCCCGTCACCGCGATGGCATAGTCCGCGCCCAAGGTCTCGGCGGCGCCGGTGGCCATCGCCACGGCGGCCTCGTCGCTCACCGCGCCATGCTGGAGCAGCAGGCATTCCGGAACGTCGAGCAGCTGCATCTTCGCGTCATTCGAGCAACAGACCACGCCGCCCGCGAAAAATTTGCAGGCGCCGCAGACTTCGCTGAACGCATTGGCGAGCAGCCCGCCGGTGGCGGTCTCGACGACTGCGAGCTTCTTTTCCTGCGCGCGCAAGAGCTCGGCGCACACGCGCGCGAGCGAATCATGTCCGTAACAGATAAAATCGTCGCCGAGCGCGGCGACGCATTCCGCGCCGATCGCTTCGATTTCGGACGCGTTCAATTCGCCATTGGCCGGACTGATCCGGCAATCGACGGCGCCGAGATGCGCGCAGAATGCGACGCTCAACTTCGCGCCATAACGGCCAAAAATCGGCTGCAGCTTCGTCTCGAGCGCCGATTCGCCGACGCCAGCGGTGCGCAGCTGCAAATACGCTTCGCGCTCGAGCAGGAGCTTGCGCGCCACGAGTCGCGGAATGACTTGCTCGAGAAAGATCGGCTGCAGCTCATGGGGCGGTCCCGGGAGCATGATCAGGACTTTGCCGTCTTGCTCGACCCACAGCCCGGGAGCGGTGCCGTTGGCATTGGGCAAGACCTCGCCGCGTTCGAAGACGTACGCTTGCTTGAGATTGTTGGCGGTCATCTTTCGCCCGAACTTCGCGAAGCGTTCGGCGATCGCGCGTTCGACTTCGGCGCTTAGCACCAATTTCTGACCCAACACGGCGGCGACCGCCTCCCGCGTGCGGTCGTCGCACGTGGGTCCGAGCCCGCCCGTCGTGATCACGACTTCGGCCCGCCCCCAGGCCGCGCGAAACTCGGCGGCGATCGCCGGCGCTTCGTCCGTGATCGTGACGTTGCGCTGCAGCAGCACGCCACGGCGGCCCAGCTGCCCTCCGATAAAAGTGAGGTGACTGTTCGCCGTCAGCCCCAGCAGCAGTTCGTCGCCCAGGGTGAGCAGCTCGAAGCGAGCTGGGGGAGCGGAAGAGCGCGGAGACGCACTGTCGGCGTTGTCGGCTGAAACCATACTTGCGGGACCGGAGATTAGGCGGATTCTGGCAAAATGCCAGCGACGATCATACGCTGGCGGCAGTTCCCACCGTGCCAATGCATTCCGTCGCTCGCTTCCGGAGCCAGTCCGCCGCTCGTATTCGATGAACGAATCCGCGCCGATCACGCTGAAAGAAAAAGTCCGTCATTTGCCGGACAAACCCGGCGTTTACCTGATGAAGGACCGTTTGGGGCGGATCATTTACGTGGGCAAAGCCCGCAGCCTGAAGAAACGCGTCTCCTCGTATTTCCAGCGCGGTCGCGCGGCGACGGTCGATCAACCGAAGATCAGGGCGCTGATCGATTTGATCGCCGACGTGGAGACGATCGAGGTCAAGTCGGAGCCCGAAGCGCTCTTGCTGGAGGGCAAGCTCATCAAGCAGTGGCGGCCGCGGTACAATACCGATTTCGTGGACGACAAGCGCTTCCTCCTGGTCCGCGTCGATCTCACGGAGGAGCTGCCGCGCTTTCGGCTGACACGGTTGAAAAAAGAGGATCGCTCGCGGTACTTCGGGCCCTTCGCGCATAGCGGCCTGTTGCGGAAGACGCTCGCGCAAATGCGGCGACAATTCGGGATTCTCCTCGGCGACGGCAATCCGCAGCAACAAGCCGATGGCGCCTGGCGGCTTTACGACGACGTGCGGGAGGAACTCTATGGCACGGAAAACGTCGTCACGGCGGATGCCTATCGCTGCCGCGTCGAAGACGCGTGCGCCTTTCTTGAAGGCAAATCGCGCGAGTGGCTCGAAACCTTGCGGCTCGAAATGATGAGCGCCGCAGAACGCCACGAATACGAAAAGGCCGCCGAGCTCCGGGATGTCGTGTTCGCGTTGGAAGAAACGTTGCGGAAGACCCGGCGTTTCGAGCGGCACGATCCGACGCGGTTGGCGGCGGATGACGAAGCTCTCGAAGCGTTGCAACGCGCGCTTCAGCTGCCGACCCCGCCTCGCACGATGGAGTGCTTCGATATTTCGCATATTTCCGGGACGTTCGTCGTGGCATCGATGGTGCACTTCGCCGAAGGCCGGCCGGATAAAAACAATTATCGCCGTTTCCAAATCAAGAGCTTCATCGGCAACGACGACTTTCGCGCGATGGAGGAAGTGGTCGGCCGGCGGTATCGTCGTCTCGCCGAGGAGCGGAAACCGTTTCCCGACCTGATCGTGATCGACGGCGGCAAAGGACAAATCGGTGCGGCTTTGAAGGCCTTCCTCGCGCTCGATCTCACGCCGCCGGCGCTGATCGGATTGGCGAAGCAGCACGAGACGATTATTTTCCCCGATGAGCGGCCGCCCTTGAATCTGCCGATCAGCCACCCGGGGCTGAACTTGCTCCAGCGGCTGCGCGACGAAGCGCATCGTTTCGCCAATACCTACAACGCGAAGCTGCGTTCGCAGAAAATTCGGGAGAGTGTGCTCGACGACATGATGGGCCTCGGCGCGAAGCGGCGCGCCGCGATTCTCGCGCATTTCGGGAGCATCGATCGGTTGCGCGCCGCGACGATCGAGGAGATTTCCGAAGTCGAAGGCTTCGGCCCGAAGCTCGCGGCGGAGCTGCATGCGTTTCTGAATCGCGGCCCGGCGACACCACTGGAGAAACCGATCGTCGAACCGGATGCGACCGATCCGGCGATCGAGCTGGAGCCGCCGGAGTAGCTGCGGGCATGGCGTATTCGGCGAAACTCCGGTCCGTTGCAGCTGGCCTCCGAGAGGCCGGCCCGCTCGAGCCGCTGTCTAGGACCCCAGCTGCAAATAATTCCGGGATCGACCTATTGTCGTAGCTGCGATCGCGTGCGAAACCGATTGCGGCGGCGAACGCGACTTGCACAGTGCGCGGCATGGTGGGATTCGATTTTCGCGGGATAGCAGGACGAGCGACGCGCGCGGCGATCGTTGCGATGGGCGTGTCGCTCGCGGTTTGCGCTGTGCGCGGGAACGTCACGCTCGGTCCTCTGTTTACCGATGGCGCGGTGCTTCAACGCGACAAACCGCTGCCGATTTGGGGGAATGCGGCTGCCGGTGAAAAAGTGACGGTTACCTTCGGCGGTCAAACGCGGGCCGCGACCGCGGGTCCCGACGGACGATGGATCGTCATACTCGATCCGCTGCCCGTTACGACGGTCCCCGCCGACCTCGTTGTGGCGGGGAAAAATACGCTAACCGTCCACGATGTGCTTCTCGGGGACGTATGGCTCTGCGCCGGGCAATCCAACATGGAGTTCACCGTGAGCCGCGGGCTGAACGCCGAAGCGGAAATCGCCGCTGCACATTTTCCCTTGTTGCGTCATGTGCGCATCGAGCGGCAGTCATCGGAGACGCCGACGGATCGAGTGGGCACGGGCGGTTGGCAGCCGGCCACGCCGGAACATGTCGGCGGATTTACCGCCGTCGGCTATTTCTTCGCGCGCGATGTGCACGAGAAACTCGGCGTGCCGATCGGTTTGGTGCACGCCTCGCGGGGCGGCACGCCCGTGGAAGCCTGGCTGAGCCCGATGGCGCTTGCCAGCGATCCGGCATTTCGCGTCGTCCACGAGCGCTGGGCGGAAACCGTCGCGACATATCCGAGTGCGAAGGTGGAATACGAAAACCGGCTGGCCGCGTGGACAAGCGGCGAAGCGGCCGCCAAAGCCCGCGGCGAGAAGGCACTGTTCCTGTGGCTGAAGCAGAATCCGCGGCCGAGTGCGCCGCACGGCCCCGGCGATGGATGGGCTCCCACGGGTTTGTTCAACGGCATGATCCATCCCTTGCTCCCGTACGCGCTGACGGGCGTCTTGTGGTACCAAGGCGAGAGCAACACCGATCGGCCGTCCGAATATCACGCCTTGTTCGCTGCGCTGATCACGGCGTGGAGGGCTCATCTCGGCCAAGGCGCGGTGCCCTTCTATTGGGTGAATCTGGCGAATTATTCTTCGCCGACGGATCCGACCGACCTGGACTTCGCCTGGTTGCGCGCCGCGCAAACCCAGACCCTGTCGCTCCCTAACACCGGTCAGGCGATCACCGTCGACATTGGCGACCCGAACGACATTCACCCGCGCAACAAACAGGAGGTCGGCCGGCGTCTGGCGCTGCTCGCGAAGCGTCGCGTCTATGGCGTGATGTGCGACGACTCGGGGCCGGTTTTCGCCAGCGCGACCCGGGAGGGTTCCGCGCTTCGCGTGCGTTTCACCGAGGCGAGTGGCGGCTTGATTGCGCACGACAAGCCGCCGCAAGCCCTGGAGATCGCCGGCGCCGATCGCGTGTTCCGCGCGGCGACCGGGAAGATCGACCGCGAAACGCTCGTGGTGTTTGCGCCCAATGTTCGTGAACCCGTCGCGGTCCGCTACGCCTGGCGTAACGCGCCGGAAGCGAATCTCTACAGCGGCAACGGGCTCCCCGTCGTGCCTTTTCGCAGCGACGATTGGTAAGGATACCGTTTCGAATCGTACTCGTACTCGTAATCGTGCTCTTGATCGTGATCGAGCCGCCTCGCTGTGGATCACGATTACGAGCACGAGCACGATGAACTACGGGGCGGCTGCGCGTGCACTCCGTCTTGTAGCTGGGCTCCTAGAGCCCGGCCACCGGGATCTAGGACCCCGGCTACACCATGGTCAGCGGTAGCTCACTCTTTCGCGTCGTTGGTGGCGGCGCCGATTACCGGGCGGCCGGGCTTCCAATGCGGCGAATCGCTGTGTGCCTTGGCCATGTAGCGCCGCATCTTTTCGACCACGTCCGGGTGTTGCGCCGCCACATTGTGCTGCTCCGCCGAGTCGCTCGAAAGGTCGTAGAGCTCGATTTCGCCCGTGAACATGGGAATGCGCACGCCTTTCCATTTGCCGACGCGGATCGCTTGCGGGAACGAGCCTTCGTAAAACTCCCAATAGAGATAATCGTGTTTCCGCTGCGTCCACGTGTGGCCGTTCAGCTCGCGCACAAAACTCATCCCGTCTCGTTTCGGCGGATCTTTGACCCCGGCGATCTCCGCGAACGTGGGCAGAAAATCGGGAAGGTAGCCGACGAAGTTCGAGGTTCGGCCGGCACGCGTGTGCCCGGGCCAGCGGACAATCAGTGGTTCGCGAATACCGCCTTCGTAGAGCTCGCGCTTCATGCCGCGGAAACCGCCGCTCGAATTGAAAAACTTCGGATCGTTGCCGCCCTCGGCGTGCGGCCCGTTGTCCGACGTAAACACGACGATCGTTTTATCCTCCAGCTCGAGCCGCTTCACTTCCTCGAGCAACTGGCCGACTTGCGCGTCGAGCTTTGTCACCATCGCCGCGTAGCCCTTCGCCGGCTCGGGCCAGTCTTTGTCGGCGTACGCTCCATAGCCCGGAATCTCCATGCCGTTAGGTTTCGCTTCGTTGTTCGCATGCGGGAGCGTCGGCGCGAAATAGAGAAAGAAACGGCGATCGCGATGTTCGTGCACGAATCGCACGGCCTCGTCGGCAAGGAGATCCGCGCTGTAATCGATCTTCTCCGTCGCCACGCCTTGGCCAAAGCGGCCGGGGTGGGGCACGACGTTGCGCAACGGCACCCGCGTTTCGTTCCGCACGAGAAATTGCGGGTAGTAGTTATGCGCCATCGTCTGGTCGACGTAGCCATAAAAGTAATCGAAGCCCTTGCGCGGCGCCGTGGCATCGGAGCCTTCTTCGCCCAAGCCCCATTTCCCGCATAAACCCGTGGCGTATCCGCCTGCTTGCAGCACTTGCGCGAGGGTCGTGTCCGTGGCCCGCAGATTCAGCTTCGCGTTGCCTCGCACCAACGCGTGCCCGCTGTGTTCGCCGGTGAGCATTGTGTTGCGCGCGGGCGCACAGACGGGCGAGCCGGTGTAGAATTGCGTGAACCGCACGCCTTCGGCCGCGAGCCGATCCAAGTTCGGCGTCTGGATCTTTTGCTGCCCGTAACAGCCGAGGTCGCCGTAACCAAGATCGTCGGCGAGGATGAGCACGATGTTCGGCCGCTCGTTCGTCGCCGGAGTCGGAGCGACGGACGCGGCCGCGAGCGGGTGTGCGAGGAGGGGCGCTAGCAAGAGACCGCTGGTGTTGCGCAGCAGCTCCGACCAACGGGTGGGAACTGGCATGGTTGCGATAGACAAGGAGGTCATCGGGAGGGTGGGGGTAGCGCCGCACACGGCGCTGGTTCGTCGTAGCATGGGCATCTTGCCCATGGGTTCGAGAACGTAAGCCGGACGATTTCGCGAGCGAAAGCTGGCGTTACAACGGACCGAACTAAGCCCGGAATTATGCACAAGAGATGGAGCCCGATTTCCTATCGGCTGGTTTTGAGACGGCCCGCAGAAGCCCGATGAGGATATCCGGCTCCACCTTGTCTACCTCACTCCAGCAAGACACGCGCTCGAACGTCGCGCGGTTTTGTGCTTCAGTGTGAGCGTGCGCTTTCCCCTTTTCGTTTTGGCTCTGACGTTCGTGTGTGGCGCGGCCGCCGCTGAGCGCTGGATTCACGCTCAACCGTCTGCCGGCGATTTTACCCTGGCCAACGAACAGTCCGTGGCCGCGATCGTTTACTCGGCGGACGACTTCAAGGTCGTGGCGATCGCGGCGAACGATCTCGCCGCCGATGTCGAGCGCGTCACCGGCAAGCGGCCGATCCTGCAGACGGATATCGCTGCCGCGCACGGACCGGCGGTGCTCATCGGCACGCTCGGGCAAAGCGCGGTGATCGATACGCTGGTGCGTGCGGGCAAGATCGACGTGGCTTCGCTACGCGGTGCCTGGGAAAGCTTTCTGCTTGCGACGATCGCCAATCCGACGCCCGGCGTCCCGATCGCCCTGGCGATCGTCGGCAGCGACCGACGCGGCACCGCATTCGGGGCTTACGAGCTCTCACAGGCCATCGGGGTATCGCCCTGGCATTGGTGGGCGGACGTCGCGCCGGAGCGCAAGTCCGCGCTCTACGTCACGGCCGGGACGCGGCGTTTCGGGCCGCCTTCGGTGAAATACCGCGGCGTGTTCCTCAACGACGAGGACTGGGGCTTGCAACCCTGGGCCGCGAAAACGTTCGAACCCGAAAACGGCGACATCGGCCCGAAGACGTATGCGAAGCTCTTCGAGCTCATGTTGCGGCTGAAGGCGAACACCGTGTGGCCGGCGATGCATGCGTGCACGAAGCCGTTCAACGATTTCCCCGCGAATCGGCAGATCGCCGACGATTATGCGATCGTCATGGGCTCGTCCCACGCCGAACCGATGCTGCGCAACAACGTCGGCGAGTGGAAAGACGCGCCCGAGAAATACAATTATGTGACGAACCGCGACGGCGTGCGCACCTATTGGGAGCAGCGCGTGAAGGAGAACGGTCGATTCGAAAACATCTACACCCTCGGGATGCGCGGCATTCACGATTCCGGCATTCAAGGGGCCAAAACCGACACGGAGCGGATCAAGATTCTCGAGCAAGTATTCGCCGATCAACGCGAGATGCTGGAGAAGTGGGTGCGTCCGACGCCGATCGATCCAAAACACCCCGCCGTGGGGGCGGCGCCATCGCCCGATACGAACGCAAACGCTGACCGGCGAGTTAAGGATAACCCGCTCTACCAAGGTATCGCCGCGGTTCCCCAGATTTTCTGTGCGTACAAGGAAGTCCTCGGGCTCTACCGCCAAGGGCTCAAGGTGCCGGACGATGTCACGATCGTGTGGCCGGACGACAATTTCGGTTACATTCGCAACTACGCGACGCCGGAGGAGCGGAAGCGCAGCGGTGGCTTCGGAATTTATTACCACCTCTCGTATCTCGGCGCTCCGATGTCGTATCTCTGGCTATATACCACGCCGCCGGCGCTGGTGTGGGAAGAGATGACGAAGGCATACGACTACGGCGCGCGCACGCTGTGGATCGCGAACGTGGGCGATTTGAAACCCGCGGAAATCGGCACGGAATTCTTCCTGCAACTCGCGTGGGATGTGAACCGCTGGTCGCGCGAATCGTTGCCCGACTTTCTCGCCGCGTGGGCCGAGCGCGAATTCGGCGCTGAGCATGCCAAAGAAATCGCCGCGATCATGGCCGAGTACTACCGGCTGAATTACGAGCGAAAGCCCGAGCACTTGCAGTGGTGGCTGCCCAAAGAATCGCCGCGGCCGAGTCCGCTGAGCCGAGCGGAAGTGGACGCGCGGCTGGCGGCATTTCGGCGCATCCGCGCGCAAGCCGATAAGCTGATGACTGCCCTTCCGACTGAGCGGCGCGATGCCTTTTTCGAGCTCGTGGTTTATCCGATCGACGGCTCCGCGCTGGCCAACGAACGTTATTTCGGCGGCGAACTCGCCGCGCTCGCTGCCGACGCGAGCGAACACGACTCGCTCGCGAACCGAGCTATGGCGGCCGACGCCGAGCTCAAGGAATTGACGCGCCGCTTTAACGCGGAGATCGCCGGCGGAAAATGGCGCCGAATGGCCTACCTCGAGCCGGCTGACGACCAATGGAAATCGTTTCGGATTTCGAAATGGTCGCTGCCGAAGTTCGATGCAGGCCGCGCTGTTCCTACTTCTCCACCCGCGGAACCGAAGGCAGGGCCTGACCTCCGGGCAGGCCGTGAGGACGCGAGCAATGTTGCGGCCCGCCCGGCGGTCGGGCCCTACTCGCCATCATCCGGAACCGCGATTACCCTCGAAGCCGAACGCTTCGATGCGAAACGCCCGGGTGCTCAAGCGAGATGGGAGGTGATTTCCGGTCTTGGCCGCAGCGATGCATCGATCGCGGTCTTTCCCAACACGGTCACGCCGGTCGATCTGGCGAATGCCGCGAAGGACGCTCCCTGCGTCGACTATCGTGTGACGGTGCCTTCCGCCGGAAACGTCCACGCGCGCTTCTTTGCCATTCCGACGCAACCGATCGTGGCCGGCCGCGGGCTGCGCTTCGCGATCGCCGTTGACGATGCGGCTCCGGAAGAGGTCGTCATCAACGTGCGCGATGGCTCGGCCGAATGGGCCCAAGGCGTCCTCAATGCGGCGGTTTCTGGCACGACGACACTCACGTTCGCAAAGTCTGGGCCGCATGTGCTGCACGTTTACGGCACCGATCCCGGCGTGGTTCTCGATCGAATCGTCCTGACGGAGTCCAAGTAGCGATTGGCTTTCTGCCGCCGCGATCAGGTCTCGGAAGCGGCCGAGGGCGGCCGGCGCTCCGCGGAGGGCGGGCTCCTACGACTCGTTCGTTTACTGTGAACTTTCCCCGGGCTTGATGGGGCGCGCTGGACGTCGCGAAACTTTCGACTTCGACGCTCGTTGTGGCTGCAATCCGCGGCGAACTGCCGCTCGTCAGCGGCGGCGTCCGCTACGTCTGCGCTCTCCGCGCTCGAAACCCCACGTTCTCCCTTCGCCCCCATGCACGCCTCTCGTCTTCGCTGGCTCGTCGTCTTGCTCGCTTTGAATGTCGGCCGCGGTTTTGCCGCGGCGCCGGTTCAGCTCGCCGAACGCGACGAAACGATCCCGACCTATCTCTCGGGCCCTCCCGATCCGAACCCGATGTTCTTCTTTGGACGGCAATCCCAGGGCGCCGAAGGCCACATCTATCCTTATCCGCTCTACGACAATCTCACGAACCAGAAGGGCGAGAAGAGCTACCACCTCGTTTATCTCGAAAACGAATTCATCAAGATCGGCATCGCGCCGGAGATCGGTGGACGGTTATTTTCGGCGCTCGATAAAACCAACGGCTACGACTTCGTGTATCGGCAGCACGTGATCAAACCGGCGCTCATCGGCCTGATCGGAGCGTGGATTTCCGGCGGCATCGAGTGGAACATCCCTCATCACCATCGCGCCTCGACCTTCCTGCCCGTGCAATGGCGAGCCGTCGATAATGCCGACGGCAGCAAAACGATCTGGGTTGGCGAACTCGAAGTGCGGCATCGGATGCGTTGGGCGGTCGGTTACACGCTGCGCCCCGGCAGCTCCGTCCTCGAGTGCTCGGTACGCGTGTTCAATCGTACGCCGGCTGTGAACACGATGCTGTGCTTCGCCAATCTCGCGGTGACGGCGAACGAGACGTACCAGATCATTTTTCCGCCGAGCACCCAGTGGGTCACCTTTCACGCGAAGAACCAGTTCTCGGAATGGCCTATCTCGCATCAACGTTACTCCGGCGCCGATTTCACGGCGGGGGTCGACGTGAGCTGGTACAAGAATCACATCCAGCCGAATTCGATGTTTGCTTGGAACTACACCGACGACTTTTTCGCCGGTTATGACCATGGCCGCAACGCGGGCACCATGAGCGTCGCCGATCATCACGTCGTTCCCGGCAAGAAGTTTTGGACCTGGGGCAGCGGACCGCGAGGCCGGATGTGGGACGACATCCTCACCGACGCCGATGGACCGTACATCGAGTTGATGGTCGGCGCGTATTCCGACAACCAGCCGGACTATTCCTGGTTGCAGCCGTTCGAAACACGTTCGTTCACGCTGAACTGGTATCCGTTGCGCGAAATCAACGGGGTGAAGAACGCCAATCTCGAAGCCGCGGTGAATCTCGAGATAAAAGGCGGCCAGGCAAATTTCGGTTTCAACACGACGCATGCGTTCCCACATGCGCTCGTCCGTGTCACGGCCGCGAATCGAGTGCTTCTCGAAGAGCCGATCGAAATCAGCCCGGCTAAACCATACGCGAAGCAAGTTGCGATCCCGGCCGGAGTGGATGAGCACGACGTGCGCGTGGCATTGCTCGAGCTGATTGCAACCGGCGGCTCGGCGCGCAGCGCAGGCGTGCCACCCAGTGAGCCGATCGGCCGGGAGATCATCGGCTATTCGCCAGTGCGGTTAGCCGCGACGCCCCAGCCGCCGATCTACACGCCGCCGCCGGCTCCGAAAGACTTCAAGAACGACGAGGAGCTGGTGCTAGCCGGTCAACGCGCCGACCAATTCCACAGTCCTACGCTCGATCCCGATCCGTTTTGGGCCGAAGCGCTCCGTCGCGACCCCGGCAACATCGAGGCGAACCTCGGCATGGGTCGGCTCGAGCTGCGGCGCGCGAAATTCGCCGCCGCCGAAACCTATTTTCGCAAAGCACTCGAACGGCTGACTGCCAGCTACACGACGCCGAAAAACGCGGAACCGTGCTATCATCTCGGCGTTGCCTTGAAGGCACAGGGCAAAAATACCGAGGCGATCGACGCTTTCTATAAAGCGGTCTGGAGCCAAGAATGGAAATCGCCCGCCTACTTCTCGCTCGCCGAGCTCGCGACGGCACGCGGCGATTTCTCCGCGGCGTTGGAGTATGTCGATCGCGCGCTCGACGCGAATGCGCTAAATGTCCGCGCTTGCGGCCTCAAGGCCGCAATCTTGCGGCACCTCCGTCGGCCGGATGAAGCCGCGGTCGTGCTCGAACGCGCGTTACGCATCACCGATCCGCTCGACTTGCGGTTGATGGCCGAACAGGCGCTGCTCGGCACCAATCGGCGCGATCCACAGCCGTTCGACGAGGCGGCGCGAACCGCGCCGGCTGCCGTGCTCGAACTCGCAGCGGACCTGGCCAATGCCGGGCTTTGGGTCGATGGCACCCGCTTGCTGACGCGCGTGGTCGCATATCATGAACGCGCGAACGCGGCGACCGCGACCAAGACCGACGTTTCGCCGCTTCTCTATTACTATTTGGCGGACTTCGCCGAGAAGCTGGGCGATGCGACCAATGCCGCACGCTATCGTCGCATGGCGGCGTCGTTGTCGCCGGACTACGTGTTCCCATTCCACTGGGAAGTGGCGGACGTGTTGCAACGCGCGCTCGCCGCCAATCCCCAAGACGCGCGGGCGGCCTACTATCTCGGCAATGTCCTCTTTGACTGGCAGCCCGCCGAAGCGATCGCAGCGTGGGAGAAGTCGGTCGCCATCGACCCGACACTGCCGGTGGCGTGGCGCAATCTCGCGCAGGCTTACGCGCACAAGCCGGGCGACACGACCCTGCAACCGAGCGAAAAAGCAATCGCTGCGCTCGAAAAAGCGACGGCGTTGCCGTCCGCCGATGCCACGCAATTTGCCGAGCTCGACCAGTTGTACGACGCCGCGGGCACGCCGGTCGAAAAGCGGCTCGAACGGCTCGACTCCCACCGGACCGTGGTTCTGCGCAAGGACGAAGGCCGCGCGGCGCTCGTCGGTCTCAAGACCTTCGTTGGCGCACCCGACGATGCGATTGCGTTGCTGAGCGAGCGCGCGTTCAGCGTGTGGGAAGGCGGCACGCGATTTAACACCGGGCAATTGTGGACCGATGCCCATATCGTGCGCGGCTTGCAGCGCTTGAACGCGACGCAGTTCGACGGCGCGTTGGCCGATTTTGCCGCCGCGTTGAAGCTTCCGGCTAATCTCCGCGCGAGCGAAAACGGCCCGAGCGCGATGCGCCAGGCCGAGGTGGCGTACTGGACCGGGCTCGTGCACGAGACCGGCGGCGACCTCGAAAAGGCGCGACAAGCGTGGGTCGAAGCGGCGAAAGAGCCGACGAATGAAACCGGTCGAGCTGGACGGCTGTTCGGCAATGCGCTCGCGGGGCGAGCGGCGAGCTATTACCAAGCCCTCGCGCTGCAGAAACTGGGCGAAACTGCACGCGCCGAAACGATCTTTCACGAGCTGATCGACGCCGCCAACAAGGCGCTTGTCCCCGTCGAAGGCGCAAATGACGCGCCGCCGCCCGGCCGACGGATTTCCCCGCGGGTTCGCACCGCGACGGCCCATTATATTGCGGGCCTGGGGCACGCCGGCCTCGGCGAGAAGGAGAAGGCGAGATCGGAATTCACGGCCGCATTGACCGAGGTCCCCGATCATCTTGGCGCGAAGCTCGCGCGCGAGCGATTGTAAGAGGGCGTGGTCGTGTGAGGGATCGGTAGCGGAAGCCGTGAGGCTTTCGTGAACGGGACGAAATGCTCACGCATTCCGCTACGACCTGGGCATCCGCCAACGACGTTACCGTCCAACAGCCGGAGTCTGCCGAAGACCGGCCGACTCGCATTTATTTGCGCCGATTCGCAGTTTTCGTCGGTTCTGCTTAGTTTCGCTTCCCCCAACGCTGGGTTCGGACTCGCGCCGAACGCCGCGGCTGAATCACTCCGATTATTGTATGCGCATTCTTTCCCTCTGGTCTGCGGCCTGCGCCATCCTCGTCGTCCCGACTCTCGCGCACGCGAAAGCCGCCCAAATCAACAGTCCCGACGGACAAATCGTCGTCGGCTTCGAGATCACGGGCGACGATGCTCGGCTGCGTTACACCGTCGCGCGTAGCGGCACGGCCGTATTGGACGGCTCGCTCGGGCTGGTCCGCGACGACGTGGATTTCACCCGAGGACTGACGCTCGCGTCGGCGTCGCCGATAGAGCCGGTGCGCGACCAATATGAACTCTTCACGGGAAAACGCCGGAGCAACACGTACCTCGCGAATCGCCAGGTTTTCCACTTAGCGACCGCGAGCGGACACAAGCTCGACCTCGTCTTTCAGGTTTCAAACGACGGCATCGCCTTTCGGTACGGCTTCCCGGAAACGAGCAGCGACCGGCGTCGCCTCAAGGAAGAGGTGACGTCGTTTCATTTCGCGCCGACGACGCGCGCCTGGCTCCAGCCGATGTCCGTCGCGAAGACGGGCTGGTCGCAAGTGAACCCGTGTTATGAGGAATTCTACGAGAAAGACATTCCCGTGGGCACGCCGTCGCCGCTCGCGGGTTGGGTATACCCAGCGTTGTTCCGCTCCGGCGACACGTGGGTGCTCATTACGGAAGCCGGCTTGGGACGCACCTACTGCGGCACGCGCCTGCGCGCCGAGTCGCCGAACGGGGAGTACACGATTGGTTTCCCGGATGCGCGGGAGAACTTCGACGGCGGAGCGGTGAATCCCGAATCGACCCTCCCCTGGCTGACGCCCTGGCGCGTGCTCGCGGTCGGCACGTTGAAAACCGTGGTCGAATCGACGCTCGGTACGGACCTCGCCGAGCCGCCGAATGGGATTGCCGGCACGCCGGCCGGTCCTCCGGGCAAAGCGGCCTGGAGCTGGCCGCTGATGGGCGATCACAACACGACCTACGACGTGCAGAAGCAATTCGTCGATTACGCCGCCGAGATGGGTTGGCGGTATTGCCTGGTCGACGCGCTTTGGGACAAGCAGATCGGCGACGAGAAAATGAAGGAGTTGATCGCCTACGCTCGGACCAAAAACGTCGCGATGCTCGTGTGGTACAACTCCGCGGGCAGCTGGAACGCGGCTCCGCAAACCCCGCGCGATCGTTTGCTGACGCATCAGAGCCGAGTGCAGGAATTCGAAAAGCTGAAGGCCATGGGCGTGGCCGGATTGAAGATCGATTTCTTCGGCGGTGATGGGCAGTCGATGATCAACTACTACCACGACATCCTGGCGGACGCCGCGCCGTTCGGATTTCTGCTGAATTTCCACGGCGCGACGCTCCCGCGCGGGTGGCATCGCACTTATCCGCAGCTGATGACAATGGAGGCGATCAAAGGGCTCGAGTATATCACGTTCGAACAAAAGAACGCCGACGAGGAGCCGACGCACGCGGCGATGCTGCCGTTTACGCGGAATAATTTCGACCCGATGGATTTTACGCCAGTGGTGCTCGATCAGATCCGCAAGATTCAGCGGCGGACCACGAGCGGCTTCGAGCTCGCGTTGTCGGTCCTGTTCACCTCGGGAATTCAGCACTACGCCGAGATTCCCGCCGGCATGGCGAAAGCGCCGGAGTACGTGAGGACATTCTTGAAGCGCGTGCCGAGCGTATGGGACGACACGAAGTTCATCGATGGCTATCCGGGGAAACTCGTGGTGCTCGCGCGCCACGGAGGCGGCCGTTGGTACGTCGCCGGGATCAACGCGGAACCGGTCGAAAAGAAATTGGCGCTCGATGTCGGCGCACTCCGACTTTCGAGCTCGCCGAAAGGGACGCTGATCGCGGATGGCGACGGAGAGAATCTCACCTTCCGCGAGGAAGCGATCACGGTGTCGGCGAAAAATAAAATCGAAGTCAGGGTGAAGCCCCGCGGCGGCTTCGTGATCGTCCTCGAATAAGAAGTGCGTTCGCGGCAATACAGCAGCTCGAGCATGCACGAACCCGCGCCACCGAGGGCACCGAGCTCAGACACAGAGGTCACGGAGCAAGGCGGAACCTGAATCGATGTTTTCCTCTGTGAACTCTGTGTCGGAGCACTGTGCCCTCGGTGGCGAATGCCTTTTTCCCAAAATGAAATCTCCTCGCATGCTAGCCCGTAGATTCCTCCATGCATTTGCTCACTGGCGCGGCTTCCGCTCGCTGGCGCTCGCAGCTACACTGACTTCAGCGGCGAACGCGGCCTTGCCGGTGCAGACGACGTTTACCGGCGCGCATGCGGAGCACAGCTGGACCGTGGAGGAGCTGGCGCTGCCGTATGACTGGACCGGCTTTGAATTTCTCGTCCTCGAATTCAAGGCGTCGTCATCGCAACGCTTCGATCTCGGCTTCGACACGCCGAAGGGCCGGCTGGCGAAACGCATTGGGCCTTTCGCGGGCGTGTGGGTGCGAGCCGCGATTCCGTTGCGCTTTTATCGCGAGCCCGCGGGCAACGGCATCGATCTCGCGGCGACGTACAACCAGCCGCGCAACTCGTATTGGATCAATATCGGCGGCCGCGGCGGCGTCGGCCCAACGACCGATGTGCGCAGCATCACGGTCTCGATGGATTTCCCGGTTGGCGATCCGACCTTCGAGCTCCGCGCAATCTCGTTGGCGAAGACGGATCCGGGCGATGCCGTGCTCGAAGGGAAGCCGCTCGTGGACGAGTTCGGGCAATACACGCATGGCGATTGGCCCGGCAAAGCGCATTCGCTCGACGAGCTGAAGCATGCGTGGGCCAAAGAAGACGCGGCGTTGAAAGACGCGAAGTCGGACCGGTGCGAGTATGGCGGCTTCTTGGGCACGTCGGCTAAAGCGACGGGGTTCTTCCGCGTCGAGCAGATCGACGGACGCTGGTGGTTCGTATGCCCGGACGGGCATCTGTTTTTCTCGACGGGGCTCAATGGCGTGTCGCCGTTCTCCGGCACGCGCGTGCAAGGGCGCGAAGACCTGTTCGCCGCCTTGCCGCCGTCGAATTTATTGCCGACGCCCCCCGGCGGAAATCGCGGCGGCGGGGGATTCGGCGGCTCTTTCTACACCTGGAATATCGTGCGCCGGCTGGGGTCAGGTGTAGCGGCGGTCCCAGACCGCGCTCAGAGTTCGGCGAGTCCAACTGCAGCCGGCGCTGACGCAACCGCTCCCGACTGGCGCGGCAAATGGGCCGAGCTCACCACGCGACGCCTGACGACTTGGGGGTTCAACTCGATCCACTATTGGGGGCCGCGAAACGCCGATGCGTCGACCGAGCCGCGCGTGCCTTACGCGCAAATGCTGCGCGGTTGGCAGACCAACGGTTCGATCATGGGCATGCCCGACGTGTATGCGGCCGACTTCGAGCAACGCGTGGAGGCGTCCGCGGCCAGCCAGCTCGACCCGCGCAAGGACGATCCGTACATGCTCGGCTACTTCATCGGCAACGAGCCGCCGTGGCCGGGCCGCGAAGCGCAACTCGTCGATGCGATCCTGAAGGGCCCGGCGAGCGAGATGCAGAAGCGCTTGCAGGCGCATCTGGCGGAGGGCGACACGCCGGAACGCCGCCGCGCTTTTGTGTATGCGGCGTTCGAGCACTATCTCGAGGTCATCAATGCGGCCTGCCGGAGGCACGCGCCGCATCACCTCAACCTCGGCATTCGTTTCGGCGGCGGCACGCACGACGAGTTGGTGAAGGCGATGCGCGGCTGCGATGTGTTCAGCTACAATACCTATCGCTACGCGCCGCCGCGGGCGACGCTCGACCATTTGTACGAGCTCGTGCAGCGCCCGATTTTGATTGGCGAGTTTCACATCGGCTCGCCGGAGCGCGGACTCGCCTCCGGACTCGTGCAGGCGAAAAACCAGGAGGAGCGCGGGGTGGCGTACAGCTACTTTGTCGAGCAGGCGGCTTCGCATCCGGCGTTGATCGGGACGCATTGGTTTCAGTGGATCGATCAACCCGTGACCGGCCGCTCCGACGGCGAGAATTACAATATCGGGTTCGTCGACGTCACCGATCAGCCGTACGCCGAGTTGCTCACGGCGGCGAAAGGAACGCATGCGCGCTTGCTCGACGTGCATCGCGGCACGACTCCTCCGGTCGATCGGCGGGCGAAGGCGTCCGATGCCGATGCGGGCGCGGGCGGCGCCGAGCCGGAGGATCAAGCGACTCCGGCGGCACCGACGGCCGATGTGAAGGCGAAGCCCGCCCGCATTTCCGTTCACGACCCGGTGATGATCCGGCAGGACGGCACATATTACCTTTTCGCGACCGGGATGGGGATTTCCGTTTGGTCGTCGAAAGACATGAAAACGTGGAAGCGCGAAAAGTCCGTGTTCTCCTCTCCGCCAGCGTGGGCGGTCGAAGCCGTGCCGACGTTTCGCGGGCACATCTGGGCTCCCGACATCAGCTTCTTCGACGGAAAGTACTATCTCTATTACTCGGTTTCCGCCTTCGGTAAAAACACCTCGTGCATCGGGGTCGCGACGAATGTGACGCTCGATCCCGCCGATCCCCGCTTCAAATGGGAAGACCATGGCAAGGTCATTCAATCCATTCCGGGCCAGACGAACTGGAACGCGATCGATCCCAATCTCATCACCGACGACGACGGCACGCCGTATCTCGTGTTCGGCTCGTTCTGGGACGGCCTCAAGCTCGCGAAACTCAAACGCGATCGGCTGAGCCTCGACGACAATCCCGATGCGTTGCCGACGATCGCAAGCCGCAAGCCCGATCCACATGCCGCGAATCCGCCGGCGCCCGAAGGCAATCCCGTCGACGCCGGCGGCAACGCCATCGAGGCGCCCTTCGTGTTCAAGCACGGCGGGTACTATTATCTCTTTCCCTCGATCGACTACTGCTGTCGCGGCCCGAAGAGCACCTACAAGCTGATCGTGGGTCGGGCGAAAACCGTGGCGGGTCCCTACGTCGACAAAGACGGTCGGTCGCTTGCCAGCGGCGGCGGCACGCTGTTGCTGGCCGGCGACGCCAACTGGTACGGCTTGGGACACTGCGGCGTGTACGATTTCGACGGCACGAGCTACATCGTGTTTCATGCGTACGATGCTGCCGATCAGGGCCGTCCGAAGCTGCGGATCGACAAGCTCTCATGGAGCGAAGATGGCTGGCCGTCGGTGCAAGTCCCGCCCGACGACGATCATTGATGCTCGCCGTTTTGTACGCCAGATAAGCGATCGCATCGGCTCGTCAGCCGAGGGAGCTATCTGGCCCCAACGACCGAACGCTTATTATGAACCGATTTCTCGTCTCGCTTATCCTCTGCGGCCTCGCCCGGGTCTCGGTGTCGGCCGCGGAACCCGTCCCCGTTCGGATCACGATCGATCTCGCCCAGCCCGGCCACGCCGTGAGCCCGATGCTTCACGGCGTGTTTTTCGAAGACATCAACTACGGCGCCGACGGCGGACTGTATGCCGAGCTCGTGCAGAATCGATCGTTCGAGCACACGGATCGGCTCTATGCGTGGGGCACCGTGAATCGCGGCGCGGACGGCACGGTGACGATCGACGGCGCAGAGCCGTTGAACGCCCGCAATCCGCACTTCGCTCGTCTCGCCGTTCGCGATCCGGGCAAGGGCTTTGGTTTGGCTAATTACGGCTTCGGCGGCATCGTGCTCAAAGCCGGCGAGAACTACCTCGTTTCGCTGCGCGCTCGCGGTTCGGTCCAGCCGCAGCCCGGCGAGGCCGCCTTGCAGGTGATCCTCGAGGACGAAACCGGCCGCGTGCTGGGCATGTGCAAGTTCGACGCCGTCGCGAGCGAATGGACGAAGCTCGAAGGCACGATCAAAGCCGGCGGTTCCGCGACGCATGGGCGCTTGGCCGTGCTGATCGGCGGCGCCGGCCAGGTCGATCTCGACCTCGTCTCGCTCTTCCCCGAACACACGTTTCACGACCGCCGGAATGGCGTTCGCGCCGATCTCGCGCGCATGCTCGCGGAACTGCATCCGGCATTCATGCGTTTCCCGGGCGGCTGCATCGTGGAGGGCATGGATCTGCCCAATCGGTATCAGTGGAAGGATTCCATTGGCGACATCGCGGAGCGGCCGGAAAACTGGAATCGCTGGCAGGATGCGCTCCGGAATCGGACCGCGCCGCAGTATTTTCAGACGTACGGCCTCGGCTTCTTCGAATACTTCCAGCTGTGTGAAGATCTCGGCTGCGAGCCCGTGCCGATTTTGAACTGCGGCATGGCGTGCCAATACCAGAGCAAGCAGCTGGTGCCGCTGGATCAGCTCGATCCTTTCGTCCAGGACGCTCTCGATCTGGTCGAGTTCGCGCAGGGTCCCGCGAGCTCGCCCTGGGGGGCGAAGCGTGCGGCCATGGGCCATCCCGAGCCGTTTCACCTGAAATATCTCGGCGTCGGCAACGAGCAGTGGGGCGAGGACTACTTTGCCCGCTACCCGATCTTTCAGCGCGCGTTGAAGGCGAAATATCCGGAGCTCCAGCTTGTCACGACCGCCGGCCCGGGCGTGGACGATGGAAGCTGGAAGCTGGCTTGGGACAAATTTCGCGGCGGCACGCCGGCCGATATCGTCGACGAGCATTATTATCGGCCGCCCCAATGGTTCTTGGAAAATGCAACGCGTTACGACGCCACCCCGCGCAATGGCCCGCGTATTTTCGCCGGCGAATTTGCTGCGCACGACCGCGGGAGCCGAGCCACGCTGCGCGCCGCGATCGCCGAAGCGGCTTTTATGACGGGACTGGTCCGCAACAGCGACGTCGTCGCCATGTCGTCGTATGCTCCACTGTTCGCGAAAGCTGGCGCGACGCAGTGGCAGCCCGATCTCATCTGGTTCGACAACACCCGGGTGTACGGCGCCGCCTCATATTACGTCCAGCAGCTCTACGGCCGAAATCGTCCCGATCTCGTGTTGCCAGTTGCGGTGACCGGCGAACCCGTGCGTTTGCCGCCACTGCCGGATCGCGACATCGCCACCTACGGTGCGACGCCCTTGCCGCCGTACCATCCTGAATCTTTGCCCGCGGTATTCGCAGCCGCCGGCACGGATCGGCGCGCGAAGGAGACCGTGCTTTTCCTCGTGAACCCGTATGCCGAGCCGCGTGTGGCCACCGTCGAGCTGAGCGGCATCGCAGGGAACCTCACTGCCATTCGTGCGATCGTGCTGACAAGCAACAGCGCCGACGATGTGAATTCGTTCGAGGAACCAACGAAGATCACGCCGCGCGACGAGACGATTGTGCCGCCGGACGGAGCTACGCTTGTGCGGACATTAACGCCGCAATCGCTAACGGTGCTCCGGATCGCGAGCGGCGCACGATGATCCCGTAGCGGAACGCGTCAGCGTTTCGGGTGCGGAACGAAAGCCTTGCGTCTTCCGCTACGAGCGGTACGTCACACGCCGACGTACTGGTGAACGGCTCGTGTCATTGTAGCGGAACGCGTGAGCGTTTCGCGCGGCAACGAAAGCCTCGCGGGGCTTCCGCTATCCGTCGTTGGCCAAGCCCTACCAATCGCACGGTTGCCGACGGTGAACCCCTGCCTAATGATCGTGTACCACGGCGGAACGAGGGGCGGGCCGGAGCGTCAATCCATCCACCCCTCTACTCCGATGCGTGCGCTCATTTCGTCTTCATTTCGCGTTGCCCTTCTAACTGCCGCATTCGCGGCGACCGTTCGGCTGGCGGCGCTCGATCGGCCGGACGTCACCTTCAAGGTCTTTCAATTTCCCGCCGATAAGATCCCGCGCGTCGACGGCGACGCCGGCGACTGGAATATCGTGCCCGAGGACTACGCGATTCGTACGGATCAATTCGCGGACGACACTGGCCTCTATCTCAAGCCCGAGCCGAAGACACTCGACGTGAAGGTGCGCGTGGGGTGGGTGAAGGGCCTTAATCGCCTCTATTTCCTCTACGAAGCCTATGACGATTTTTGGGATTTCGCGCAGCCCGGACTCCAGAACGATACCTTCGAGATTGTGGTCGATGGAGACGCTTCGGGCGGTCCGTTGATCGACAAAGGGCACGGCGAATCGTGGACGGCCAAGCAAGTGGGCGAACCGGCCGCGGCGCGCGAGGATCGCATCACGGTGCCGGAAGCGCATTGGGCGATTCACGGCGCGCATGCGCAGAACTATCACATTTTCACGCCCGCCGCGGGAAAGGATTGGTGCATGGCGTGGGGCGCGGCGACTTGGATCAAGGAATTGCCGTGGTCCAATGCCGCTTGCCACTACGACTTCAAGCCGGGCGAAGCGGGCAAGCTCGTGCTCGAGTTCTGGATCACCCCCTTCGATTACGCGGGACCCGAAGGGCCGCAACGCGCCGTCGAGTCCGTGTTGCGCGAAAACAAACTGATCGGCCTCGGCCTCATCGTCATCGATTACGACGATCCCGCGAACGCGGATCGCCGTGGGTTCTGGAATCTTTCGCGTCATCACACCTCGTTCGGCAACGCGTCTGAGCTTTGCGGATTCCGTCTGATGCCGCTGGAGCCGCAATTCGTGCCGACGCTCGAGGCGCGCTGGTCATTCAAGGTCGTCGACATGGATCGACGGCTCGTGGCGTTCAAAGACGAATCGGTTGGCAAGGTCACCGCTTGGAAATGGACGTTCGGCGACGGAGAAGTCTCGACCGAGCAGCATCCGCAGCACGCGTACAAACGGCCGGGGAGCTTCGTGGTCGTCCTCCAGGTGACGAATGCCGACGGCACGACGTCGCGCCGCTCGAAAGTCTGGGACGTGCAGCTGCGGTGACGCCGCGGCCTCCGCATGGTTTGCCGGTTTGGCCGGTGTGGCACGGGCGTCCCGCCCGTGGACGGCGCTCCGCGCCGCCGACATGGGCGAGACGCCCATGGGACGACACGGGCCAGACGCCCGTGCCA
>CBINOT010000092.1:0-23022 GCA_966252355.1 uncultured Opitutus sp. | reverse complement strand
GGATTCTCGCGGTGGCCCTTCGCGACGAGATCGTCGAAGTTGTAGTTGTTCTGTTTTACGAGCGCCTCCGGCGATCCCGACATGGTGAAGGCCAAGGGGTCGTCGGACGCGGGGCGCGGCGGCCGTGGCGGCGGACCACCCGAGCCGGCTTTCGCCGCGCTGCCACCGGGCGCTCCCGCGCCGCGGCCCGGCCCGCCTCTGCCGCCGAAGCCAGCGGGGTCGAGCATCACGATGGCCTTCGCGAGATCGGGATATTCTGCGCCAACGCGCATGACGGTCGCCGCGCCCATCGAATGTCCCATGAGGATCGGATGCTCGAATTTCATCGCGTGAACAAACTCCACGACGTCCTTGATCAACGTATCGCCATCGTCGCTGGGCGTGAAAGGGTCCGACAGGCCGTGGCCGCGTGTATCGACCATGTAGATATCGTAAGCGTCCTGCAGCTTCCAGGTAAGCGTCGTCCAACACAGCCCGATGTCGGTGACGCCGTGCACCATCACGATCACCGGCTTTCCGGGCGCTGGCGTGGCATGATAGTAGTGAATGCGGATTCCATTGGCGTACACGAAGCCGTCGGACCAGCCATCGGGAATGCCGGGCGGCGGCGCGGCGCCAAGCGTGGTGGACGCGAGCATCGTCGCGGCGAGCATCAGGAAAGAGACAAAGGACTGCTTCCGGGCTGTGGCGGCGAAGCCACCCGCATGCCGGAGACGGGCACACAACGTGAGGATTGATTTCATGGGGGGAGAAAAAACGGTCCGCAGAAGTCGAAATCGAACTGTTTTACCGACCCCTTAGTGGACAGGTATTCTCCGACTCCGCCAGCTTGCGTCGCGTGTGTAGGGCACGCGATTAGCCGGAATGTTCGGCAAAGGAGTTCCGTACTGGATAAGCGGCGATCCTGGCGGAAAGCGTGAACGTGCGGTGGAATGCCTTCCGAAACCTCCAGGCCCGGCGTGCACACAGGCAAGCGAACAGGAGGCGTAGCGAGACGCCAAACGCACTAAGGAATTTCCTTAGCCCGTATACATGCCAAACTTACGAAACTAGTGAGATCTAATCTCAAAATCGATATTGACGGAAGGCATAGGACTCAACTGATTTGCCACGTTGAGTATGAGTCTCAAGTACACCCGATTCTCACGCTGTGCGGGGCGATCACGTCCAGCGGCGACCTATAGAATCTGGCCTGACCGCGCGGCGGAGGGCCGGGGGTGAACGTGTTTCGGAGCATCTGCAGTCTGCGCTCGGCGCAATGCGCGACGCTCATCGCGTTGGCCGCGGCCGCGGGAATATCTCGGGTGGAGAACACGAACTCCGCCGCGACGTCCGCGGCTCCTTCGCACGGCTCGATGGCATCGAGCCACGCGGTTTCTCCCGCCACCGCTTTCTATCTCGCGGTCGTCGACGTGATCGCACGGTCGTTCATCGTGCCCTCCGTCGCGGCGGATCATCGCCGGTCCGCGGACGAGTCCTCTTTTCGGAGAACGCAAGCCTTCACGGCGCTCATGGCCGAAGCCGTGGAAGAGGTCAGGGGCGATACTCCACGTCGCGGAACCGCCCTACCCTGTTTCCGCCCAGAACTGGCCCGGCTCGCGCCGTCCGCTCAGCGGCGTCAATTCCCGTTCGCACTCGGCCCTCCCGCCGCACGCAACGCCCTCACTGCCCGCACGGATCGCACTTCGGTGCCCGACGATTCGTCCCTGTGGCGCAGTAATGTTCGTCGAATCGTCTCTGTTTCGCGCGTCGTTCGCGCCTCTCGGCTGGCCACGCCTGCGGCCGAACTCTCCGAACCAACTCACGCCCTGCGCGGCGTAGCGGTTCCCTCCTACCGGCTTCCCCGGCCAAACGCGATTTACCGTTGCGAGGCGTTTTCAGCGTCGGGCGCCACCTCTTTTTGCTCATGAACTCCCTGCTCCACGCCATCGCCACCGCGCGCGCTCGCCGGTGCATCGTGTCTTGTCTGTGCTGCTGGACGGCCCTCGTCTCCGCCGGCGCGCAGCAGAAGCTCGTCAACACCGGCGAGATCGTGGCCCTCGCGACGTACGAGGTGGTCGGCACCCGCCCGCAGACGACCGACATGACGGCGTTGAAGCTGAACGCCACGGTGCTCGACACGCCGCGCAGCGTCACCGTGTTCGACTCGTCGCGCTTGCGCGAACAGGACATCCAGACCGGCGGCGACCTGCTCTTTTGGGTCCCAGGCTTGAACACCAACGGCGCAGTGCAAGAGAGCTATCATTTCTACGCGCGCGGCTTTCGCATGCTGCCGAACGACTGGCGGGTCGACGGGTTCGCGGGCCGTGTCGTCGGTGGCAGTTACAATCCGAATCTCTTCGGCGTCGAGCAGGTGAGCATCCTGAAGGGCCCCGCCGGCCTGCTTTATGGATCCACCAGCTCGCCCGGCGGCATGATCAATCTCGTTTCGAAGAAACCGAAAGACACGGCGGAGACGACGGTCGAGACCCGCATCCGCACCTTCGGCGGCGGTGAAGTCGCGTTCGCCGATCGGTGGAGCAATGAAGTCGAACTCGATTCGACGGGGCCGGTGACAAAAGACGCGCGTCTCCGCTATCGCGCGCTCGCCAGCGTCGAACGCAGCGCGCTCGCCGCCAACAGCCCAGCGGACGACAACCAGTTCTATCGTCTCTCCTTCGCCTACAAACTCGACGAGGCCGGCCGCTTTGACCTGATCCCGAGCTTCGAATGGAGCCGCGAGGACCGCGCGCAACGCGCGCCGACGATTTCGCCGGCCTCGTCGCGCACGACGGCCGACGGCCGCACGGATTACACCTTCGCCGACGTCAATCCGCGCTCCGTCAACCTCGTCGCCGGCGGGCGCGTCGATACCAGCCGCATCTGGGGCCTCGATTTCACGGGCAAGCTCAGCGACGCGTGGCACGTCAACGCCGGGTTTCGTTACAGCAACCGCGATTATGCCAACGACGCGTTTGCGCTCAACACCGCGACGCTGACGCAGGCCAACGCCTCCGATCCGCGCTCCTGGGTCGTCTCGCGCCGGCACTCGCGCGCCGCCAACACCTATCGCACGACGAGCTTCGACGTTTCGACGACCTACGAGTTCAAGCCCGCCACGTGGGCGAAGAGCCTCCTGCAGCTTGGCGTCAACGGTCGACGCAATCTGAATACGACGGCCAGCACCGGCAATGGCGTCGACCAGTCGCCGATCAACATCTACACGGGCGCCGAGACCAGCGGGCTCGTGGCCAATGCGCCCGCTCTCGCGCCCGGCAATCGCACCGACACGTTCACGAGCAACGCCTTCGTGCAAAGTCAGAACGAGCTGTTCGAGCGCTGGGTGCTCACGGTCGGTTTCGGCACCGCGCGGGAAAGCAGCCGTACGACCACGCCCACCGGCGTCGTGACCGAGCCGCCGGATCGCAAGAGCAGCCTCACGCCGAACGGCTCGCTCGTCTACCGCGTGAACAAGAGCGTTTCGCTCTACGCGAGCTATTCCACGAGCTACGCGCTCGCCGACACCACCTTCGAGGACGCGGCCGGCCAGACTGGCAACTTCAAGCCGACCGAGGGTGAGAATTACGAGCTCGGCGCCAAAGCGGCGTTCTGGGGCGACCTGCTGGCCGCAAGCTTTACCTTGTTCGACACCCAGCTCAACGGCGTGCTCGTCCAATCCCAAGCCAACGAGCTCAACCCGCGCGGCAATCGTTTCTACCGCCAGCTCGACAACGGCCGCAAATCGCAGGGCGTCGAAACCGAGTTCACGCTGAGCCCGGTCAAAGGCTGGGACACCACCTTCACCTACGCCTACATCGAGGCGTACGACCGCGGCGCGACCGCCGCACTCGCGAAGACACCGGCCGAGATGACGCCCCGGCACGCGGTGAGCGTGTACTCGCGCTATGCCTTCATGAAGGGTCCCCTCCAGGGCTTCAGCGCGCGCGCGGGTTTTATCTGGCAAGGCGAGCGCTGGTCCGCGTCGCGCACGCCGGCCGCGCCCGACCCGCTGCTCCAGAAAAGCTATTACCGCGTCGACGCCGGCATCGGCTACCAAGTCCGCGCGTGGCGGTTCGCCCTCAGCATCGAGAACCTCACCAACAATTACTATTTGCTCGCGGGCTCGACCGGCGTCGCTTTCAGCCCGGTCAATCCGCGGTCGTATGCCCTCCGGATTTCGCGAACTTGGTAATGACGGACGGCCCACGACGTCACGCCCCCGATCCGCCGGCATCGTTACGTTTCCGCTGTTCCACGCCTGAGCGCTTGGCGCATTCTCGCTCCCAACCATGTTGCGCAAAATCATTTTTTGGCTGCACCTCCTGTGCGGCGTCATCGCCGGCGTTGTCATCGGCGTCATGTCGTTCACCGGTGCGGCGCTGGCGTTCCAGAAAGAGATCAGCCTTTGGGCGGACCGCGATGTCCTCCGGGTCGCGCCGCCCACGACCGATGCGAAGCGGCTGCCCGTCGCCGAACTGCTGCGCAAAGTCAGAGACGAACGTCCCGATACACGCGTTTCCGCACTCTTCGTCGACAAGGATCCGACCGTCGCCGTGGTGTTGAATACGGGCGATCGAGGCGGCGCGACGGTGCCAGGCGCCGCGAGCGGTCTGTTGTATATAAACCCATATACCGGTGAAATCCGCGAAGGCCATGCCACGGAGGTCCAAACGTTTTTCCGCACCATGAACGCCTGGCACCGGTGGCTCGGCGTCGAAGGCACCCATCGGAATCTCGCGCGCGGAGCGACCGGCGCGTGCAACGTCGCGTTTCTCGGCCTCGCGCTCACGGGACTATATCTGTGGTGGCCGCGGTCATGGACGCGCGGCACCGTACGCGCCGTGGCGCTTTTCAACTTTCGACTGCGCGGCAAAGCGCGCGATTTCAACTGGCACAACGTTATCGGACTTTGGTCCGCGCCGGTGCTCATCGTTCTCACCGCCACCGCCGTGCCCATGTCGTACCGCTGGGCGAACGACGCGCTCTATCGTCTGACGGGCAGTGAACTGCCCGCGTCCGGCGTCCCGGCCGGCGGCAACGCCGCGCCGGTGCAGGTACCGACTCCAGCCGAAGGCGCAAAGCCACTCGGCTACGATGCGCTGATCTCGACCGTGCAGAACCAGTCGCCGCATTGGGAGCAAATCGCGTTGCGATTCGGTGGACCGGGCGGACGCGGCGGAGCGGGAGCCCCGCGAGGTTCCAGCCCGGCGCGAGAAGGGGCGGGAGGAGCTCTCGCGCCCGCCGCAGCCTCGGCGAAGGAGGGCCGCCCCGACTCGAATCCGCCGGCTGGAGCCGAACCCGCACGCGCCGCACCACGCGGCCCGCAACCGGTGACGATCACGCTCAAAGAATCGAACCGCTGGCCGCGGACCGCGACCACGACGCTCTCTCTCGATCCGTACACCGGCGCCGTGTTGAAGCGCGAAGGCTTCGCCGACTTGAGCGCCGGGCGGCGGCTTCGCACCTGGACGCGGTTCCTCCACACCGGCGAGGCCATCGGCGGGATCGGCCAATTCATCGCCGGCTTGGCGTCGCTCGGCGGCGTCGCGCTGATGTACACCGGCCTCGCCCTAGCGTGGCGGCGGTTCTTCGGCCGGAATCGCCAGTCGAAGACTGGCGCTACGTGACGCCAGTGTCGCGCAATGTAGCTGACCTCCGCGAGCCGGCGGTTCGGTCGGCGTCTGCGGGACAGACGCCCAACAAAGCATTGAAACCGCGATTACGAGAACGACTGACGGAGCGGACGTCGCTTGAGCCGAGCCGCGGTCGAGGACCGCGGCTACAGCGAGCTTGAGACGACGACGCGGAAAGCGAAGTTTTCTCGTCAACGAAGTGGGAGCGGCAAGTATCGGCGGCATGGGCCGCTCGAAACTCGTTGCGACGCGTGACACGCCAGTCACGGCGCGGACGAGCGTGTTCGGCCTGGGCGTCGTGCTCGCAGCCGCCGTCGGCGCGGTATACGCCAACAGCTGGAACGCGCCCTTCGTGCTCGACGATGCCGGCTCCATCGTCGGCAACCCGACGATTCGCCACCTCTGGCCGTTGCACGATGTCCTGCATCCACCGGCGGATGCCGGCGTCGGCGGTCGGCCGCTCGCGAACCTGACGCTCGCGCTCAACTACGCGAGCGGCGGACTCGCGCCGCGCGGTTACCATGTCGTCAACACGCTCATTCACGCTGCGAACGCATGGCTGCTCTTCGGCATCGCGCGACGCACCTTGCTGCGACGCGCCGCCGCCGGCGACCTCCGTCAGGAACGGCGCGCAGTCGCCATGGCATTTTGGGCCGCAACGTTGTGGGCCGTGCATCCGCTGGCGACGGCCGGCGTGACCTACGTCTCGCAACGGACCGAGTCGTTGATGGCGTTGTTTTATCTCACGACGCTCTACGCGTTCATTCGCGGCGTGACGGCGAAATCGATCGTCTGGTCGGCCCTGTCGGTCGGCGCGTGTGCCTGCGGCATGGCAACCAAGGAGGTAATGGTGACCGCTCCGCTCGTCGTCTTCCTCTACGACGCCGTGTTCGTCAGCGGCAGCTGGCGAGAAGCCTGGCGAAATCATCGGACGACGCACCTCTTGCGCGCCTGCACCTGGTTTGGTTTGGCCCTGCTCTTCGCCGATGTGCACGCGCGCGGCGTCGGCTATGGGCTCGGCGTCACGCCGCTGCAGTATGCGCTCACGCAATGCGGCGCGGTGCTGGAATACCTGCAGCTCGCGGCGTGGCCCGCTCCGCTCATCTTCGATCGCGGCGCTCAATGGGCAGGCGGTCTCGGCGCGATTTGGCCGAGCGTGGCGGCGATTGCGCTGCTCGTCGCCGCGGTGCTCGCGCTGTTTCTTCGCCGCCCGGGGCTCGCTTTTGTCGGCTTAACCTTCTTCGTGCTGCTCGCGCCTTCCTCCAGCGTCGTCCCGATCGTGCGTCAACCAATCGCCGAGAATCGCATGTACCTTCCGCTGGCCACCGTGACGATCGGGATCGTCCTGGCGCTCGATGCGGTTCGCTTACGGACGTGGCGTCCCTACGCCCTCCTCGCGCTCGGCTTGGCGACGCTCACCGTCCGGCGCAACGCGGACTTTCGCACTTCCGAAGCGTTATGGACGGACACGGTGGCAAAGCGGCCCGAGAATGCCCGAGCGCACGATTGGCTTGGCCTGGCGTATTTGGAACGCGGCGACATGGGGGCGGCGGTTCGCTCCTTGCGGGCGGCGGTGCAGCGCGCGCCGGCCGAGGCGCAGATTCGCAATAATCTGGGGCTCGCCCTCGCGATGCACGGAAACGTCGCGGCGGCGATCGAGCAGTACGAAGAGGCCGTGCGGCTCGAGCCGAATTTGGCGACGGCGCATTCCAGTCTCGGATATCTGCTCTTTCGCCAAGGCCGACGCGAGGAAGCGCTCGTCGAACTGCAAACGGCGATCCGGCTGAATCCGGCGCTGGCGGAAGCGCATAATCATCTCGGCCTGATGTTGCCGGATACGGACGCCGTCGCCTCGTTCGAAACCGCGCTGCGCCTGCGGCCGGATTTCCCCGAAGCGCACAATAATCTCGCCGCTGTGCTTTTTCGCCTGGGACGCCGGGACGAGGCGCTCGCGCATTTCGAGGCAGCCGTGCGGCTGAAGCCGGATTATGCCGATGCGCTCACGAATCTCGCGAGGGCCAAAGCGGCGATCGAGCGGTCCGGTGAGCGCAGACGTTAGCACGGCCAGCGACATCGTAGCGGAACGCGTGAGCGTTTCGGCGAAAACCTCAGGGCTTCGACTACACGGCAGCGCGATCGTGGTCGTCGTGCTGACGGCTAGTTTCAAGCCTGGGGGCGGGACGACCGCCGCTACCGAAGGCAGAGAGCCCCCGCGCGGGACGCCGGGGTTCGAAGACCCCGCCCGACATCACTCGGCATGACGAATGCGCGGCCGCGGTCGCACCAACAAAAAGCGCGAGAGGCCGAAGCCCCTCGCGCTGCAAAAACTGAATCGATTATCGGAGGTCGTCTACGCCGGCCTTACGGGGCGCTGAACCACTTCGCGATGATCTTCACGTTCGTGTTCGTCGCGTAGGTGTTGTGATGGAAGCGGACGTGGACGTTGTTGGCGCCGTCCGCATACACGTCGACCGAGTAGCTGCCGGTGCCGGCGTTGGCGAGCGTGCCGATGTTCTGGATCTGCACCCCGGTGTTGTACTGCTGGAAGGTCGCGAACTCCGCGCGGTAATCGAGGCGATTCGTCCCGGAGTTGATGTCGTGTGCATGGACGAGAATTTCGAGCTGCGACCCGTTCCAGCCGGGCTGATTGTAGAGCGTGTAGTCAAGCACGTCGCCGGTGTTGACCGTCGCGCCGGAGTGCACGGCCACCGTGCGACCGTCGTTGCCCGCGGGACCTTGCAGACCTTGAGGACCTTGCGGGCCCTGGGGACCCGTGGCACCCGTAGCGCCGGTCGCGCCCGTTGCGCCCACCGGGCCTTGCGGACCGACCGCACCAGTAGCGCCCGTAGCGCCGACGGGACCCTGCGGGCCAATCGGACCTGCGGGACCCTGCGGACCGACGGCACCGGTCAAGCCGACCGGACCTTGGGGGCCGACCGCGCCAGTGGCGCCAACCGGACCTTGCGGGCCGGCGGGACCCGTTGCGCCAATCGGACCAACCGGGCCGGCGGGGCCAGCGGGACCCTGCGGACCAACGGCACCCGTCAAACCCGTCGCACCTTGGGGCCCGATTGGGCCGATGGGACCGACCGGACCAACGGGGCCTTGCGGACCCACCGCGCCGGTCGCACCCGTGGCGCCGGTCGCGCCGGTCAAACCCTGCGGACCTTGCGGGCCAACCGCACCGGTCGCGCCCGTGTCGCCCTTATCGCCCTTCAACCCTTGCGGACCCTGCGGGCCAACGGCGCCGGTCGCGCCAGTGTCACCCTTGTCGCCCTGCGGACCCTGCGGACCCTGCGGGCCGACTGCGCCCGTCGCGCCGGTGTCACCCTGCGGACCTTGCGGACCGACCGCGCCCGTCGCGCCCTGCGGGCCGGTGAGACCCTGAGGGCCAACGAGGCCCTGGGGGCCTTGCGCGCCCGTGTCACCCTTATCGCCCTTATCGCCCTTGTCGCCTTGCGGCCCTTGAATGCCCTGCGGGCCTTGGATGCCTTGCGGACCTTGCGGGCCGGTGGCACCGATCGTGAGCGCGAACGTGCCCGTTTGCGACGAGCCGTTGCCGGTCGAGACCGTCAACACATACGAGCCAGGCGCATTCACCACCGCCGCCGGCAGGGCGACCGTGATTTGCTGCGCGCCGGAATTGAAAGCCGACACCGCCAGCGCCGTGCTTCCGCCGGAGGGCGAGGTAATCGAAACCGAGCCGCTGAAAGAGGTGCCGAAATTCGAACCGGAAATCAGCAACGTGTTGGTGTTGTAGTTCGCCACCGCGGACGAGATGGCAACCTGGTTGCCACCCGGAGTCGCGCGTGCGAGCGGAACGCCGATGAAAAGCGCCGCCATGAGGGCAACGCGGCCTAACGATAACTTGGACTTCATTTGGATGTGGGTTGACTGGACCGCCCGCCGCAAAATGCGGCCGTGCAACAATGCTCGGGGACGCCGATCGCAGCGGGCTGGAAGGATCAGCGTGCGAACGGCGCTCCGCCACCGGAAGCCTAATCACCGAACCGTGTCATAAATCTTCGGTTACGCGTTGCGCAACGCGCGCGGCCCCCGGCGCCTCCCACGGACGAAAAAACTATATAGCGGCAGCGATGGCGGCGCCCCGGGCGTAATATTGAATACCCGATTGGGGTAATATTTTTATCTATAACCTTCGTCGTCGACACCTATATTTATCGGCGTGCGGGAATTTCCGTACTCCGCGAGATTGCAGCCGGCAAATTCTCGCGCCGGGATTTCGCGCACCGCTCCGCAGTATTCCGCGATCGGAGCGCCTCTCCTCGCTCGCCGGTCTCCATGCTTTCTCGCGCTCATCCCACCTGGCTCCTCCTCGCGCATCGGGAGGCCGTCGCCGCCGCTCCATGATCGGTCTCGCGCTCGATTGCATCGCGGAAGACATCAACGCCCATCTCCAGCGGGCGGAGTCGGACAATCTGGAGCGCGTGATCCTCTCGAATCTCGTCGATCAGGACGGGAGCCCGCCGGTCGAAACCGAGAACAAGGTGGTGCTCACGCTCATCTCCCTCGACGAGGAGAAGAATATCTACGACCGTGGCGGCGCCGAGCGGGCCGGATCGCTGGTGGCCCGCACCGCCGACCCCATTTATTTGAACGTCCACGTGCTCTTCGCCGCGACGCATCGGCACTACCCGTCGGGGCTCGAGGCGCTGTCCGCGGTGATCGCGTATATCAAAAGCAAGCCGACCTTCGATCACCAGAACACGCCGCAATTGCCGAACGACGTGCGGCGGCTGAACTTCAATCTCGAGCGGCTCGCCTACGCCGATTGGAGCAATATTTGGAGCTATCTCGGCGCGAATTATCTTCCGGCGGTCACCTATACGATTCGCATCGTCGGGCTGGGCACGAAGCAAATCCAGTCCGTCGATCCGGCGATCGAAGCCGTGGGAGTGTCGTCATGAGCGCCACGTCGTCGCTGCGCGCCATGCTCGAAGTGAGCTTGGCGCACGAATACCTCGGCGGGCCGTTCGCATCGTTCGTCGCGACCCCCTTGCCCGCGACCGGCCGGCTTTGCCGCGGACTCGATCTCGAGATGTTGCAAAGCGACGCCACGCTTACGCTCTACACGCGCGCCTCGCCGTCGCGCCGGGCCTCGGTGACCGCGATGAGGCAAACGCTCGCGCAAAACACGTTTTGCTGGGAGATCGCGCCGCTCGCGCCAAATTTCGCCGCCATCACCGACGTCGATTTTACCGGCAGCACCGAACGCATCGTGCTGACCTCGACCGATGCCAAAGCCGTCGGCGGTCCGTTGACCCAAGCGGCACTGGCGTCGGCTGCGGATGTGTGGCCCTGGCAGCCGCTGGCGTTCAGCTACGTGGCGACGCCCGCGCTGCCCATCGGCACGACGCTCGTGGTGGAAACGAACGCCGGCGCAGCGGTCGCGCAGGTGACGACCACGAATCCATGCGTGATCCCGATCGACCTGAGCGCCATCGGCTCCGGCCTTTATCGCCTCAAGCGCGGCAAGACCGTGCTCGCCTCGTGGTTCGCCGACGAACGCGGCGCCGTCGGCACGAGCATGGCGCCGGCGTCGATGCTGGTGCTGCCCGGCGCGCTGCTGGCCGCGGCGTTCACGCAGGCGCTCGGCGCCACCGGCTTTACGCCGCCGCCCGTGTACACCGCGGAATATCCCGCGCGCGAGATCACGTGGCGCTACCACATCTTCAACGGCCAGCCAGGCGAGTCGTTCCAAATCGAGCCTTTCGACGGCTCCGCCGGCCTGGGCGACGACGCGGCTTCGGCCGCGGCGGCGAACGACGACACCGGTCCGTTCGTGCCCATTTCCGCGCCGGAATATCCGACGGCCGCGTCCTTCGAGGCGGTCAGTCCCTACAAACTCGTGCAACGGCCGCCGCAACGCTTCGCGCTGCTCAGCGGCAGCACGACGCGCTACGCGCCGCTCCCGGTCGCGAGCCCGTCTTTCGCCGGTCGCGGCCAAAGCGCGGGCTTCTGCTCCGACATTTTCGTCTACCTCTAATTCGTCCAACCCGCTCCCATTATGCCCGCTCAGCTCCAGACTCCCGGCGTCTACGTCAACGAGATCAACGCGTTTCCCAATTCCGTCGTGCCGGTGGCCACCGCCATCCCGGCGTTCATTGGCTATACGCCGACCGCCCTGTACAACGGCAAGTCCTACACGGGCCAAGCCGTCCAAATCACGTCGTTCCAGGAATACCTGCAGTTCTTCGCGCTGGAGGATCCGACGACCGGCCAGCCGCTGCCCGACAATCAGCAGTACTCGCCCGTATATTACCCGGTGCCGTCGAAGAATCCGCTGACGGCCGACCTCACGCTGGGCGGCAAGCCGTACGACATCGAACCCGATCCCGGCACCGTCTATTACCTCTATAATTCGATCAAGTTGTTCTATCAAAACGGCGGCGGGACCTGCTACGTCGTTTCGGTGGGATCGTACGGCCCGACCCTGAAGGGCGGCGGCAAGGCGAAGACCGATCCGCTCGTGAATCCGAACGTCGACGTGACGCTCCTGGCCGGCGCGTTGACGACGCTCGAACAGGTGCCGGACGTCACGATGGTCGTGATCCCCGACGCGATGCTCTTGAAGGAGACCGACAACGCCTCGCTTTACGGCCAGGTCCTCGAGCACTGCGCCGCGATGAAATCGCGTGTGGCTCTGCTCGATATCCTCGGCGGCGACGCGCCGGATCCGGTCACGTGGCAAACCGACGACATCGAGCCGTTCCGGACCAACATCGGGCTCAACGGGCTCAGCTACGGCGTGGCGTACTATCCGTTCCTGCAGACCGGCATCCAGATCGATTCCGACATCAACTTCAACAATCTGGGCGGCGCGAAGGTGCTCTCGACGGTGTTGTCCGGCGCGAACGCCGATCCGCTGAAGACGATGCTGAGTTACATCGGGCAGAGCGGTCCGGGCGTCCCGACCGCGCTGCAGATCGAGAATTCGCTGCTCAACATGAGCACGGATTATCTCCAGCTGCACAATGTCGTGCTGGAGAAGATGAATATTCTCCCGCCGAGCGCCGCGATGGCGGGCGTATACACGATGGTCGATAACCAATTCGGCGTCTGGTACGCGCCGGCGAACGTCTCGCTCGTCAACGTCGTCGGCACGACGCTCAACATCACCGACTCGATGCAGGCGGGCCTGAACGTCGACGCCGCCACCGGCAAGTCGATCAACGCCATCCGGCTCTTCCCGGGCAAGGGCGTCATCGTGTGGGGCGCACGCACGCTCGATGGCAACGACCAGAACTGGCGCTACGTGAACGTGCGCCGGACGATGATCATGCTCGAGCAATCGATGATCCTCGCGGCGAACGCCTACGTGTTCCAGCCGAACGTCGCCAACACATGGTCGCTGATCACGAGCATGCTCAATAATTTTCTCACGAGCCAATGGTCGGCCGGGGCGCTCGCGGGCGCGACGCCGGCCGCGGCGTTCAACGTCGCGTGCGGACTCGGGACGACGATGACCGGCGAAGACGTCCTGAACGGCGTGATGAACATCAGCGTGCAGGTCGCGATTTCGCACCCGGCCGAGTTCATCGTCATCAACATCTCGCAGGAGATGCAGACCTCCTGATCTTTCCACCTCAACCTCTAGCCCACTACCGCCATGGCAGACGACGGCTCAGCACAATCCCAGACGATTTGGCCATTACCCTCCTTCAGCTTCCAGGTCACCTGGGGCTCGCAATCCAAAATCCCGTTTCAGGAGGTCAGCGGCCTCGACACGGAAACGCAGGTCATCGAGTACCGGCATAGCAACAGCCCGGTGTATTCGACGATCAAGATGCCCGGCATCAAAAAATTCGGCAACGTCACGATGAAGAAGGGAATCTTCGTCAAAGATAATTCCTTCTGGGCCTGGTACAGCCAGATCACGATGAACACGATCGCGCGCATCGGCGTGGTCGTGCAGTTGCTCGACGAGAAGGGCAATCCGACGATGACGTGGACGCTCGCCAATGCGTGGCCGACGAAGATTTCCGCGCCGACGCTGAAATCCGACGGCAACGAGGTCGCGATCCAGACGATCGAAATCGCGCACGAAGGCCTGACGATCTCGAACAGTTGATCGGGCGCTCGTCCCGCTGCTCATGAGCCTCATCGTTTGCCATTCCGAGCGAAGCGAAGAATCCCGTCGGGCGCTCATCCGCCCGACCGGACCCGGATCCTTCGCGATGCTCAGGATGACAGGCAGTCCGGTGCGGTTCATTGGCGAACGTCTAGGGGCACACGTCTCGAGGCGGTCCTAAGATGCCCGCCAACCAGCAAACCTATCCGCCCTGCGGCTTCTTCTTCCGCGTTCAGACGGTGGACGCCTCCGGCAATGCGATCGCCGGAGGCGCGAAGCTCGACATGGCGTTTCAGGACGCAGCCGGGCTGTCGGTCGAAATGGAAGCGGAGACGGTCGCGGAGGGCGGACTCAACACCTACAAGCACCGGCTGCCGTCGCTGCCGAAGTACAGCGACCTGGTGCTGAAGCGCGGTTTCGTCGTGCAATCGCTGCCGCTGTACCAGTGGTGCAAGGCCACGATCCAGGGCGGCCTCGCCAAGCCCATCCAGCCGAAGACGCTCGCGGTGCAATTGCTCTCCCCCGGCACCTCCGCGGATCCGACGATCCTGCGGCAATGGACCTTCTTCGGTGCATGGCCGTCGAAATGGGAAGTCTCCGAATTCAACTCCACCAAAAACGAGGTGGTGATTGAGACGCTGCAGTTCGTCTACCGCTATTTCACGAGCGCCTGACCATGCCGCTTGAAGTCCGAGAACTCGTGGTGAAGGTCGAGGTCGGCGCGCCGCCGCCGGCGGCGCGGTCATTGGATCGCGCGGAGCTCCTCGCCTTGAAACGCGACATCGTCGCCACCTGCCTCGCCGAGTTGCGCCGGCAAGCCGCGGCGGAGGAGGAACGCTGACGCCATGGCCTTCCCCACCAAAATGGTGATCGTCTCGTACGAGAAGTCCGACTTCACGAGCAAGGCGGGCCAGTACACGGTGCTGGTGAATCCCGAGAAGTATACGCAGACCCTGCAGGTCACGTACGACGAGCACGGGGCGCCGGGCAGCAAGAACACGGCGTTGAAGTTCAGCAGCATGCCCCCGGCCGAGCTGAAGTTCGAGCTGCTGTTCGACGCCACGGGCGCGATCGACGGCAGCCCGGCCGATCTGGCGACGGAAATCGCGAACTTTCAGAAGGTCGTATACGACTACGACGGGACCATCCACGAGCCGCGGTACCTGATGCTGTATTGGGGCAAGATGAAGTTCGGCGCGCGGCTCACCTCGCTGTCGTACAATTACACGCTCTTCGCTGCCAACGGCGCCCCGCTGCGCGCGAAGGCCGACATCGCGTTCAAGAACTACGAAAATCCCGCGACGATCGTAAAGGAGGAGGACCAGCAATCGCCGGACATCACCCACCGCGTCGTGATCTCTGCGGGCGATTCGCTGCCGCTGCTCTGCTACCGGATCTACGGCGACACGAAGTACTATATCGATGTCGCGCGCGCCAATCGGCTGATCGACTTCCGCCGGCTGCCCGTCGGCCAAACGCTCACGTTTCCGCCGCTCGAATGATGCGCCACGCGTTGACATCGAATCCACCGTCCAGTCGCGCAAATCGCCGCGCAGCGGAACGTGCGAGCGTTTCGTGGTCGCGGGGTCTCGTGGTTGAGATCGCGCCATTTTCGGCGGCGGAACGAAACGCTCACGCGTTCCGCCACGCGCGCGCCGTCGACCGGCGTCAGCGCGCTGAGGACACGGGGCTCCCCCTGTAACATGGCCGCGCCCTCTCCCATCTCGGCCAACACGGATACGGCCACGTTCACCATCACGGCGAACGGGACGGACGTGACGACGAAGTACGAAGTTCTCTCGGTCGACATCGACTTCGCCCTGAATCGCATCCCGACCGCGCGGCTGGTCGTCCGCGACGGCAGCGCGGCGGACGAAAGCTTCACCGCGAGCGCGAGCAGCGACTTCAAGCCCGGCACGCAAATCGGCGTGCAGTGCGGCTATCACGAGACGAACTCGCCCGTCTTCACCGGCATCGTCATCAAGACGTCGATCCAGCAGCCGCGGAGCGGCAGCTCCACGCTGGTCGTTTCCTGCCGTGACGCCGCGGTCGCTATGACGATCGGCCGGAAGAGCGCCTGCTATACCGACACCACCGACAGCACGGTGATGAGCACGCTGATTTCGAATGCCGGTTTGTCGGCCGACGTCACCTCGACGAGCGCGCAACTCGAGGAAATCACCCAATACGCGGCCACCGATTGGGACTTTCTGCTGACGCGCGCGGAAGCGAACGGCTTCGTCGTCAACGTCGCCGACGGCAAAGTCGCCGTCGCCGCGCCCGGCTTCTCCGCCTCGCCGTCACTCAGCGTCGTCTACGGCATCGACATCCTGGAATTCAATCTCGAGGAGGATGTGCGCACGCAGCTTTCCTCCGTGGTTTGCACCTCGTGGGATCCCGCCACGCAGGCCGTCGTCACGACGAGCCAATCCGCGCGCAACGACAACCCCCTCGGCTCCGACACCTCGAGCGAACTCGCGAAGGTCACCGGCTCGGCGCCGTATCAACTCAACACGCCGACGCCGCTGGCGAACGACGCCTTGACCGCGTGGGCGGAAGCGCAGCTCACCAAGTGCTCGCTCGCGAAGATTCGCGGCACCGTGCGCTTTCAGGGCAGCGCCTTGCTCAAGGCGGGCGGCACCTTGGAACTCAGCGGGCTGGGCGAACGTTTCGACGGCAACGCCTATGTCAGCGCGGTACATCACGAGTTGCGCGACGGCGATTGGACGACGCTCGCCACCGTGGGACTCGACGCCAACTGGTTCGGCGCGCGCCCGGACGTGAGCGAGCCGCTCGCGTACGGTCTGCTGCCCGGCGTGAGGGGGCTCCAGATCGGCACGGTGAAGCAGATCAACGACGATCCCGCCGGGCAATTTCGCGTGCTGGTGCTGGTGCCGACGATCGACAGCACCGGCAAGGGCATCTGGGCGCGGCTGTCGCGGCCGTACGCGACAAGCACCGCCGGATTTTATTTTTACCCCGAAGTCGGCGACGAGGTCGTGCTCGCCTTCCTCGACGGCGATCCCCGCTTCGCCGTCATTGTCGGCACGCTGTTCTCCAAGTCGAAAGCGCCGCCGTTCACGCCCGACCAGCCGAACAACACCAAGGCGATCGTCACCCGCAGCCAGCTGAAGGTGATCTTCGACGAGGAAAAGAAGGTCATGACGTTGAGCACCCCGGCGGGGAATACCGTCGTGATGAGCGACGACGCCAAGTCGATCACGCTCACCGACCAAAACTCGAACTCGGTCAAACTCGGCACCGACGGCATCACGCTCGACAGCGCGTCGAACATCACGATCAAGGCGGCGCAAAACATCTCCGTCGAAGCGTCCGCCGGCACCCTGACCGAAAAAGGCACGCAAGGCGTGACCGTCAGCGGCCTGAAGATCGCGCTGACCGCCGACACCGAATTTTCCGCCGCCGGAAACGCCTCCGCCTCCCTCCAGGCGAGCGGCGAAACCACCATCAAGGGCGCCATCGTCATGATCAACTGACGCCCGCTTTTTCATCCTCAACCCACGTTTCCCATGTCTGCCGCACATCGCTCCTCCCGCCCCAGTCGCACCCGAAGCCGCCAGCAGCGCGCGATCATCGCGACGCCGTCGCCGTCCACCACGCCGGCCGCGCCCGCCTCCAGCTACACATCGAGCTACGCCAACCAGCTGCACGCCGCGATCCTCGCGACGCGTGAAGCGATCCTGACCGAACACAGCAATGCCGATGCGAATCGTTCGGCCGCGCTCGGAGGTCTCGACGTCACCCGCCGCACCTTCGCCGATGCGCGCTTCGGGTTGAAGAACGCGGTGGCGACGCGGGCCGTGACGGCGTTTCTCGACCAGAAGCTCGGCGACGCGAACGAAACCGGCTTGAACACGGTCGCGTTGTCGGAGAACGCGAACACCGAAGCGCAGAACGCGGCGACCACGATGAACGACGCGGCCTCGAGTATCAAAGCCGCGGCGGCCGCAGTCGAAACCGTGATCGTCGACGTCAACGGGATCGCCGGCGTGACCAACGCGAACGATCGCGACGACCCGATCAACCGCGCCGCGCACGAGGCGGTGCTGGCGGTCGCGAAGCTCGGCAAATCGGTGGACGAGCTGAAATGCCTCGCGTTGATCGCCAACGTACAGGCGGCCAGCCCGAAGACGGGCCCCGTCGTGCAGGCGACGCAGGCGAATCAGAACAACATCTCGAACTTGCTCGCCACGTTCGACGCAGCCTTGAAATCGGCGACCTCCGCCGTGGGCGACGCGCAGACCGCGCGCACGAGCGACCTCAACGACCTCTTCAATCAATCCGAGGCGTTCACGGTCGCGGCGAGCGACGACCATGCGCTCGGCAGCGCGATCACGATCATGGATCGCATCAGCAACGACGCGCTCACGGTGACGGTGAAAAATTCCCCGAGCACCGGGCCGCTCGAAGCGGCCGTCGGCGACGAGAAAAAGGCCGGCAAAAAATCTCCCGGCAAGCCGGGACGGGCCGGACGCGGCGACGACCAGGCCGTCGCCGGGTTCAAGGCCAGCTGGGATCTTTCGGAGGAAATCGCGAAGGAAACGGTGCTGATGACCTGCTTCGCCGTGCCGCTCGCCGACGCGCAATCGTTCGACTTCCAGTCCGCCGTCGCGGCGTACAAGGCCGGCAACTGCGAGAGCTATCCTCCGCAAGGCACGCCGATCAAGCCAGGCGGCATCGGCCGCACCGGCCACGTCATCCTCCAAAAGGACAGCAACGGCGACCACATCCAATTCGGCGAACAATATCGCATCTTCGCCTTGCGCACCCCCGACGAGAAACACGGTCCGCAAACGGCCACGCAGTTTTCCTTCCCGACGCCGCAGATCGCATCGACCGTGCTGCTCACCTTTCCGGCCGCGCCGCAGGTTTATCCGCCGGCTCCCGGATTGGGCACGAAGGAGCCCGCGGAGCCGTTGCCGCACAATGCGTTCGTCGCGATCTTCCCCGCGGCCACGCCGCTCGACAGCATCGCCGAGCACCGGCTCTTCTTCGCGCCCGTCGAAGTGATCGAGCGCGAGAAGGACGCGGAGCTGATCATCGCGGACGCCCTCAACGCCGCCGCCTATTCGGAGCTCACGCCCACGGACGCCGTGGCGCATCCGCCGGCCGATCTCGCCCGCAAGATTTGGCATCAGGTCTACAGCGAAGTGCCGAGCGGCGGGAAGCGCCCGCCGCCGGTCCCGGCTTCGCTGGAAAACTGGATCAAGCAGGTCACGAGCGGCGTCGGTCCTTTCTTCGTCGTTTACTTCAGCCCGTTCGCCACGACCGAAGGCCAGACCAAGGACGGCTACTTCGTCGGCCGCTACACCGACATGTACGGCGATCTCTTCGATCTCGATGACCGCGCCTACGAAGCCTACGTGCTCGCGGTCGGCGACGAGAACCCGAGCGGCGACGGCCAGAAAGCGGCGAACGTCCTCTCCGCGCCGTCCGCGGCGTTCCCCTATAATGTCCACGTGCCGCCGCTGCCGACCGACGCGAACACCAAACCTTCCAAAGAATAACCTCCCGACCGACGTCCCATGATCCCGAATATTCCTCCCATGCCCCGGAACGACTTCGATGACTTCAACACGAGGGAGCTCCGGCGGCTGCAAATGCAGCTCACGCTCGCGCAGCAGCAGCAAGCCGCGGCGCAGGCGGTCAGCGATTCGCTGTCGACGCGCCTCGCGTCGTTCCAAAAGACGCTCGCCGTCGCCCAGGCCGCGTCGGCAACGGCGACCGCCAATCTCGCCGAGTGCCAATCGATCACCCAGACGGTGCAGGCCGCGATTCCGCTCGCGAAGGATTCGCGCGACCAGGCCGTGGTCATCGCCGACGTCGTCGAGCCCGTCTACAAGAAGGCGTACGAAACCGCGCTCCTCGTCATCGCCGCGCAGGAAAAAATCGACGCGTTGAACGAGCAAGTCGAACGCCGCACCGGCAAGAACGAAGCCACCTCGCAGAAAGTCGTCGTGGGCGTGGGCACGCTGAACAACGACAGCGCCGTCGCGCTCAACGCCGTGACGATTGCGCTGCAGAAAACGATGATCGCGTTCGCCTCGGCCAAGGAAGCCCGCGCGTCGTCGGAGAAGGTGATCGATGCGAATCAACGGCTGCGCAATCTTCTCGCCCCCGGCGCTCCCTTCGACCCGGCGACGCCGAGCGGCCAGGGGCTGTGGCCGCCGGGCAAGGAGCCGACGGATTCGATCGTGAAGCTGGCGAACGCCATCCGGCAGAAGGATCTCACGATTCTCGCGGTGCTCGATTCGCTCGCGCAGATCGCGTCGTACCAGACCCAGGAACAGCAATCCGGCACGACGCAGACGGCGCTGCAGCTCAACACGGCGAACAATACGTTGAATCGCGCGATCGCGAAAGCGCAGGCCGCCCAAGCCTCGCTCGCCGCCGCGGAAGCCGCCGTGGCCTGAGGCGGCGGCCGGGATGAGGCGTGCGCGGTGGAGCCCGATGTCCTCATCGGGCTCTCCTGGTTCGGCGGCAGCTGCGATCCTGCACCGCGGCCGATCCGGCCTCTAGGAGGCCAGCTACATCGATCAAGTTTCGCCCTCCGGGACGCGCTCGCTAACTCACGGAATCGATGAAAACCGCCGCCGTTCTCCCGGAGGGCAAAACTCGCTCGCGCACGAGCGCGGCGGAGCGCGAACGGTCGTCGGCGGCGCAACTCAAAGCGGCGGAGGCGAAATCGCCCCGGCGGCTTCGCCAGCCCCCGACGTCGAGCGGCCCCCAAGTCGTTCAGGGCCGATTCTACGAAAGAACGGCCGCCGGCGCCTTGGTGTGGTGGGAACGTCCCATGTCGTGGGTCGGCGGCACCAAAGTATGGCGGCCCTGGATCAATCCCGCCACCGGCGTCCAAGGCCAGCATGGCGGGTATGGCGTCTGGTTCCAATTTAACAAAGCGGGGCTCGCGCGCCAAAAGGTGAAAGGCACGCGGCCCACCGGTGGCGATAGCACCGGCCTGGTCCTCGGCGATCAGGCGGAGCACGCGGCATTAGGCATCGGGGCCTGGCCAGGCAGCCGCACATGGCCGGGCGCGATGGGCACGGCGGCGGCCGCACGCGGGGCGGCCATCGCCGCCGGCACCGGCGCGGCGCCCGCGGCGACGAGCTCGTGGGGGCATCAAGTCGCCATGCAATGGGGCGGCCCGGCCGCGCAATGGAACGCCTCCTCGGCCACCAACGCCGCCGTGGCGGGCGCGAACGCGCAGGAACTTTATCAGACCGCGGTCGAAGACGCCGTGACCTACGTCGTCGCGCACACGCCGGGCGCGGCGCTCAACCAATTCCGGATCAAGCACACGGCCTACAATTATCCCGGCACGCATGTGGCGAAATACATGCGGATAAAAATCTATCATCAGGCGGGCGCGGGCCCGATTCGGCAGGTGGTGGATCAAGTGACGCCCGACTTCGCGCCGTTTCTCGCCGGAGGACGCGGCCAAGCCGGAACGGCGCGCCGCGCGTTTCAGCTGCAGATCGAGAATCAGCTCACCGGCGCGGCCGCGCATGCAAGGGCGCCGACGCGGGGCACGGACCCGACGGTGGTGCGGTCCTGGGCAGCGGCGGCGACGCCCGCGCGCGGCGGGGCGTGTTTCCTCACCACGGCGTGCATCGAATTCAAGGGCCTGCCCGATCATTGCGTCGAGCTCACCGAGCTCCGCGCGTTTCGCGACGGCCCGATGCAACGCATGCGCGAGGGGCGGCGCCTGATTCGCGATTACTACCGGATGGCGCCCGACATCGTAGCGGCAATCGAGCGGCAGCCCAATCGCGCCGAAATTCTCGGGGACCTGTATCGCGATCTCGTCGTCGAATCCATCTTCCTCGTGCGCGCCGGGCGTCATCGCGATGCCGTCGCGCAGTATCGCCACGAGGTCTTGCTCCTGCGCGATCGCTTGCTGCCCCGCCAAAGCGCTCGCCGCCCGCGAAAGTCCACGCGTCGCAAACGCTCCTGAGCCCGGCCGATGCATCGAAAAACCAGACCTGGACCCGAGCTTTGGCGCAGGGTGAAAGCCGAATCGCACGAGCCTCGACGCCGTGCGATCGCCGATGCTCGTGCGCTCTCACGCTAAGCCGGACCGCCACGACCCGGCGAGAAGCGCCGCGGATCGCACGGCCGCCAAGCGGAGCCCCGCGCGCGAGCCGGCCCTCTTGGATCGCCGGCCGGCGACCGCGGGCCTCAGCCAGCTCGCGCGGATCGCCAACCCGTCCGGGTCGCGAGGAATTGTGCAGCGCTATGTCGTGCGCCATCGCTTCGACGGCGAAGAAAACAAGCTCACGGAGCAAGACGTTCGCGACGATCCGCGCTGGAGCCGGCTCAACTCGCGGCAACAAGCGGAGCTACTCCGTCGCGTTCACAGCTCGCGGAAGGAAGTGCTCGACGATGCATTCACGGCGTCGGCCATCCTCTTCCGTGACGACGCGCCGGCGCAGGCCGAGACTGCGCCGCCATCCGGGTCGTTCGTTCATGCGGAAGACTCGCCCGCGATCGCGCCGCCATCGCGCGAGGGTGCGCACCTGGATGCCGAAAAGATGTTCGCGTCCGCGACGCCCCCACCTTTGCACCGACCGATCGCGGTGCCGCTGGCCACGCGGCTGCGTCATCACGCCGTGACCTTTGGCGCCAGTCGGCCGGCATACCACGGGCCCGCGCACCCCACCGAGTTCAACTTTCCTCCGGTCGCGCCGAAGCCCGCCCCACCGAAGCCGGCCACGCCGCCGCCGTCGTCGCCGTTCACATTTTCGTTCGGCACCGGTTCGACCGCCACTGCGACCGAGTCGACGCCGAGCCAAGGTTTCTCGTTTGGCTTCGGCTCCACCGCGATGCCGCCGGCATCCGAACCTGCGGCCGATAAAGACGCGCCGGCGAAGCCGTCGTCGGGGTTCACGTTCGGCAGCACGGCGCCGACGGCTCCCAGCGGCACCGGTTTCTCCTTCGGAGGCACGGCTACGCCGGCCTTCAGCGGCTTTACCTTCGGCACGGGCCCGCACGAAACGCCGTCGACCGGCGGCTTTTCGTTCGGCGTCGGCGCGCCGTCGCAATCGACCGCGAGCGTCGCCGCCTCGGCCCCGACGCACGACGAAGACTCGGACGACGACGAGGAAGACGATCCCGACCGGTTCATGCACAGCGACCAGCACAATCACCAGGTGCTGATGAACAATCCGCGCTACGCGGCGATGGTGTCGTCGACCTTCCTGCAACGCGGTCCGATCAATGTCCGGACGGATGTCGCGAGCGGTGCCGGCGCCGCGTGGCGCTCGGAAGACAATCGGATCAGCATCACCTCGGGGTTCA
>CBINOT010000091.1:0-23152 GCA_966252355.1 uncultured Opitutus sp. | reverse complement strand
CCGGGCGTCGTGCGCGCCGACCTGTTGGTGCCCGCGGGCGGTGGGCCGGTCACGGGTGCCGGGAGTGACGAAGGTGACGGGGCCGGCGCAGGGGCCGCCGGGGCGGGCGTGGCCTCTGCCACCGGAGGTGCGGAAGCGGCCGGCGGCTCCGGCATGGTCGAGGTCTATGACGTCGATCGCAGTGGCAATAAGATCATCAATCTGTCGACCCGCGGGTACGCGAACAAAGGCAAGGAAATGATCGGAGGCTTCGTCGTTCAGGGCGCATCGGGCACGACGAAACGCATTCTGATTCGCGTGCTCGGCCCGACGCTGGGCCGGTCCTACGGCGTTACCGGCGCGATGGACGATCCGTTCCTCGAACTGCACAATGGCGCGGGCGATCTCGTCCTGAAAAACGACGATTGGAGCAGCGGCGACACCGCTGGCGCCGCGAGCGCGACCAATGACTTTACGCCTTGGGTGAAGACGTACAGCGAGCAGCAAATCGCCGCCACGGGCTTCGCGCCGTCAAACCGCCGCGAGCCATGCATCATGCTCGATCTGCCGCCGGGCAACTACACCGTGATCGCGCAACCGTTCGAAAGCCTGACCACGACGCCCGCTCAACCGGCCCAGCCGGGCGTGGCGATCGTCGAAGTCTACGAGATCACGCCGTAAGTCCCGCGCCAGCGCCGGCGGATCGATGTAGGGCGGGTCTCCGAACCCCGCCGTACATGGCGAGCAGTCGCTTCGTTGCGAGAAAGCTTCGATCAGACAAGCAAGCCCCTCAGCCAGCTTCGAACCAACGAAGGTCCTTCGCTCTGCGTGTCATCCGGAGCATGGCGAAGGATCCAAGCTCGGGGTTTGAACCACGAATGGGACTCGAACACTCACGAACCGCCGGTTTTCCCGCGGATGACGCGAATAGACGCGGATGATTATACAGATCGATCGGTTCTCATCTGTGCCATCTGTGGCTCTCTTCTGCTTATGTTGTGTGAACCCAGAACGCCTCGAGAAGTGTCGCACTACCTCAAGACAGCCGACGCGCGACCCTCCGGCTCTGTGCCTCCGTGGCGAAGATCGATGCTGCGATCGGGTTTCGGATCGTTCGTGTGTTCGTGGTCTCTCGGATCGATCCGTCGGGGCGCGCGAGAGTCCGATCTCGGCGGGGTTCGGAGACCTCGCCCTATCACGGGCGCTCCTTCGCTTGATTCGCATCAAGGCCGGGCGCCGCCGTTCGCGGTACGATGGCACCATGGAAAACGTGATCGCATTTCGTCGGCCTTCTCATTGGCCGCGCTGGCGTGAAATCGTCTGGCCGCGCGAACACGGCAGCTGGTCGCTGGCGCTCGAGCCCTTGGCCCTGGGCTTGCTGGTTGCACCGTCGCTCGCCGGCGCCGCGTTGGCGGTCGCGGCCATCGCGGGATTCTTTGCGCGTCGTCCGCTACGGATCGCTTTTGCCGATGCAAACCCGGAGCGCCGCGCGGCTGGCCGCGGCGCGATCATCGTGTGCGGCGCCATCGCGGTGTTGGCGTCGCTCGCCGCGATCGGCCTCGCCGGAACCGCCTGGCTGCCGTGGCTTTTGCCGACGGCCGTGGCGGGCGCGGCGTTTCTCTATTTCGATCTGCACCAGCACGGACGCGAACAGCATGCCGAAATCGCCGGCGCGGCGGCATTCGCCTGGCTCTCGGCGACATTGGCGGCGCTCGCGGGTTGGACGCCGGGGGCCGCGGCTGCGCTGGGTGTTGTCATGCTCGTGCGAGCGGTGCCGACGGTCATGACCGTTCGCGCCACGATTCGCGCGCGCAAGACGGGGACCTATCGCGTCGCGATTCCGTTACTCACGGCCGTAATGGCCGCGGCGATCGTTGCACTGCTGGTTCATCTCCGTCTCGCCCCGTGGGCGGCGTCGATTTTGGCCGGGCTGCTCGCCCTACGGTCGTTTGCGCTCTTGTCTTACCCGCGGTTTACCTTGCGTGCGTCAACGATCGGCATGATCGAGGCCGGTCTTGGCGTCGTGTATATTGTCGCCCTCGGCCTCGCTTGGAGCGCCTAACGCGCGCTTCCCCACGCAGCCACCCCGACTCTGCCGCAGACGCAGCGTGGCGTGACGACTGCCGGTACCGTTGGCGGTCTCCGCAAGAAGTGCGTGGGTTTTCGCAAGCGTGACGAAGCGCCTGAGCACGTTTCGGACGATGATAGCGATCCCACTCGATGTCCCACACATCGCACAGCCGGTCCACCGACTGCCGTCGGCAGTCTTTTCCATTGATCCGCATCAAGGCGCGGGTCGTCGGGGCGTGGCATCGTGTGCGGTAACCTCAGCTCAATCTCCGTTATGAAAATGTTGTCCCACGATTCGCGGCTACGCGCCGCACTATTCGCGCTCTTGACCGGTGCCTGCGCGTCGCTGCCGGCGCTTCGCGCCCAGGAGCACACGATCGAAGCGAAGCCCGCCAACGGTGTGCTGGCAGCCGACCTTCCCGTCGAAGTCGCTGTCCTCGTCCCGCCGCCTGCGGTTCCGCCGCCCATCGGCCGTCGGCACCCGGCGAAGGTGATCGTCCATCTCGAAGTGCGCGAAGTCACGAAGCGCCTGGCCGACGGCGTCGACTATACCTTTTGGACCTTTGGCGGAGACGTCCCTGGACGATTCATCCGCGTGCGCGAGGGCGACGTGGTGGAGTTTCATCTCAACAATCACCCGACGTCGAAGATGCCGCACAATATCGATCTGCACGCGGTCACCGGTCCGGGTGGCGGCGCCGCCTCGACGTTCACGGCGCCGGGTCACTCGTCGCAGTTCACGTTCACGGCGCTGCGCTCGGGCCTGTATGTGTATCATTGTGCGACCGCGCCCGTGCCGATGCACATTTCGAACGGCATGTACGGGCTGATCCTCGTCGAGCCGAAGGAGGGATTGCCGCCCGTCGATCGCGAGTACTGCGTCATGCAAGGCGACATTTATACGCAGGGCAGAAACGGCGAGCCGGGCCTGCAGATTTTCGACAATGTCAAAGCCGTGGACGAGCATCCGACGTACGTGGTGTTCAACGGCGCCGTCGGCTCTCTCACCGGCGACAACGCACTCAAGGCGAAGGTCGGCGAGACCGTGCGCATCTTTTTCGGCGTCGGCGGGCCGAATCTCACCTCGTCCTTCCACGTGATCGGCGAGATTTTCGACCACGTTTATCCCGAAGGCGGGATGAAGCTCGTGCAAGAAAACGTCCAGACGACGCTCGTCCCGGCCGGCGGCTCCACGATGGTGGATTTCAAGGTCGAAGTCCCGGGCACGTTTGTCCTCGTCGACCACTCGCTCACGCGGGCCTTCAATAAAGGCGCGATCGGAATGTTGAAAGTCACCGGCGGCGAAACCCCCGTCGTGTATTCGGGCAAGGAGGTCGACGAGGTCTATCTCGGCCAAGCTTCCGATGCCGGAGCGGCGTCGAGCCGGCGCGAAGCCGAGCTCGTGCAGAAGCGCGCCGACGCGATCGCGAACAACGCCGAGATTACGAATATCACGAAGGAAATTCAAATGGAGCGCGGCAAGAAAGTCTTCCTGTCCGTCTGCTTCGCGTGCCATATGCAAGAAGGCCAAGGCTTGCCGGGCGTCTTTCCGCCGCTGGCCGGCGCCGACTTTCTCAAGGCCGACAAAGATCGCGCGGTGCGGATTCCGATCAAAGGCCTCAGCGGCCCGATCACCGTCAACGGCAAGCAGTACAACAACGTGATGCCGCCGCAGACGCTCGACGATGCGCAGATCGCCGACGTGCTCACCTACGTGATGAATTCGTGGGGCAATGACTTCGGCACCGTCTCGGTTTCCGACGTCAAACGCGCTCGAGCCGAGAATCCGTAACGGCGACGCGAACGCACCGCTCGCACCCGCGATGAAAACTCCACGGCGCATCTCGCCCTCCCTCGTGGCGTCGGTCTCGGACCGGCGCGGCCCGGGCCGGCGTGCGCTGCGCCTCGCTCTGCTCCTATGGGGCAGTGGCGCGATGGCGGCGGAGGTCGTCGTGGCGTCACCGACGGCAGCGAGAGCGCAGGACGTTGCGCCCTCGTCCGTGGGTATCGCATCGGCAGCAGGGGTGACCGCCGCGCCTGCTGCCGATGCGATGGTGCTGATTCCTGCAGGCGAGTACGAGCCGTTGCTGCGCGGCAAAGACGATGCGCCGCGCGTCGCGGTCGCGTCGTTTTTGCTCGATGCGCGGCCCGTGACGAACGCGGAGTTTCTGGAATTCGTCCGGGCCAATCCGAAATGGCGGCGTTCGCGCATTTCTCCGCTCTTTGCCGACGACGGTTATTTGGCCGCATGGGCCGGCGACCTCGAACTCGGAGCGCGCGCGGTGCCCGGCGGTCCTGTCGTCCAAGTCTCGTGGTTTGCCGCTCGAGCCTATGCCAGTTGGTGCGGCAAACGGCTGCCGACGACGGCCGAGTGGGAGCGCGCGGCCGCCGCCGGCTTCGCTTCCGAGCGCGGCGCGGAGGAGACCGCGTATCGCACCGCCGCGTTGGACTGGTTTTCGCGGCCGACGCCCGATCCCTGGCCCGTGGCGGGTTCGGGTCGTCCGAACATTTTCGGTGTGCGCGATCTTCTGACGCTGGTCTGGGAGTGGGTGGACGATTTTAACACCGCGCTCGTGACTGGCGAATCGCGGGCCGATACGGGCCTCGAGCGAACGATGTTTTGCGGCGCGGGTGCAGCCAATGCCCGCGATCTCACCAATTATCCCGCCTTCATGCGCGCCGGCTTTCGCAGTTCGCTGCGCGCGAGCTATGTCGTGCCCAATCTCGGGTTCCGTTGTGCGAAGTCCGCGCCTGCGCTGGCAACGCACGAACCTGCCTCCGCCAGACCAAAATCATGAAAACGAAGACTCTTCTCCTCCTCGCTCTCGCCGGACTCGCTTCGCTGATGCGTGCCGATGAACCGAAGAAGCGCGCGTGCTGCGCCGCTTGCACCGCCGAGGAAAAGCCCGCGTTGCTCGACACCAAATCGTTCAGCGCCCGCTCGCTTTATCAGCTCGACGCCACCTGGACCAACGACGCGGGCCAAGCCGTGTCCCTGGCCAGCTTGCGCGGCCGCCCCGTCGTCGTCGCGATGTTCTTCGCCAGCTGCGAATACGCGTGCCCCGTCATCGTCAGCGACATGCAACGGCTGCGCCAAACCCTGCCCGAAGCGATTCGGTCGCGCGCGCAATTCGTGCTCGTCAGCTTCGACTCCGAGCGCGACACGCCCGCGGCGTTGAAAGCGTACCGCGACCGCGCCGCGCTCGATCAAGGCTGGACGCTGTTGCACGGCGACACGAGCGCGGTGCAGGAACTCGCGATGCTGCTCGGCATGAAATACAAGCAGGATGCGCGAGGGCAGTTTTCGCATTCCAACCTGATCACCGTGCTCAACGACGAAGGCGAAATCGCATTCCAGCGCGCCGGGTTGATGGGCGATGTATCGGATGCGGCGAAGGCCGTGGCGGTCGCAGCGCGCTGACCGCTCAGCCGTCAATTCATCGTGACCGCCAAAGCGCGAAAAGTGCGGACGCTCGATGTTCGCCCGTTGATCGAACGCGGCGAAGAGCCGTTCACCCAAATCATGGCAACCGTGAATGTCGTCGCTCCCGGCGAGGACTTTCTCCTCATCAGTCCCTTTCTCCCGGCGCCATTGATCGAGCGGCTGCAATCCGAAGGCTTCGATGCGCGGCCGGAGTATCGCTCCGACGGCGGATGGCAGACGCATTTCCACCGCCGTTGATTTTCCCATGAAACCTGCCGCTGTCCTTTCCGCCACCGAACCGGGCGTGCTCGCCTTGGACGAAACCGCTCAAGTCGTCGGGCATGGCATCGTGAGCCGGACGCTGTTGGCGACGCCGGAACTGCGGGCGGTCGCTTTTACCTTTGCCGCCGAGCAAGCGTTGACGGAGCACACGAGCAGCGCGCGCGCCTTCATTCAGATTCTGAGCGGCGAGTGCGAATTCTCGATCGCCGGACAGCCGCAGATCTTGCGCGCCGGACAGGCGCTGCATTTGCCGCCGAATGTTCCCCACGCGGTGCGGGCGCTCACCGCGATGCGAATGCTGCTGGTGCTGGCACCGGAGCGAAAGTCGGCGGCATAAGATTTGGCGCGACGCCCATACTGCCGCGCGCTTTATTGTTTTTGTGCCTTCCGACGTCGCCGCTCTGCGTAATGTCGCGATCGCGGCGACGCTGCGATCGTGCCAGCTTTTTCATGGCTTGGCTCCGGCGGACGTCGAAGCGATCGCCGCTTTTTCCGTGCTCCGTAATGTGGCGAAAGACAGCTACCTGTTTCGCGAGGGTGATTCCGCCGAGGGCTTTTATGTCGTGCAGAAGGGCGCGATCAATGTGCACCGCGTCAGCCCAGGCGGAAAAGAGCAAGTGATCCATGTCTTCCGTCCGGGCGAATCGCTCGCCGAAGCTGCGCTCGCGACGGAGCACGGTTATCCGGCCAATGGCCGGGCGGTCGAGGCCTCCGCGGTCGTGGTGATCCCCAAAGTGCCGATTCTGAACTTGCTGACGCGCCGGCCCGATCTCGCGCTCCGGATGCTGGGCTCGATGAGCCAGCATTTGCGCGTGCTGGTCGGCCTGGTCGACGACCTGACATTGAAAGACGTGGAAACGCGTTTTTTGAATTGGCTGCTCAAGCGCTGCGGCCGGGAGGGCCAGGGCCCGAAAACAATACAACTGGGTTCGACCAAGCGCGTGCTCGCGGCCGAGCTGGGCACGAGCAGCGAAACGCTATCGCGAACTTTCGCGAAATTACGCGATGAAGGCCTGCTCGAGATTCGCGGCGCTGCGGTGCATATATATGACGTGCTCGCGCTCGCCGTCCGGTTTCGCGGCCTGCTTGGCGAGTCGTAGGTGCAATCTGCACGCGCGGGCTATTTAGCTAATAATATATTTACACGCCGGGTTTGTCGTCCGCGCCGTCTTGGCATATTATGCCGGACGCTATGATAACCGATAAAATCAAGGAGCTCGAAGCTCTGAAGAACAAAGCGGCTGCGCTCGAGGCGGCGGTCGCGAATGAACGCAATCGCGCGCTCGCGGAGTTGCCCCGCCAATACGGGTTCGACAGCGCCGATGCCTTTATTGAAGCCGTGCTGGCCGCCGCGGGAGGCGGGCCGCGGCGCCGGGGTCGTCCGCCGGGTTCGGCGCGATCCACAGCTCCGAGCGCGGCGGGCGGCAAACGGCAACGCCGTCGCCGGGCCAAGATTACGAACGAGACCCGCACGCAGGTGAAGAAGCTCGTGGAAGCGGGCAAGACGGGTGCGGAAATCGCAAAGACCGTCGGCATCTCGCTGCCCAGCGTGCAGAACATCAAGAAGGCGCTCGGGCTCGTCCAGAGCCGCAAGTAACCGCTGCTGGCAGCCAGGCGTTCGCTCGCCCGTGGGCGACGAACCACGGCATAGATTACGTTTCAGCGGTCGCCCGCGTCATGCCGGCGACCTTTTTTTTATTCCGTCCGGCGATCCAGGCCCGCAGCCGACTCGCTCAAGCGCGCGGCCTGTAGCACATAGTTGTCGAGCAACTTGCGTGCGACGTCGGCGGGCCCGGGCGGCGCATTGAGGTTCGAGGCAATATCGAGCGTGGACACGATAATGTGGCCGCGGCCGAAAGGAACGACGCCGACCGCGGTGCCGAGCTTCATGGGAAAACTATGATAGCAGCCGGCAGCGAGGTCCTCGCCTTCCAGGAGAAGCCCGGTCCGTTCGTCGCCGTTATGCACGACTTCCTGATACGGCCAATCGAGCGCCGCATTGGTGGGCAAGCCGGCAAACAACGGATGGGCGCGGACAAAATGAATTCCGCCCAGCCACGTTTTGCCGACCTTGAACGAGCCGGCGTACGTAACGCCGGGATTGGCGCTGCCGGTAATGAGCGGCATCCACGCTTCTGCCTGCTCGAGCAGCACGAGCGTGGTTCCGTCGCGCCGCACCCGGTCGAGGATCGCCGTAGCGAGTCCGGAATCCAGGTCCGGGACGATCCATTCGAGATGGCAGCGTGCGGCTCCACGACCTTGTCGCATCTCGAGGACGAGCGCCGCGCCTTCACCGGCGCGCAACTCGATCGCGGTCCGATGCGTTTGCGACGTCCGCGCCGGTTGCGTGTCAAGCACCGTCCGTCCGTTGACGGTTAGCCGCACCGCCCCCGTGCTTTCGATGACGAGATAATGCTGGCCGGTGTGGGTCGGCGTCAGCCGCGTTTCCCACCTCACGCCGTAGTTCGTCATCACGGCCAAAGCGGGGTCGGGAGCGGCGCCGTCGTCGACCGAGTACGCGATTGCCGAGTCGACGCGTCGGTGCACCGGTTGCTTGAAGTCGCGATCGGCGAAGAAGGTGGTTTGGATTCCCGGCGCGTGAGCGTCGCGGGAAAACCGCCCGGCGGGGATTGGCGTCGGCTCCGATTCGCGTGGGCCGCGGGCGGCGATCACCCAAGCGAGGCGCGGCGACGGTTCGCGCGTGAACGTCGGAACCGACAGGCTCTTCTCGCGGGCCAGATAGCGGCTAATGCGATCTTCGCTTTCCCAAACGGCGCCGCCTTCCGGGAGGCGGTCGCTGCGCCAGTCCACCGCCACAGCGTCGTCGTGACCGCGCGCGCGTTCCTCTCCGTCACCCGCGCGAAGCCGCGCTTCCACGCGCATCATGCCTGAATACGACGCTGCGACGGGCAGCGTTACGGCGGTGGCGAGCAGTTCGCCGTACGTATCGCCGCCGCTGACGGTGACCGTGCGCGTTTCGCGGGCCAGTTCACGGCCGTTGGCATCGCGGAGCGCGACCTCGAGCTGGTGTTCGCCGTGCAGATTTTTTTCGTTCACCGCAAAGCAGTCGACCACGAGTTCTCCGGGCGGCTGCACGATCGGATGGCGAACCTTCACCGCGACGTAGAGCGGTTGATTGTAGTAGGCGAGAATCGACGCATCGCCTTTGGGATGGCGGAAGCAGTCGACGATGCCGGAATGGTTTTCGACGATCTCGGCCTCCCAGCCGTTGACGGCGTAGCCATCGCCAACGTTGGACATTCGCATGTTTTCGATCCGTCGTCCTTGATGGCCGAGCGAGACTGCGCCCATCGCGCGGGTGAATTCGTCCACGTCGGGGAAGGCAGGCCGAAGGTGCTTCCGTTCGAGAAAACGGTCGAATTCGTCGAACCACTCCAGGTACATGCCGCCATCCCAGCCGAGCCGAGGCGCACGCTCGAGGTCCGCCTTGATCAGCGCGAGTCGCGGGGGAGTCGAAATCGCGCCCTCTTCGCCCCAAAAAACGACTTCGCGAGTATTGTCGGTCGCGCCGTAGAAATCGGTCGGGTCGCGGTACAGCGATTCGTTCCACGTCGCCGGCCCCCCGGCGTGATGCACATCGTACCAGCCATTCATATACACCCGGTCGTCGAACGGTCGGAAATGCATCTTGGCCGGATCGTCGATGTCTTTCCCGCGCGCCCATGCCGAGGTATGCACGATCAAGCGGCTAGGATCGAGGGCGTGGGCCGCGGCCATGTCGTCGCGGTGGCGGGCGATTTCCGCCGGATCGGGGTACGGATTTCTCGAATCCCACTCGTTGATCAAATTATAGATGACCAGGGACGGATGACTTCGGTCCCGGCGCACGAGACGGAGGAATTTTTCGCGGGCAATGGCTCGGCCGAAGGCGTCCCGATCGACGGATTTGTGCGCGCCGGGTTCTTCGAAGTAGAGGAGCCCAAGCTGGTCCGCCTTCTCGAGGACGATCGGGTTGCCGATGGCGCGATGAAAATTGAGCATATTGAGCCCAAAGTCCTTCGCGATGCGGATTTGTCGTTCGGCGAGTTCGTCCGTGGAATACAGGCCGTTGACCGGCCAAAAGCCCCAGCTGATCGAGGTGCGCAGGACGATGCGCTTGCCGTTCAGCCGCAGGACGGCGTCGCGCCCGATGCCATCCGGCGCGAACCAGCGAAACCCCAAGGTGCGGCGATCGGAATCGGCGATCGTGTCGCCATCGCGCAACGCGACTTGGCAAACGTAGAGTTGGGGGTGGTCGATATCCCAGGGCGTCGCATCCGGCGCGGAAATCGGGATCGTGACGTGCGTTTCGCCCGGCGCCACGGTTACTTCGCGCGGCGTGCTTTGGAAGACGACGCGCGTTGGATTGTCGCGCTCGGTGACGGCGAGGGAGATCGACCGCGTCACGGCTGCCGGGGTCGTGTTGCGAATCGTCACGAGCGCACGGGCGTCGGTGATCGCCGGTGTGTTCTGCACATAGACGTCATCGAGATACGTCGGATCGCAGAGGAGGAGCTGAACGCGGCCGTTGATGCCGCCAAAGCCGTGGCTCATCGGCAACAGGTAGTCGCCCCAGCGCATCGCCTGTGAGTCTCGCCAGTCGAAATTGCCGGCCGGATCGGTCACGCGAACGGCGATTTCACAGCGCTCGCCCGGACGAACGAAGCGCGAGATATCGACTTCGATCGGCGTGTTCCCGACCACGTCGTAGGCGGCAAGCCGGCGATTGACGAACACCTCGGCGCGTTGGCGAATCGATTCGAAGCGCAGACGAATCGTGCGCGGTGTGTCCGCCGGCGGTACAGCGATCTCCCGCCACCACCAGCTGACCCCTTTGAGATCGCCCTCCGGTCCCGGCTGTCGTTGCAGATACTCCTCCACCGTGCCCGGGACGGCGACGTCGATCGTGTCGGATGACGCGAGAGCCGGCCATCCGCCTGTCGGCGGATTCACCGGTAGTTCGGCGAGCGGTGGAGCGGGGAAGTAAAGCCGATCGTTTTGCCACCTGGCTTCGCGATCCAGCCAGAGATGCCAACCCGCACCCGAAAGATCGATCTCGGTGCGGTCCCGCGTGGCCGCGAAGCCCGTGGTCGCGACGGAGGCCGCCGCCAGCGATAAAAGAAAGAGGGAGACGCGAGAACGAACGCAGCGGGAGCCGAGCATAGGAGATAGGACGGCCCGGCGTCGAAAACGGCGCGCGCTCAGCTCACGTCGATCATCGCCTTTAGCACCGCGGGATTGCCGGAGATCTTTTCCGGGAAAACGCGCGGCGTTTCGGCAAGGGCGAACCGATGCGTGATCCAGGGGCTCGTATCGATCCGGCCCGCTTCGACGAGAGCGATGATATCGCGGAACGTCTGGGGCAGGGCATTGCGACTCCCGCACACCGTGAGTTCGCGCCGATGAAAATTCGGATCGTTGAACGTCAGATCGCCCTGGAAAAGCCCCACGAACACGATCCGGCCGCCGTGCGCGGCGAGGTCGAAGGTGCCCGCCATCGATTTCGGATTGCCCGTGGCATCGATGACGATGGTCGGAAGATCTCCCCCGCCGATCGCCTTCAACGGTCCGGCCACGTCGCCGCCGCCGAGCACCACGTGTTTGACGCCGAGCTTTTCGCGGCAGAACGCGAGCCGCGATTCGCTCACGTCGAGCACTGCGACGGTCGCGCCCGTTACGAGCGCAAATTGAATCACGCTGAGGCCGATCGGGCCGGCGCCGATCACGAGCACGAAGTCCTCCGCGGCAATCTGCGCGCGTTCGACGGCGTGCGCCCCGATGCCGAGCGTCTCGACCAAGGCGAGCTGGTCGTAGCCTAGCGTCGTCGAGCGATGTAGTTTGCGCGCCGGCAAAGCGAAATACGGGCGCATGCCGCCGTCGGCGTGCACCCCGAGGACTTTAAGCTCGGAGCAACAATTGGGTTTGCCGCGCCGACACGCGATGCAGCGGCCGCAGTTGACGTACGGCTCGACCGAGCACCGGTCGCCGGCGCGCAAACCGTTCGGTTCGCTGCCGGGATCGACGACCTCGACGCCGAGCTCATGGCCGAGCACCCGCGGATAATTGAAGAATGGTTGTTTGCCGGCGAAGGCGTGGAGATCCGTGCCGCAGATGCCGATGCGATGAACCCGGACCAACGCTTCGCCCGGCGCGAGCGTCGGTTCAGCGGCGTCGACCGTCGTAAAGGCGCCGGGTTTTTCGAGTACGATTTGAAGCATGACAGAAATTTCCCGCGAATGCGTGCAAGCCGCTCAGGCGACGATCGGATCGCGGTTTTCGGGTCGGCCGCGGGTGAAGTTGTGATTGTGGATCGGGCGCAGAATCGCAAGCACCTGGGCCATCAGTTCGAAGTCGATCGGCTCCTCGATGTACCGCACGTTTTTGCGAATATTTTCGGGATTCGCACTGCCGACCAACGTCGTGGCGATCCCCGGATGAGCGACGCAGAACTGCACCGCGAGCTTCACGATATCGGCGCCGAGCGCCTGGCAATGCGCGACGGCCCGCCGGCTTACCTCGATCATCTGCTTGGGCGCCGGATGCCACGAAGGCACACCGCGCTCGGTCAGCAGGCCCATCCCGGTCGGCGAGGCATTGATGATCCCGATCCCTTTTTCCTTCAAATAGGGGACGAGGCCGTCGAGCGAAGTGTCGTTTAATTCGTAGCGGCAAAACGAGAGGATCGTTTCGACGATCCCGGGCGCGGAGCGATCGAGGACGCCGGGAAAGACTTTGAGGGGCAGACCCGTGATCCCGATATGGCCAATGCGGCCCGTCTCACGCAGCTTCACCATCGCCGGCAGCGTTTCGTTCACGATCTGTCCGAGGTCGGCAAACTCGATGTCGTGGCATTGCAACAAGTCGATGTAGTCGACGCCGAGTCGGGCACAGCTCTCGTCCAGGCTGCGGTGGATGCGAGCGGCCGAAAAATCGAATTCGCCCTCGCCATATTGTCCGATTTTCGTGGCGAGCACATAGCTTTCGCGCGGTACCCCCGCGAGGGCGCGGCCGAGCACGGATTCAGCGCGCGTCGCTCCGTAGTAAGGCGACACGTCGATGAAATTCATGCCCAGGTCGAGCGCCGTCCGCACCGCGCGGATGGATTCGGCGTCGTCGGTCGTGCGAAAAACGCCGCCCAGCGACGAGGCGCCGAAGCTCAGGACGGATACGTTCAAGCCAGTGCGGCCAAGGGCGCGGTAATGCATAAGCGGCGAGTACTGTGGCTTAATTCGCGCCGACGTGAACTCCGGATTTCGCTGCGACGGCGTTTTGCTGCCGGCGATGCGTTCGGGCCGCGCGCCGCGCCGGCCCGCGGCTAAACCGTTGGCTCCCGGCGGCCAATGCGCCGCTCCCAGGCAAACAAGTACTGCTGGGCCAGGCCGGCAAATTGGCCGAAGTGCACGCGGCCGAATTGGGCGAGCGGCGCGGGCTTCCAGTCATCGAGTCCATAACGCTTCGCGAGCGTTTTCAAAATCCACACGTCGACGGGAAAGGCTTCGAGTCGGCCGGCTCCGAATAACAGGACGCAATCGGCGACTTTCTCGCCGACGCCCGGCAAAGCGCAGAGACGGGCTTTTGCGTCGGCGTAAGGCATGGTCTCGGTCTCCTCCAGCCAGCCTGGATGCGCCGCGAGAAAGCGGGCCGTTTCCGCGATATAGCGCGCGCGAAAGCCCAGCAGACATTCGCGAAGCTTCGCCTCGGGAATGGCGGCGAGGCGCGGCCAGCTCGGCAAGGCATGCACGTGGCAGCGGTTGCCTTCGATGACGCCGACGCCGGCGGCGGTGACCAGCCCGGGGGTCGACGCGAGCGGAAGCGTGCAAACGCGATCGCCGTGACGCGCCGCCAGCAGGGCGAGCATCTGCTTGATTTGCACGATCTGCTTCGTCGCGCTGCACAAAAAGCCGAGCAAGGTTTCGCCGAACGGCTGGCGCAGAATGCGCAGCCCCGGAAACGCGGCGATGCACTGCGCCAAATGCGGGTCGCTGCGCCAGGGCAATGCATCCGTTGCGCCGGTGAAATCGGTCGCGAGACCGAGGTAGTTCTTCAGCGCGGATTCGCACACCGCCGCGCTCGTCGCGGGCGTTCCTCGCGACAGCAGCGTCGCCGGTGCGCTCCACTCGAGCGTGCCTCGAGGAGTTAGCCGAAGGCGAACGACCGATTCGCCCCATGCGCCGATCCAGCTCTCGTTGCCGGTGCGGTACCAACGAAATGCTTGTCCGCCATCGAGGATTTCGCCGGCCACGGCCGCCGTGAACGAGGGCAGCCCCGGGACCGCGCGCCAGTCGGACCAATGGTCAGGCGTGGCGTCGGCGGTTATGGCGCGGGCTTTTCCCACAAGAAGCTGTGCTGCGTGGCGGCCACCGTTCCGGCGTTATCTCGCAATGTGAGTTTCCATGCGACGGGATGCGCATCGCGGCCGCCGGGCCAGTCGTCAGCTGAGAGGCCTAGCTCGACGACGCCGCCTTTCGCGGGCAGCGAGACGGGAAAGTTAAACGACTTCGGTTCGGGAGCATCGGGGCGAATGACATCCAAGGTGAAGGTCGCGTTCGGCAGAGCGGCGGCGGCTTTGACGCGAACGAGAAAGTAGAGCCCGGCGCGTTGCTCGGGATGCGTGCGAACGACAAGCTCGCGACCGTCGTTCTCGCCGCCGCCGAAGTATTCCTTGATGCGATCGAAGGCGTCGGCATTGCGCCATTGCGGCCAGATTCGGACGAACTCGACGTCGGCGGCCAGGGCGAAGCCGGTGCACGCTGCAAAACCAAGCCAAAGGAAAATCCAACGCATGCCGCACGTTGGCGAATACATCGGCGGGGCGCAAGTGATGCGGCGGGGCATCGAGGCGAGAAGGAACCGCCGATGGCGAAGGCGAGCCCAGCTCGCCATGACCCGGGCATTTAGCGCGGCGCGGCGCGCGACTCCGAAACCAAGCGCACGAGCTGGTAACGACGGCTCCCAAGCGGCGTCGGCACCCAGTTCTCGACGCTCGGTTGAATGAGGTACGTCTGCGCGCCATGATAGACCGGCGTCAGCGGGACTTCGGTCGCGAGCAGAGCCTCGGCTTGTTGAAACAATTCTTGACGGTGAGTGCTGTCCGCGACAACGGACGCTTCGTCGACCAGTGTATCGTATGGCGCGTTCGCCCAGCCCGTCCAGTTGTTGCCATTGGTCGAGGCGAAGTTGCCGAGGAAAGTAATCGGGTCGGGGAAGTCGCCGACCCACGAGTACGTCGACAGTGTATAGTTCAAGGTGCGTTGATTCTGCAGCCAGGTCTTTTGTTCGAGGGGAACGATTCCGACTTGGACGCCGAGCGCGCGTTGCCACATCGATTGCAGCGCTTCGGCGACCGTGGGTTGAATCTCGTCATTGCGGACCTGAATCGCCAACGGCGGCAAGCCCTGGCCGCCGGCGTGACCGGCCGCAGCCAATAGTTTTTTCGCCTCTTCGACGTCGTAGCCTGCGCCGGTCCGCGCCGTAAAGCCGCCGGTGTTTGGCGGCGTCGCCGCATAAGCCGGTGGCCGGCCGCCGGCGAGGGCGGTGCGAGAGATCGCCTCGCGATCGATGGCGAGGGCGAAAGCCTGGCGCACACGGACGTCGTCGAATGGCGGCTGCTTCGCGTTGAACATGACGAATACAGTCTGGAGAAACGGATCGAGCCGCAGGCGCGCGGCGTCGCGCTTCCGCCAGGCGTCGACTTTTGTGACCGGCAGCGAATGGGTGACATGGAGTTGGCCGGCGCGAAAATTGCGCTCCTCCGTCTCCGGATTGTCGATCGGGAAGAACTCGATGCGTTCGAGCGTCGTCTGCGCCGCATTCCAGTACCGCGGATTCTTCTTTACCACGATGCGCGAGTTCGGCGCCCATTCTACGAGCGTGAACGCCCCGTTTCCGACCAAATTGCCCGCGCGGGTCCAGGCCGTGCTGCGCCGATGCAGCGCGCCGTATTTTTCCAGCACCCGCGGATTGATGGGATACCAGGGCGTCAACGCCGTGAGCAGGGCGAGGTGGGGCGTCGGGCGCTCCAAGGTCAGCACGAGCGTATGCGGATCCGACGCCGTGGCGCCGAGCTGCGTTGGGTCTTTGATTTTGCCGCCGTTGATCGCTTCCGCATTTTTCAGCGCGAACAAATAGGAAGCGTTTTCGAGTGCGAGCGCCGGTGAGATTACGCGGCGAAACGACTGCACGAAATCGTCGGCGACCAACGGTTCGCCATTGGACCACACCGCCGTCGGCCGCAGGTGAAAGGTCCAAGTCAGCCCATCGGGCGATGTGTCCCAGCTCTCGGCCGCTGCCGGCACTGGCTCCGCGGACTTCTCGTCGATGAACGTCAACCCCTCGAACAGCGCCATGATGACGTTCATGTCCGTGTACGCGCTCGCGGTGGGCGGATCGAGGTCGGCCGGTTCGGCGCCGTTGCCCAGCAGCAGGGTCTGGGACTGGCTTGCGGTCTCAGCCGGCGACGACCGTTTGGCGCAGCTCGCGCTCAAGAAACTGACCGTAAGCGCGATAATGAAATAAGGCAGCGGCACGCGAGGCATGGCAGTCATCGAAGCCATCACTCGCCTTGGTGGCAAAAATGTTCTCTAAGAAAACCCGCACTCACGCGTTAACCTGGAGTTACCTCATGTCGCCCTCGATCCCGAACCCTCGGGTAAACGTACATGCAGACTCCTCTTTTCTGGAACGGGTGTTCGCGGAGCAACGCGCTCCGCTTGTTCGCTATGCCACGCGGCTGCTCGGCAGCCATGAGCGGGCGGAAGATGTCGTGCAGGATACATTCGTTCGTTTCATGCAGCAGCCGACCGAAGCCATTAACGATCATGCGGTCGAATGGCTCTTCACCGTATGCCGTCACCGCGCGCTCGACGTGCTGCGCAAGGAGGGGCGGATGAGACGGTTCGAGGAAGGCCAAGTCGAACGCGTGACCGCGGCGGAACCCCGGCCGGGACGCGCTCTCGAGGAAGCGGAGACGCAAGCGACCCTGCTGCATCTCATCGATCGCTTGCCGCCGAATCAGCAGGAAGTGATCCGGCTCAAATTCCAGAACGGCTTCAGCTACCAGGAAATCGCCCGCATCACCGAGCTCTCGATGGGCAATGTGGGCTTCCTCATTCACACCGCCGTCGCCCGACTGCGCGCCGAATTCGCCGCGCAGCGCCCGTAAGGACATCGCACCATGACTTCTTTTCGAATCTCTCCCGACGACCCAAGGCTCACCGCGTATGCGTTGGGCGAGTTGCCGGAAGACCAACTACTCGCGATCGAAGCGGCACTCGTCGACAACCCGGACGCTCGCGCGGCGGTCGCGCAGACGCGTGCCCTCGCGGCCCAATTGTGCGATGCCCTCGCCCATGAGCCGGACGCGACCGCGCGGCGAGGCACGTCGGCACCTGAGCGCGTACCGAAGCCCGCAATCAATGGCGTGCATGTCATGCCGGCTTACGAAAAGTCGCCGCCTAATCTCCTGCGCTTCCCGCAGCTCTATTATGTCATTGGTGGCGCGGCCGCAGCATGTTTCGCCGTCATGCTCGCGTTGCGCGACCCCAAGCCGCAATCCGTCGCGGCGGTGGTGGAACCGAAGACCGCGATCGCGGCATCTGCCTCGGTGCCAAACGCCGCGATCACGCCGGCGACTGCCACCGCAGCTCCCGATCAGCCTGAACCGGCTGTGGCTCCACCGACGGACCAACCTGGCGTAGGCGTTACGACCGTGGCTTCCACCGAGCCGGTATCGTTGCCGCCGGCGAAGACGGAGTCGGAGGTGGCGAGCGATACCTCAGCGGCTGCGAGCACTTCGGCGAGCGAAGTGGCGCCGGCGATTCCGCCTGCGGTGGTCAATCCGCCGCCGACTAATCTTGGGCTGCTCGATACCCTGAAGAACGGGATCAAACCCGTCGTCGTCTTTCCGCAAACCTACGCTTTTCCGGGTGTGCAGCCGCGACTGCCGGACCCGGCGCTCGTGCAACGTGTGGATATCGGGCCGACGTGGGCGGTGAATTCGCGCACCACCGATGAAACGCCGGAGCCGAAACGTCCCACCGCTGCGCGCGCACAAAAAGTTCGGCTTACCGCGTCGAACGATCGCACTCCGGCCCAGCCGACCAACGGCGTCTATTATTATCCACCGGACGAAAATTTCGTCATGCGCGCCGAGCCGGCGCCCCGGGACACCAGGCCGCAAAAGTCGCGGCCGAATATTTTCTGGTGGGGCCAGAATGGCTCTGCCGCCGATAACGGCAATCCGTTCAACTTTCGCGACCGGTCGTCCGCCGCGATCGCGCCGTTCGGACAATACGATTTGCTCGCCCGGGCAACGACCGGTGACGCGGTTCGCTCCACCGAACGGTACGCGTATCGTCCGGAGAATGCCTTCGTGGCCGCAGCCCAAGTGCCGTTCTCCACGTTTTCGATCGATGTCGATACGGCCAGCTACGCGAACGTTCGCCGCTTCATCGAGGCGGGACGCTTGCCGCCCGCCGACGCAGTACGCATCGAAGAGTTGCTGAACTATTTTCCGTATCGTCCGACGGCGTCGACTAACGCCGCCGCGGCATCGACGTCCACCGCAGCATCGCCATTTACCACGTCGCTCGAAGTCGCGGCCGCGCCGTGGGCGCCGACGCACCGGCTGGTGCGCATCGGGCTCAAGGCGCGGGACGTTCCGATCGCGGCGCGCGGACCCGCGAATCTGGTGTTTCTGCTCGACGTATCCGGGTCGATGAATGCGGCGAACAAATTGCCGCTGGTGAAGCAATCGATGCGGCTTCTGATCGATCGGTTGCGCGCCGACGATCACGTCGCGATCGTGACGTACGCCGCCAGTTCCGGGCTGGCGCTCGCGTCGACCGCGGCGGCGAAATCGCGAGAAATCCTGGATGCCCTCGAATCGTTAACCTCGGCCGGATCGACGAACGGGGCCATGGGGATGCAGCTCGCGTACGACATCGCCAAGGCGAACTTCGTGCCGAATGGAATCAACCGCGTGATTCTCTGCACCGATGGCGATTTCAACGTCGGCCTGACGAACGAGGGGGAACTCGCGCGCTTGGTCGAAGAAAAGGCGAAGATGGGCGTGGCACTGACGGTGCTCGGCTTCGGAATGGGCAACTACCAAGACAGCACGCTCCAGTTGCTGGCCCAGAAGGGCAATGGCAACTACGGGTACATCGATTCCCGGCGCGAGGCCGAAAAGCTGCTCGTCGAGCAAGTGAATGGGACTTTGGTGACGGTCGCTAAAGACGTGAAGATCCAGGTCGACTTCAATCCGGCTCGGGTCGCCAGCTATCGTCTCATCGGTTACGAAAATCGTCTGCTCCAGGCGCAGGATTTCAACCGCGATGCTGTCGATGCCGGCGAAGTCGGCGCTGGGCACGCGATCACCGCGCTGTATGAGATCGTGCCGGTCGGCGTGCCCGATGACCCGGCGGCCGCAATGCCGCCGATCGATCGGTCGCGCTATGCCGACGTGGAGACGGGCAAGCGCGAACACGTGGATGCGACCTCGAACGAACTGTTGGCCGTTAAAGTCCGTTACAAAGATCCGGGCGCGGACGTGAGTAAGAAGCTCGAGTTTCCGCTGGTCGACTCCGGCGCCAAGTTTGACGACGCCAGTGCCGACTTCAAATTTGCGGCGGCAGTCGCGGAATTTGGGATGCTGCTGCGCGACTCCGCCCATCGTGGACAAGCGACAATTTCCGATGTCATCGGCTGGGCCACGGCGGCCACAACCCAAGCGACCGAAGACCCAAGCGGCTATCGCGCCGCCTTCATCGATCTCGCGCGCCGCGCCCAAACCATCCTGCAACCGCAGTCGCAAGCTCCCGTGAAGTAGCGGTACGTGGCGCCAGCGCGATTGCATTGGCAGCACCGGAGCGCGCGCATCGGCAATTCCCGATGTAACGGAATCGTTAATTGCCGGCCCGCCGTCGGAAGACATCTGCGAGTTACGCCACGCGGCCGCGACGCGCAGGCGTGAGCTGACGTCGTTTTTTCGGGCGCCGCAGGAAGTTGCGCAACGGGGCAAAATGCAGCCGTGGCCCGGCGCAATGCAGGCGATTGGTTCCGCAAAAATTTCCAGAACGCGCCGGTAATTTGACTGAATATCGCGGTCCAAGCATTCGTCTGACCCACGCAATGAAAACACTCCTCGTCACTCTATCGCTCGCGCTGGCGGCTGGTGCTAGCTCGGCTCACGCCCAATCGGCTGCGGCTCCGGGCGCAGTCATCGGTGCAATCGCCGGCGGCTTAATCGGCGGTCATAATAACGATCGCTGGGCCGAAGGCGCGGTGATCGGTGGCATCGCTGGCGCCGTCATCGGCGCGGCAGCCTCTCCGCAACAGCCGGTTTACCAGAGCGCGCCGGTCTATCAGTCGCCATCTTATGGCTACAGCCAGCCGGCGTACGGCCAAACCTCGGTCGTCGTCGAGCAGCCGCAGCCGCAAGTGGTCTATTCGCAGCCGGCGCCGCAGGTAGTCTACGCGCCGCCGCCGACCGTTGTTTATGCTCCGCCGCCCCCGGCGGTGGTGTACATCGAGCGCGGGCCCCGGTATGTGGCTCCCGTTCGCTACGGCCACTATTACGGTGGCCCGCGGTATGGATATAATCACGGGCATTACCATCGTTGGTAATCGCGCTCACTTTCAGCCCGCCGCCTTTCGCGGCGGGCTTTTTTATGCCCTCGAGCCGCGTCGTGTGCCGTCACTTCCGAGTTGGTAAGCGGTGAAGTCGTTGCAAACGCCTTCGTGCGGCCGATCCTGTTTGAAAATCTCGAGCACGCGGGCGTGCTCGTGATCGCTCGTCGGAAAAATTTTCGGCGGTTCGCCCGGCAAAAAGATCGCCGTGTACGCCCGGTGGCGATCGGTCATGCGGCGAATCACGATCATGGTCGGGTGCGCTTCAATTCCCGTTAGCAATCAAGGGGAAAACGCTGCTTCAACGTGTGAATTGCGCCGGCCGGTCGGAGCGCGCTCGAATAGAGATCGAAGGCTTCGACGCGAAAAGCGGCGGCGGCGAATTCGCGGTGCGCGTGCACCCAGTGTTCGACTGCGCGCGCCGCGGACGGTGCGGTTCGGGCGAGCGTAACATGCGGATGAAACGTTCTCAGATCGGCGTCGATGCCGGCGGCGAGCACGGCGTCGTCGATGCGCTGCCGCAGTTGAAAGAGGCGAGGGTGCCCGGAGCCAGTACCTACCCACAACACGCGCGCCGGCCGACCGGGTGGAAACGATCCCACGCCCTCGATCGGCAGCACGAAAGCCGCGACGTGTACGGCGGCAAGTCGTGCGATCATCGCGCTGGCTTTGGCTTCGGGCACCTCCCCGAGAAATCGCAGCGTCACGTGCAATTGCTCCGGTTGCGTCCAAGTGAAGCCGTCGATCGGCTCCGCCAGCGCCGCCAGCGTCTCCCGCACCGGCGCAGGTAAGGTGAGTGCGATGAAAAGCCGTTCCGTCGGTTCAGGAGACAGGGGGCGGGAAGACGGCACACCGGGCGGCATGGCACGAATTGAATGCGATGATCCAGCCTTCTCAAACGCGTTTCGTGCGGAGTGGGCGGAACGAAGAATCTCGAGGGGTTCGGTCGCTCGAGGCGCGTGCGCGAAACGCTGATGCTTTTCGCGACCGCCACCGCGCTTTTCGCCCATCTCCGAGGAGCGCGTGGACGCGGGCGCGAATTCGGCGGCCTGTTACGACCAGTTAAAATTGAAGCTGATGCTGATTCGCTCCTCGTCGACGCGGTTGGCGGCGACTTCGTGCCGCAGCCAGCTCTCGAACAAGATCACGTTGCCCGCCTCGGCGGGATACGTGATGTGCACTTGGTTTTCCCGTCGTGCGTTCGGGAGTCGCGGCGGCGCCGCCATGAAGCGATCCAATCGCGGGTCCTCGAACTTCAACCCGGGGCACCCGCGGGGCGTGGCGACGTAATAGGTGCCGCTAATGAAGGACAACGGGTGCAGATGCAGCGAATGCGCCGCCGTCGGCGGCATGATGTTCACCCAAAGATCCGTCAGCGTCACCGCCCGACCCTTCAGATTGAAATCGAGCGTGCGGGCGAATTGCCGGACGTGGCGTAAAAGTTTCTTTTCCAGGTCGGCGAACGTGCTCGAGAAGCGATGGAGCTCGTTCATCGACGCATAGCTCGTGTAGCCGCCGGGATAATTCTTCTCCGACCACTTGCGGCCCGCCTCATCGAACTCGCGCAGCCGCCGGCATTCGTCCGCAAGGTCGGAATTCAGCCGCGCGAGCCCGCTTTTTTGCAGCGGTTCGCAATAAATGTACGTGGGAAACCAAGCGCGTGTCGGCATGCCGCGAACGTGGCAATCCGCCCCGGCTCGGGCGAGCGGTTTTCACGCCGGCGCCACGCCTACGTAGTTGCCCGCTCGTGGGCAAAGCGAAGCGCCGCGTCGTGGGTGCGCAGAACCAAAACAAGGCTTCCGCGTCTGGCCAAGTCACATGCCGTTACGCCCGTCAGACCGCCCCGTCCCGATCCGCATTGACGATGTCGAATCGCGCGCTCCGATTGGAATGATGTCGATGACAACCTCGCGACGTGCCTGCAGCGTTTGGTGTGCCCTTGCTTTGGCGGCACTCGCTGGCGCTGCCGCGCCCGCTCCCGAGTTGCCCAAATGGGTCAACGACGTCGGGGCCAAGCGCGTTCCGACCAGCGAAAAGGTGTTCGCCGTAAAAACCTTCGGGGCCGTTCCGGACGGCAAAACGATCGCGACGCAAGCGATTCAACGGGCGATCGATGCCGCGGCGAAGGACGGCGGGGTCGTCACGTTCGAGCCGGGAACTTATTTGACGGGCGCGTTGTTCGTCAAAAGTCACGTGCACGTTCGCCTCGATCGCGGGGTCACGCTGCTAGGCGTGCCGCAAGACGACGCTTATCCGCGCAAGCCGACGCGCGTGGCCGGCATCGAAATGGAATGGCCGGCGGCGTTGATCAATGTGTACGGCGAGGAAGACGTGAAGATTTCCGGCGGCGGGACGATCGACGGAAACGGAGAATGGTGCTGGCAAAAATATTGGCGGATGCGGCAAGAGGACTATGAGCCGCGCGGGCTGCGCTGGGCCGCGGATTACGATGCGGAACGAGTGCGGCTGTGCGTCGTTTGGAAATCCCACGACGTAACGCTCCACGGCGTGCGGATGCGGCGCGCGGGGTTCTGGACGGTGCAAGTGGTGTATTCCGAGCGCGTGACGGTCGACGGCCTGACGATCGCGGACAACGAAGGCCCGAGCACCGACGGCGTCGACATTGACTCCTCGAGTCACGTGCTCGTCCAAAATTGCGACATCGACAACAACGACGACGACATTTGCCTGAAGTCCGGGCGCGATGCCGATGGGTTGAGGGTGAATCGGCCCGCCGAATACGTCTTCATTCGCGACAATATCACCCGG
>CBINOT010000090.1:0-23176 GCA_966252355.1 uncultured Opitutus sp. | reverse complement strand
ACCCGCGTTTGACAGGTTGAGCATCGCGATGGATCGCGACGGCGGAGTTGGTCGAGTTTTGGGCGCCGTGGACACCCGCAAGGATGCCCCCGAGCGCGAGAATGCCGGCGGCCCACGTGGCGCGGCGACGGTTGAGAAGATTCGAGGTGTTCATGGCGTTAAAAACTTTGGGTTTCGTTGCCATGAAGATGCCACACCGCCCTATCCAAGCCCTTGCGCGACCATTACAGAATTGAAAGGTTGTCGGGCGCGCGTAGTGCCCGGGTACCAGGTCGGCGAAGTCAAGGATAGGTGGAGCCCGATATCCCCATCGGGCTCGAGTTGAACGATCGAACGTTTCCAAGCCCGATCGGGACATCGGGCTCCACCTTGCCTGCCTACGACCGCCAGCGAGTGATTTGTGCGTAAATTAGGCGTAGAGCCGGCCGGCCTCTGGGAGGCCAGCTACAACGGATCGCTCACGATCGAGGAATGTAGCTGGGGTCCTTGACCCCGGCTCGCCTTCGCCGGTGCTCTCGAGGCCCGCGACAACGGGCTTCCAGGCCGACTACATCTTAACCCTTACCCCCGCTTGCCCCAGCGGCGCTCTTGGATCAGCTCGAGATGACGCGTCTCGAGCTGCACGCCGGCGACGGCGGGATGCGAGCGAAGCTGCTGGAAGGATGCGGCGTTTATTTTCCAGGTCAGCGCCGTGCTCGCTTCCGCGATCGGCGCGACCCGGTTGTCGAAGACGAAGGCGAACTCGACGCGGGTATCGCCGACTTGCTTGTTCAAAGTCTCGCGCAACTGCTGCAGGAACGCGGGCAACTCACGATGCTGCGGATGCAGCAGCCAGATCACCTTGCGCACGAGGCGCGCCACCTGCCCATCGAGCGGATAGCATTCCTTCACGTTGATCCGCGCGCCCTCTTGATTGACGAGGATATTGCCCTGCACGAGCACGAGCGCGTTTTCCGCGAGGTTCTGCCCGTACGAGGCGTAGGCGTCGGCGAACATGTTCAGCGCGATCGAGCCTCGCTTATTTTGCAGGGTGAATGCGACCCAGGGACGATTGTCGCGCTTCGACAGCTTCTTCACGAGATTGCTCGCGATGCCGCAGAGCCGGAATTCGATGCGGTCGCCTTGCTGCAACAACTCGTCGATCGCGAACGTGTCGATCGCGTCCGCCAACCCGATGTACGCATTCATCGGATGACCGGACACGTAGAAACCGAGGAGCTCTTTTTCGAAGGCGAGCCGGTTCGCGGCCGTGAGTTTTCGCTCGGCGGCCCCCGCCGCTTTGGCGTTGCCGGATTTCGTTTTCGCCGCCGGAGCGCTGCCGAGGTCGAGGAAGTGGTGGGCGTCGTCGCGGCTGCCGTTGCCGATTGAAACGACGACGGTGCCCGGGGCTTTCCGAGTGTGACGCAGCATCTGCGCAAACTCTTTGGCGAGTTCCTCACGCGGAGGAGGCGGCGCCGCGACGTCGGTTCCGCCGAGATCGAACAACAACGTTTCCGCCGGTTCAGCTGCCTTCACCGCGGCGGGCTGTTCTTTGCGCAGCGCCGGATACTTTCGCTGCAACTCGCCCAGCACCGCGAGCGCGTCGTCGATTTGAGCGAACAGCTCTTCGCGCTCCGCGCCGCTGTAGTCGAAGGCTCCGGTCGCGATCAGATTTTCCAAGACGCGCTTGTTGATCGCGCGGGCGTCCGAACGCACCAGAAACTCGTAATAATCGTGATACGCGCCGGCGGCGTCGCGTTCCGCGATGATTTTCTGCGCGGCTTGTTCGCCCACGCCCTTGATGCCCGCCAGCCCGAAGCGAATTCGGCCAAGGCCGAACTCTTCGTTTTGGGTTTTGGGTTTTGAGTTTTGGGTTTCTGAACTCAAAACCCTGAACTCAGAATCCAAAACCGCCCCGCTCGCGACCGGCGTGAACGCTTCGCGCGATTCATTGATGTCGGGCCCGAGCACCGTGATGCCCATGGCTTCGGCCTCGGCGATGAAGTGCGACACCTTTTCGGCGTTGCCGAGCTCGGCCGTGAGGACCGCGGCCATGAACTGCACGGGGTAGTTCGCCTTGAGAAAGGCGGTTTGATAACTGACGAGCGCGTACGCCGCCGAGTGCGATTTGTTGAACCCGTAACTCGCGAACTTGTTCAGCAAGTCGAAGATTTCGTTAGCCTGCTTTTCGCCGATATTGTTCACGCGCTTCGCGCCTTCGACGAATTTCAGCCGCTCTTTCGCCATCGCTTCGGCGTCCTTCTTGCCCATGGCGCGGCGCAGCATGTCGGCACCGCCGAGCGTGTAGCCGGCGATGATCTTCGCGCACTCCATCACTTGCTCCTGATAGACGATGATCCCGTAGGTTTCCTGCAACGACTGCTCGAGCAGCGGGTGAGGGTAGTGGACGGTCGACGGGTCTTTTTTGCCCCGGGCGTAGTCCGGGATGAACTGCATGGGACCCGGCCGGTACAGCGCGCAAATGGCGTTGATGTCGTCGATGTTCGACACGCCGACTTGTTTGCAGGCGCTCTGCATGCCGGGAGATTCCAATTGGAACACGCCGACCGTCTTGCCGGCGTTGAGCAGCGCGTAGGTCTTCGGATCGTCCAGCGGGATCTTCTCGATGTCGAAGCTCGGGTCGGCCGTGCGGCGCACGTTGTCGACTGCGTCGGAGATGACCGTGAGGGTCTTCAGGCCGAGGAAGTCCATCTTCAGCAGGCCGAGCTTGCCGACGGCGTTCATGTCGAATTGCACCGTGACGTCGCCTTCTTGCGATGTGAGCGGCACGAATTCGTCGAGCGGCTTGTCCGTGATGATGATGCCGGCGGCGTGCTTGCCGGTGTTGCGCACCATGCCTTCGAGGACGCGCGCCTGGTCGAAGATTTTCTTGGCGACGGGGTTTTTGTTCACCTCGTCGCGGAGTTCGGCGCTCTTGGTGATCGCGTCCTCGAGCGTGATGTTCAGCTCGTCGGGGATCATCTTCGCGAGCCGGTCCGCTTCGGCGAACGGCAGATCGTGCACGCGCGAGATGTCGCGGATCACCATCTTCGCGCCCAGCGTGCCGTAGGTGATGATGTTGGCGACGCATTGCTCGCCATACTTCTGCCGGACGTAATCGATCACTTCGCCGCGGCGGCGCATGCAGAAGTCGATGTCAAAGTCCGGCGGCGAAACGCGTTCGGGATTGAGGAACCGCTCGAAGAGCAATTTGAAGCGAATCGGGTCGAGATTCGTGATGCCGAGCAGATACGCGACGAGGCAACCGGCGCCCGAGCCGCGGCCGGGCCCGACCGGCACGCCGTGCTCTTTCGCCCAGTGGATAAAATCCCACACGACGAGAAAGTAGTCGACGAAGCCCGTGACATTGATGATCGCGAGCTCGTAGCCCATCCGCACCGCGAGCTCTTCCTCCAGCGCGAGCTTGCTGTAATCGGGCGCCTGCGGCTTTTGGCCCGCGGGAAGATTGGTTAATTTTGCGAGCCGCTCGGCGACAATCGGTCGCTGCGCCACGGTGACATAATCGTGGCCGTAACGCGCCTTCATGCCCTTCACGCACAGGTCGAACAAGTAGTCGGCGGGCGATTGCTTTGCTTTCACTTCCGGGGGCAAAGGATAGCGCGGATAACGCTCGCTGCCTTTCGGGAAGGGAATCGAGAGCTCGCACATTTCGGCGACGAGCTGAGTGTTCACGACCGACTCGGGCACCTCGGCGAAGATCTTCTCCATCTCTTCGCGCGATTTCAGATAGAATTGCGTGCCGTCGAAACGCATCCGATCCGCATCCCCGATTTTCGCTCCGGTCTGGATGCAAAGCATCGCGTCGTGCGGTCCCGCGTCTTGGGCGCGGACGTAGTGAACGTCGTTCGTGCAAATGACGTTGAGATTGAATTCCTCGGCGAGCTTCAGCAGCCCCGGGATGATTTTCCGCTGCTCCGGAATCCCGTGGTCCTGGATTTCGACGAAGTAGTTTTCGCGGCCGAAAATCTCGACGAATCGCGCGCACGCTTGCCGCGCTTCGTCGTAGCGGTCGTACAAGAGCCGCTGCGGCACGAGCGAAGCCAGGCAGCCCGTGAATCCGATCAACCCGGCGGCATGTTTCGAAAGCGTTTCGATGTCGGTGCGCGGCTTGTAATAGAAACCTCGGAGATGCGCGTCCGAAACCAGCTTCAGCAGGTTCTGGTAACCGGTGAGATTCTTCGCCAGCAGGCCCAGGTGGAAGATGGATTTCCCCTCGTCGGAACGACCCGTTTTTTCGAGACGCGAGGTCTCCACCAGATAGAGTTCACAGCCGATCAGCGGCTTGATGCCCTTCGCCTTGGCCTGATTGTAGAACTCGATCGCACCGTACAGATTCCCATGGTCGGTCAATGCCAGCGCTGGCATGCCGAGCTCGACGGCACGATCCATGAGCCGGTCGATGCGACAGCAGCCGTCGAGCAGGCTGTAGTCGGTGTGGACGTGAAGGTGGACGAATTTCTTGTCGACGGTCGGCACGAGCGCGCTTCAAACAAAAGCTTCGGCTCGCATGCGCAAGGCGGGAAACTGGTCGAAGTAGCTTGTCGGATCGCGGCGAGCGATCGCACCCGCGCAATCGGTCCGCTCCGCTCCTTCCCTTATGGGACGTCGGCCCAGGTCACTTGGAGCCACCGGTTCGGAATCGATTGCGAACCGCTGCGCGGATCGTTCGGCAAATCCGGCATTGGCCCGATGATCGTGGAAAGGTGCAGAAGGTTGGAGCTCAGTTGCAGCTTGGAAGCGCGCGTTGCGGCCAGGTTTACGAGGATGCGCAGCTTGTTGTGCTCGATTGCCAGCTGAACGTTGCCGCCCTGCGCGGCGAAATTATCGGCGTCGCTGATGGCCAGCATGGGTTGATTGACAAAACGTTGCCGAATCGCCGTCCAATTCTGCCGCTCCGACCGCGCCACGAAGAGCACGTGACACGGTTTGATCTCGTCGGCCGATGGGTACTTTTCGACGAGAATTTTGCGGCCGCGCCATTGTTCGCCACGAGTGATTCGCTCGATGATCGTGGCCACCGGTCCCACGCCCACGATTCCGATCACGAGCGCGGCGTCGGGCGAGGCAAAGGCTTCCGCGGGCCAATTCGTAAACGTGACGACGTTATAGAATGCCGCCGCTTTGATCTCCGGTTCAGACAGGATCGGCGTCGCGCTCATGGCTGACGCGGCCTGAAGTCGTGAGGTGAGGAGTCCGAGCCCGAAAACGAACGTCCAGATCACCGCCGGGTACACCGCGGAGCGTGCGCGCATTCGCGTCGATCCGACGTCGGTGCGCGGGTCTGCCTCGTCGTCGAGATGCGAGCAACTCATGCGGGGGAGTACTTAAGTGAGCCCATTGAGAGGCGAAGCAACCCAAGACGTCCGCAAACCGCCCCTGGCATCATGGCAAAGCCGAAATAAGTTCGCGAAGCGCACAACTGTCTGACGACGTATGAGGTTCCTGGTGGACCGGTGCGATGAGCGACGGTTGCAGCCCGCGCTGGAATTGTCACTTTTCGCCTGGCTGGAGGCACGAATTGGGTCAGCGTGCAGATTGCATTGGGAATGATGGCGCGCTGCCGCCGGGCTGCGCCGTGTTCCGTCGGCCCACGAGCTGAATGCGGCTCGAAAAAAGCCTGAAAAAAAGCCGTTGACGCGGGATGTGGCAGGTGGCGTATTTACCGGCTTTTCCTTTCCCATCGACCGTTCAAGACCTCCACATGGCTATCGAAATCAAGATTCGCAAGAACGAGCCCATCGACCGCGCGCTGCGTCGGATGAAGAAGAAGCTCGATCGCGAGAACATCATCAAAGGCACTCGCGCGAAGCGTTATTACGAGAAGCCCTGCGAGAAGCGCCGTCGCAAGGAGAAGGTGCAAGCCTTCACCCAGATGCTGCGCCGGCGTTACGCCGAGTAATCGCCGTCGAGCGATCGCATTTCCAGCCGCGCTGCCGCTTATGCGGAGCGCGGCTTGTTGTTATAGCCCGTTTTTGCCGTGCATCTTACCCCTGAGTACGTTCGTCTCTTTCGCCAAACCCAAGCGTGAAGCCGAGCCTTGCCCTGTCTACCAGCTGGTGTTCGCACCGACACAATGACGGGCGCGCCATGCTGCGCGAGATTGCCGACCTCGGTTTCGAGTACGTCGAACTCAGCCACGGCATTCGCATCACCCTCGTGCCGGGGATTCTCCGGGCCATGGAAGAGGGCACGATCAAGGTCGCGTCGACGCACAATTTTTGCCCGCTGCCCACCGGGGTGGTCCAGGCCGCCCCGAATTTGTTCGAGCCGTCGAACCGGGACCATCGCGAGCATGACCAATGGTTGCGGCACACGAAGCGCTCGATCGATTTCGCGGCGCAAATGAAGGCGCGGGCGCTGGTCTGCCATCTTGGGAGCGTGCATTTCTTTTGGTTCAACCCGGCGCGCAGCGTTCGCCGGTACCTCCACGATCATCCGGACGCCGGCCGCGGCGGCAATGACAAGGCCTATGCGCAGCTGCTCCAGAAATCGCTCGCCAGCCTGCGCAAGCGCATGACGCCTTTCTGGGAGCAAACCAAGGCGAGCATCAACGAAGTACTCGAATATGCGACGCAGCGCGGAGTCCGGCTCGGTTTCGAAAATCGGGAGAAGTTCGAGGAACTGCCGCTCGACGCGGATCATCTCGAACTTTTGAACGCGTTTCCGCCCACCGCCCCGGTCGGTTATTGGCACGACACCGGCCACGCTGACATCAAGGAGGGTATGGGGCTCTTGGAGCACCGGCTCCATCTCGAGAAGCTCGCGGCGCGCGCAATCGGCTTCCATCTCCACGACGTAAACGCCCAAGGCCAAGATCACCAGCCCATCGGCGCCGGCCACATCGATTTCGAAATGATTAGCCGTTTCTGGCGTCCTGAGCATCTGTTGACGCTCGAGCTGAGTCCTCGCGTGGCGGTCGAAGATGTCGTTGCTTCGAAGCGGCGCATCGAAGCGCTCATCCGCTGACTCCCCAAAATTCCACATGAAATTGTCCCTCGTCATTACCACCGCGGCGGCCTTCGCCCTGACCGCCTTCGCGACGTTCGCTGCCGAACCGTCGCCCGCGCCCGCTCCTTCGCCGACCGCCGAAGCGGCCAAACCCACGACCGTCGAGGACCAATTGCGCACCTTGGTCGGCAAAGTGCAGCAGAAGATCCAATCGGGCCAGCGAGACGAAGCGGCCTTCGCCGACGACCTGAAGGCGTTCGAAGCGTTGCTGGCTGAGCATCGCGGCGAAAAGACGGACGCGGTTGCCCAGGTGGCGCTCATGCGGGCGGCATTGTATTTGGAGGTCTTTCAGAATTACGCGAAAAGTGCCGAGCTGCTGAATCAGCTGATCGCGGACTTTCCGGGTACGCAGCCGGCCGCGAGCGCCGCGCAAGTCGTCAAGCAGTTGGAGGGACAGAAAGCGGTGCTCGAAATCCAGGCTGCGCTCAAGCCGGGTGCCGCGTTTCCCGATTTTCAGGAAAAAGATTTGAGCGGCCAGCCGCTCTCGCTCGGCAAATTCAAAGGCAAGGTGGTGCTCGTCGATTTCTGGGCGACCTGGTGCGGCCCGTGCGTCGCCGAGCTGCCGAATGTAATTGCCGCGTACGAAAAATATCACGGCAAGGGCTTCGAGATCGTGGGCATCAGCCTCGATGAGAGCGAGGAGCGGCTGAAATCGTTCATCGCCGAGCGAAAAATGACCTGGGCGCAGTACTACGACGGCAAGAAGTGGGAAAACAAGCTGGGACAGAAGTACGGCGTCAACAGCATCCCCGCGACGTACCTACTCGACCGCGACGGCAAGATTATCGCGAAAGATCTGCGCGGCGAGGCCCTCGAGGCGGAGCTGCAGAAGCTGCTCGCTCAATAAGCGCGGTCGATCGCGAACCGTTATCGGCGAGCGAGAATCTCGCCAATCCAGCGCCGGTGCGGCCCGGAAAGGGTGATCGAATCGATCTCGGCGATCGGCACCCAAATGAGTTCCGGTCCCAGCGCTCGGCGCGGCGCGGGCGCCGCATGGATCGTTTCCGTGATTTGAAACCGCGTGATCGCGCGGCGCTTTTCCGCGAGCGGTTTGGCGGAGCTCCGTTCCGGAGCGAATCCCACGTGCTCGGCCAGCGGGAGTTCATGGATATTGGCGAAGCGTCGCGCGCCCGCGGCAGCGCGGTGCAGCAGCAACTCGTCGCCGCGTTCGCACCACACGCGCACGATCGAGCGTTGCTCGATTTGTTTGGGCGCCAGCCGGGGGAATTGCTCGGGCGCTCCGGTCTTCACGGCGGCGCAAAACCGCCGAACCGGGCAGGTGAGACAGAGGGGTTTTTGGCGGAAGCACACGGTCGCGCCGAGTTCCATCATGGCTTGGTTGTGGTCGCCGGGAGCCGTCGGCGACAATAACGCGTCGGCCAGTGGGGTGAAGGCCTTGGCGGCTGTGGCCGAATCGCGAAACTCCGTCGCGTCGGCCGTCAGCCGTGACAAAATCCGCACGACATTGCCATCGACGCATGCCGCGGCGGTGCCGAAAGCAATGCTCGTGATTGCGGCGGCGGTGTACGGGCCGACGCCGGGCAATTCCCGCCATTCCGCCACGGAACGAGGAGGCGCGGGCAGCGCGGCCACGCTCTTCGCGAGGCGGTGCAGATTGCGCGCGCGCGAGTAGTAGCCGAGGCCTTCCCATAATTTCAACACGCGCGCTTCGGGCGCGGCCGCGAGCGCGGAAAAGTCGGGCAACTCGCCGAGCCACCGGGTGAAGTAGGGTAGCACGGTTTTGACCTGCGTCTGCTGCAGCATGAACTCGCTTACGACTGTCTTGTAGAGCGACGGCGACTCACGCCAGGGCAACGACCGGGCGTTCGCTCGATACCAATCGCGCAGCGCCTGCTGAAAGTCGGTTTTCGCTGCGATGAGTTTTGACGAGGAGGCCACGAAAAACACCACAACGCACAAAAACGCGGCGAGCTGAAGCCCATGTTTGTTTTCGTGCATTTTCACCGTTTTTATGGCCATTACCGCTATGGCCAAAAAATCGGACGCCGAGGATGCGCCCAAAAAACTGGCGAGCTATACGATCAAGCTCGACGACGCCCAAATGGAGAAGCTCCGGGCCATCCTTCAGGCCAAAGGATGGACGCCGTTCGAGGTGCAGTATACGCGTTTCGCGTTCAAAGCCGATCACCTCAAGGTGAACGTGTCGGCGTACACCAGCGGTAAAGTCGTGGTCGCCGGAAAGGGCACGGAGGATTTCGTCCGCGACGTCATCGAGCCTGAAGTGACGGGTGCCGCCAAGCTCGGCTACGACGAGATATTACACCCCGATTGGTTCGAGTCGCACGCGGGCCTCGACGAAAGCGGAAAGGGCGATTTCTTCGGGCCCGTCGTTGCCGCCACGGTGATTGCCGATCGCCCCGCGATCGAATCGTGGATCAAAGCGGGGGTGAAGGACTCGAAGCGAATCGCCGAGCTTCAGATCATCAAGCTCGACCAGATTATCCGCGAAACCGACGGCGTCATAGTGCGCACGTGCTTCTGTGGCATGCCGAAATATAACGAGCTCATGTCCCGCCCGGGCGCGAATCTGAACCGCTTGCTCGCTTGGCAGCATGCGACCGCATTGGATCAAGCGCTGGCGACGAAGCGCGTTCCGTGGGGGCTGCTTGACCAGTTTACCGAACAACCGCTGACGCAACGCGAGCTCGCGAAAAAAGGCGTGAAGGATTTCGAGCTGAAAATGCGGACGAAAGCGGAAGAGGACCCGGTGGTCGCCGCAGCGTCCGTGGTCGCGCGGGCCGAGTTCCAGCGTCAAATGGCCACCCTTTCGAAAAAGTTCGGTGCGCGGTTACAAAAAGGCGCGGGACCGCTTGTGAAGGAGCAGGCAAAGGAAATCATCCAGAAGTTTGGCGTCCAAGCGCTCCGGGAATTTGCCAAGCTGCACTTCCGGACCGCTTACGAAGTCGTGTCCGAATGCGGCAAGCTCGGCGAACTGCCGCTGCCCGAACCCAAGGCGCGGGTGGAGTGGGAGTGAGGGGATTTTCGATTTTGGATTTGGGATTGCGGATGGGGGATTCGCTTCAGCAAACGCGGCGCGAGGCGCAGCCTCTTCGCGCATGTCAGTGATGCCCAACGGTGCAGGCGGCGGAGGAGTGTTGGCGTGGCGGTCGCTTTAGGCGCATGCTTGCCACCGGGCGTTCTCTTCCCATGACAGGGGGCATGAAACGCCGCCAGTTGCGCGGCTTCGATCTCAAGCAAATCAACGGAGTCAACGGCCTGATCGGTGTCGATGAGGTGGGGCGCGGTGCATTCGCCGGGCCAGTGGTCGCAGCGGCGGTCCTCGTCACGCGCGATTTCCTAGATTGCCGCTGGGCCGTGACCAAGAGCGGCCGAGTCAACGATTCCAAAGTCCTGACGGCGGAGCAACGGGAGGAGCTTTGGGCCGAATTCGAAAAATTGACCGCCGCAGGCTTGATCCATGCGAACTACGGCAGTGCAAGCGTCGAGGAGATCGAGCAACTGAATATTCTCGGCGCGACCAAGCTAGCCATGCGCCGTGCGTTGGAAGGTATCTATCCGCCCGAAGCGTTCGAACCCGAGCGTACGGAGCCCGATTTGTTTTCGAGCTTGGAAGAGCGAAAATCGTTCGCGCCGGCCGCCTCGGCTCGCGTGATCGTCGACGGCCTGGCCTTGCGCAACTTTCCTTACCCCCATCGGGCTTTCGTCGACGGCGATGCACGCTCCCTCTGCATCGCCATGGCGTCTATCGTCGCCAAAGTAACGCGCGATCGCCACATGGTGGAGCTGGACGGCAAGTTTCCGGGTTACGGTTTTGCGCAGCACAAAGGCTACGGCACGGAAGAGCATCGCGAAGCGGTACTGCGACTCGGGCGCTGTGCGCAGCATCGTGAAGCATTTTTGCGCAAGCTGCTCGCGGTGCGGATCGATCCCGCGCAAATGCATTTGTTCGCGGGCGAAGAGTAGAGTGCGGCCTTGCGTTAGTCAGTCCGCCATCCGAACTAAGCAATCCGCAAACGATTCCCCGTGGCCGTTAAGAAAAATACCTCGCTTGACCGTGTGCTCGGGCGGCTCGACACGCTCGACGCGGTCAACTTGACGAATCTCGTGCAGCGCTTGGCGCGCGAGCGCGCGTTGTTCGAGGAGATTTTCAATACGCTGCAGGAGGGAATCCTCGTTATTCGCGACGACGGCGCGATCGAGTATGCCAACGCCGCGGCGCATCGGTTGATCGGCCTCGGTGCCGACGAACTGGCGGGCCAAACGCTCTGGCGGCTCGTGCCGGGATTACGCCCCTCGCTCGGCGCTGCCGTGGACGATCCTCAAGCGGCCGCTCCGGTGGCGACCCGCGAGTTCGAGCTGACTTATCCCGAGCCGCGCACCGTGCGTTTGTACATGGTGCCGTTTCACCAGCCGAACAGCGCCGCGCCGCGCCGGTTCGCGGTCATTTTGAGCGACGTCACGAAGGAGAAACAATCGACCGAAGCGCGGATCGAAAACGAGCGAACCTCTTCGATTCTGTTGCTCGCCGCCGGCGTCGCGCACGAGTTGGGCAATCCGCTGAACTCGCTGACGATTCATCTGCAGTTGATGGAGCGAAAACTGAAACGCCAGCGCGCGAGCAAGGAACTGGAACCGCTCGCGGAATCCGTCCGCATTTGCCGCGACGAGGTGGCGCGACTCGATGGCATCATTAGCAACTTCCTCGAGGCGATTCGGCCGCGCCCGCCGGACCTCGTGGAGACGGATTTGAACGATGTGCTGGCCGAAGTGTTGCGCTTTCAGCACCGGGAGCTCGAGGACCGAGGCATCGCCGTGGAGGCGGAGACGTTCGAGGCGTTGCCGCGCGTGATGGCGGACCGCAATCAACTGAAGCAGGTGTTTTTCAACCTCACCAAAAATGCGATGGAAGCGATGCAGCCGGGCGGGAAGCTCCGGATCCGTGCGCGGGCCGACGACGACTCGGTGTATTTGATGTTTGGAGACTCCGGTGCGGGCATCAAGCAGGAGGACCTCGTCCGGTTATTTCAGCCCTACTACACGACGAAGGCCGGCGGAAGCGGGCTCGGCTTGATGATCGCGCAGCGCATCATGCGGGAACACGGCGGCCACATCGGGATCGAGAGCAAGGAAGGCCTTGGCACGATCGTGACGCTCCAGTTTCCGCGCAAGGATCGCCGCGTGCGAATGCTGCAAAGCTGACGCCGCGCTCGCCGGCAGCTACTTTCGCGGCGTAGCGGTGAAAATGTTCTTCACCACGATCACCCGCGTTTCGGATTTTCCACCGACGCGAATACCGATCGTGAGGGGAATCTCGTCATTGGTCACTCCGAGCTGCGAAATCATGGGATCGAGCGCCGCCTGCGCGCCCGGGGCCAAGGACAATTTCGGCGGACGCACTGCGAAATTGCCGAGTTCCGAGTTCACGTCCGTCGGGGCGATCTCCATGGGCTCGGTGCCGCGATTTTCAAAATACACCCGCAACGTGACCGGAGGCATCGGGCTGCCGGCCGCCCGTCGCGCCATCGCCTGACGGATGTAATCCTGCATCGCCTCTTTTTGTTCCTCTTCGGAATCGCCGTAATCGAACGAGTATTTCTCGTTGAAAGCGTCGGTCTCGTGCGTGCGCCACCAGCTGTTCTTGCGGTGGGCGATCGGTCCGCTGCCGGGTTTTCCGCGCTCGAAGCCGCGCGAGACGGTGGCGAAAACCTGCAGCTTGCCGTCGGCGAATGAACCTTCGCCTTTCATCGCGACCGGTCGCTCCGTCTGTTCTCCCCGCGCCTCCTCGGCCATCAGGTCGCGCGGTTCAGGCGCCGAGCCGCAGCCCGAAAACAACATTCCCGTCATCAACGCAGCCGTGGCACCAAGCGAAAGAAAAGCCGTTCTATTCATGGGTGCCGCAAGAAACGAGGACTGAAAGCGAAAGGGAAGGGGAAAGTGCATCTCCGCGTGAAGTGCGAACTGCCGCGCCTCGGATGCACGGCGCGATTTCACCGCATAAATTCGAGGGTGTGCCGATAAGATTGGATCGGCGGAAGCTTTTGTCTCCGCCGCCTCCCAGCGGCCCGCGGAACCCCACCGCATTTCACTTTTTCTCCCCGTGCCACCGAGAATCTTTCTGGCCAACGAGCCGTCTTGCTGCTGACAACATGCACTCCGCATGGATTCAAGTTCAACGACCGCGCTGGTGGACCTGGTCTGCCGAGCTCAGAAAGGCGACGAGGGCGCCCAACGGGAGCTCATTGTCAGCTATCAGCATCGCGTCGCGGGATTCATTTACGCCATGACCAGCCGCAGCGATTACGTTGAAGACCTCGCGCAGCAGGTGTTCATCAAGATGATACGCGCGTTGGACCGGCTCGAGGCGCCGGCGCAGTTCGAGTCGTGGCTTTTCCGGCTCGCGCGGAATACCTGTATCGATCAGCTGCGCCGCCAGAAACTGCGCCGGATTTTTCTGCCGTTCGGCGATGAGCACGAAAACATCCCCGAGCCGCCGGGCGCGGTCGACACCGAGGAACTCGATGCGCTCCGCCACGCGCTGGCGCAATTGCGACCGCAGGACCGCGCCTTGCTGGCCTTGGTGCAAGAAGGTCGCAGCCATGCCGAGATCGCCGAAACCCTTTCTACCAGTGTCGCCGCGGTGAAAGCTCGCCTCCACCGCGCGCGCGAACACCTTCGCGAGCATTACCAACCGCAACATGAACAGTGAAGACCAAGCCTGGCGCGAGCTGCAGCGACATGCTGCCGCTCAACTCCGCCCCGATTTTTCCCAACGGGTGCTCCGCGCTGCGCACGGTCCCGACGCGGCCGTGTGGAAACAATGGCAAACGCATGCTGCCGCGCAGATTCGCCCCGGCTTCGCCGAGCGCGTTCTGCGTGCCGCCCGCTCCTTGCCCCGCGTGCCCTCCCTTTTCGACCAGCTCGCGCTCAGCGCGGCGACCGCTTCGCTCTGCTTGCTGGCGGTCGTTTTCGTACACTCCCGGTCCGCGCACATGGAAGAGCAGCAGAACCTCGCTCGCTGGCATCAACTCGCCGTCGAGTCGCAGGAATACGACATGATGCAATGAATCAGCGGGTGCTCATCGCGCTTTTGACCGCGCTTGGATTCGCCGCCGGCTTCGGTGCGCGAATCTTGACCGAAAACGAACCTGTCGTGCCGCCGCCTCCCGCGGTGCCCGGCACGGAGTTCGTGCGCAATCAAGCCCCGCCGACGCCGACCGAGGTCAAGCCGGAGAAACCGTCCGGGCTCGATCGCGCGAAGTTCCGCGCGGATATCGAGAAGGTTCGCCCGCAGATCGACGCTTACCACAAGCGGATGGAAGAGATCGCCGCCGAATTCGATCGCGATTTCGTCGCGCTGCTCACTCCCGAGCAGGGTAAAATTTTCGCCGCCCAGCAGAAAAAGTCCGCGGAAACCCGCGCCAAGCGGGAAGCCAGGGAAGCAGCGGAAACGGGTCCGCTGAGCGATCAACAGATCGAGCAGCTTCGCCGCCAACCGCTCTGGAATGCGCTTTGGGCCATTGCCGTCACGTGGAAGCTCGAACGCTACACTCGCGACTACAAATTGACCGAGGATCAGCAGGCGAAAGTCCGGGAGTTGCTGCTCGGTCGCCGACAGAAGTTTCTCGCCCTCGTCGACTCCACGCCGCCACCGAGCATCACTTACAGCGAGCTGGCAACACGGGCGCAGAAGCTGGTGGCCGATCCCGCGAAGTAATAGCGGGACTTGACCCCTCGCCTCGGCACTGCGTCAATATGGCGCATGGTGCCTAGCGTGCTCATCGTCGACGACGAGAAACACACCCGCGAAGGGCTGCAACAGGCGTTGGCGGAGAACTATGACGTTTCCGTCGCCGCCAGCGCGGACGAGGCATTCAACCTCCTCGATGCCCAACCTTTCGATGTGGTGCTCACGGATTTGCGGATGCCCGGCGGCAAGTCCGGGTTAAAGGTGATCGACAAGGCACTCACGCTGCAGAATCGGCCGGCTGTTCTCATGATGACAGCCTATGGCAACATCGATAGCGCGGTCGAAGCGATGAAGCGCGGGGCGGTCGATTTCCTGACGAAGCCCGTCAATATCGAACGACTCGAGGTGCTGATCCAGCGAGCCCTGAAGACCAAGACGCTCGAGGTCGAGGTTCAGCAGCTTCACGAACGGCTCGACGAGAAATTCAACATCGAGGGGATTGTCGGGACGTCGGCGAAGCTCAAGGAAGTGATCGACAAAATGCGGCTCGTGGCGCCGTCCCGGGCAACGATCCTGATCGAAGGCGAGTCGGGTACGGGCAAAGAGCTGATCGCTCAAGCGGTGCATCAATCCAGCTCGCGAGCGCGGGCGCCTTTCGTGGCGGTCCATTGCGCCGCGCTTTCCGAAAACTTGCTCGAGAGCGAATTGTTCGGTCACGAGCGCGGGGCGTTCACTGGCGCGGTCGAGCGGCGGGTGGGCCGCTTCGAATCGGCCAACGGCGGCACGTTGTTCCTCGACGAGATCGGCGAGATCTCGGCCTCCACGCAGGTGAAGCTCCTGCGCTTCCTGGAGACCAAGGCGATTGAACGCGTCGGCGGCTCCAAGCCGATCGAGCTCGACGTGCGCCTCGTGGCGGCGACGAACCGGAATCTCGAGCAGATGGTGCGGGAGGGGAAGTTCCGCGAAGACCTGTTCTTCCGGCTCAATGTCGTGCGGCTCACCATGCCGCCGCTGCGCGACCGCCGTGACGACATTCCGCTGCTGCTCGCCCACTTCATTAAAATATTCTCCGAGGAAAACGGCGTCCCGCCGCTGACCGTCGAGCCAGGAGCGCTGCGCACGCTGCAAGCCTACGCATGGCCCGGAAACATTCGGGAGCTGCGGAATTTCTGCGAAAACGCCGTCGTGCTTCGCCGCGGCGGCAGCCTGACCGAGTACGACCTCGAGCCAAAGTTCCGCGGCGAAACTCCGCTGGCGAATCACGGGGCGCCGAGTGGAGAGCATGCGCCGCTGCCCTTGGCCGCGCCGAATTCGCTTTCGGTCGAGGAAAACGAGAAGCGGCTGCTGCGCGAAGCCTTGTTGAAGGCGCGGGGGAATCGGACGAAAGCAGCCGAGTTGATGGGCGTCAGTCGCCGCACCTTGCATCGCAAGCTCGCGCAATGGCCGGAGCTGGATGTGACCGACAAGTGACTTTCGTCGCATGAAATCCGGCCAGGAATTCATTCACTGGCTCGAGATGGGCGGCGGGGCGCGCTGGTTGCGGCTGGCCGCGATCGCCGCCGTGACGCTCGCTTTGTCGCTTTTGCTGGCGTGGACCCAGTTTCGCGGGCCGCAGACTGAAGCCACCCTGGAGCAAGCCGATGTCGGGCGCCAGCTCGCGTACGGACGGGGGTTCACGACGCTCGTCAATTATCCGCAGTCCGTGGCCACGCTCGAGCAGCGAGGACGGAAATTCGATCCAAACGTGGCGCTGCCCGAATTGCATCACGCTCCGATGTATTCGCTCGCGATCGGCGTGGCGCTGCGCTTGTTGCCCGCCGCCAAGCGCGACGCGTTGTTCGTCGTTTCATCCGACATCTCGGACGGCTATGGCGGCGATTATTTTCTCCTCGGGCTAAACCTGCTGCTCTTCTGGATCGCGGCCTGGCTGACGTACGAGCTCGGACGGCGGCTTTTTGACGGTCGAGTGGGGTGGGTCGCCGCGCTCGCCTTGTTGCTCTCGTTACCCTTCTGGCAACAAACGCTCGCGCTCAACGGCACGCCCTTGCTCATGGTGCTCGGGCTCGGCGCGTTGCTCATCTGGCATCGGATCGAATCGACGGTTACGACCTCCGAAAGCGCGGACCAGCCCCCGCCATGGCGGCTCGGAGCCTGGTGCGTGGCGCTCGGCGCCGCGTGCGGTTTGCTCTTTCTGACGGAATACACCGCTGGCGCGCTGGTGGTTGTCGCCCTCGGCTATAGTGTCGTGCGCTTCCGCCGCCATACCCGTTGGGTCGGGGTTGTCGCCGTCGTAGTCGGGTTCGCGGCGATCGCAGGGCCGTGGGCCGCGCGAAACATCGCGCTCACGGGCCACCCGGTGGCGCTTGCGGCCGGCGAGGTGGCGCTGAAAGCCGGCGATCCAACGGCAGAACCTCCCGTGGTCCGCGCGATCCTTTCCGCCGACGCCCCTGCGATCGTGCTGCGCAAGCTGGGCAACAAGACGCTGACGGCGCTGCAAGAAACCGTGAAGGCTCGATTGTGGTCGGGCGGGGCGATGTGGTTGATCGCGTTTTTCGCCGCGGGGTCGTTATACGCCTTTCGGGCGCCGGTCACCAATCGGATGCGTTGGGTTTTCACCATCGCGTTTGCCGTGGTGCTGCTCGCGCAGGCGTCGCTCAACTCCGGCGAATCCAATCGGCTCGTCGTGACGTGGTTTGCGCCGGCGATCATTGTCTTTGGCGTCGGCTTTTTTTTCGTGCTCGTGGGCAGCAATGCCGTGCTGGGCCCTTGGCCGCGAGCGATGGCGTCGGCGTTGTTGCTGTTGCAGGCGTTGCCGCTCGTCCACGATGCCTTTTCGCCCCCGCCCGCCGTGCGATTTCAGTATCCCCCGTATTTTCCGGCGCTGCTCCGGGGCATGCGGACGGAACTCGAGTCTCGCAACGCCATGGACCGGTTCGGTGCAATGGCCGATCTGCCCGCGGGCGTCGCGTGGTACGCCGGGTTGCGCACCTGGGCGCAGCCGCCGCGCTTGCGCGATTTCTATGCGATCACCTTGCAGCAGCCGATCGGTGAATTGCTGCTCACGCCGCGCACCTTGGATCGTCCGTTTTTCACGGAGCTCAATGCCCATGCCGTCGCGCCCGGCGCGCTCAGCGCCGTTCCGAATCGCTTCGGCGAATGGGGCGAAATCTACGCCGGCTTGATCACCGGCACCATGCCGCGCGAATTCCCGCTGCGGGTGCCGCATAAGGTCGCGGAAAACCTCTTCGTCCTCTTGAACCCCGCGCTGCCCGCGCCACGGGGAAAATAATTGCTTCGCCCGTCCGTTTACGCGTACCGTCCGCCGCAAATTTTCCCGGTTCCTACCCTATGAAGTTTACCTATGCCTTGATTGCCGGCCTCTTGACCGCGGCGCCGGCGCTCGCGGTTTATGCGCCGATCCCGGAGCAGGAGCAGGGCAAGGATCTCACGGTTTCGGTGCGGGGCGGTTTTTCGTACGACAGCAATATCTTCGGTGGCGCGACCGGCGCGATCAGCAGCAACATTTGGGAGCTGGCGCCGCGAATCGCGTATAACGCCTCCATCGGCGATCAGACCTTTTTCTCGGCCAACTACGGCCTCGTGCTTGACCAATACGACCGCCGTCCGGGCGACAAGCTGCTGGACAGTCACGACCTCACGTTGCGGCTGGCGCACGCGTTCGGGAAGTCGAGAACCGTGGACGTGAGCGAGGCGTTCGTGATTTCCCGCAACCCCGAGTCGCTCCTCAATGGCGTGCCGCTCAATGCGGACCAGTCGGTCACGCGCAACCAGCTCGACGGCCATTTCACGACTGCGCTTACCCCGAAATTCGGCGCGGAAGTAAAAGCGCGTTCCGTTTACTACAAATACCGCAATGCGGTCCTCGGCCGAAGTCTCGATCGCATCGAAAATCTTTACGGCCTATCCGGAAACTACGCCGTGTTGCCCGAGTTGAAGGCGGTCGGCGAATACCGCCATCTCGACGTTTATTATCGCAAGGAAGGTGAGCTCAAAAACAAGTCGTCCGACTACTTCATGGGCGGCGTCGATTACGAGGCCGCGAAGAAGCTGACCTTGAGCACGCGGCTGGGCTTCGAACACCGCCGCCGTTCTGCCGAAGATAATACGAACTCGCCTTACGCCGAGGTTTCGGCGCGGTACAACTACGCCGAGCAGTCGTTTCTCACCGCCGGCTACGCTTACACTTTCGACGAGTCGTCGGACACGATTCGCTTTACCGACCAACGCGTGCAGCGTTACTTCCTCAACCTTCAGCACGCCTTGACTCCGTTGATCGTCGCTTCCGCCTCCGCCGATATCGAGCCGGCCGTCCTTCAAGGCCGCCGTGGGTTCCCCGATTTGAGCGAAACCGCCACGCGCTTGGGCGGCGCGTTGAGCTATGTGCCGAACAAGAATTGGACGATTTCGGCGAGCTACGATTTCGACCGCGTAAGCTCCGACGACCCCGCGCGTAGTGTGGAACGCCATCGCGTCGGTCTCAGCGCCAGTTACTCGTTTTAATCGCGGCCTCGGGCTGCTGTCTTCACGCCATTCATGGCAACCGCCCACGTCTCGAAGGAAAGCGCGACGCTTAGCGACTTCCTGCAAATTCTTCGCCTCCGGATCTGGCTGATCGCGTTGATCCTCGGCTTGGTCGTGATCACGACGCTCGCCGTCACGGCGTTCCTGCCGAAGTGGTATCGTTCGACGACGAAGGTGCGGGTCGAAAAACCCGAGGGCGAGGTGAAGCTGTTCGGCGCGCAGAACACCGCGGGCTTCGATCCGTACTTCCTTCAGGATCAATTCAAGATCATGGAGTCGGAGAAGATTCTATATCCGGTGATCGAGCGGCTCGATTTGAACCGCAAGCTCGCGGCGGTCCGCGGCTCTCCGACGGCGTTCCCTTCGTCGATCAGTTACATGATTCTCAAGGACAAGATGCTGCGGATCGATTCGCAGCGCGCGTCCTCGGTCATTGAAATCAATGTCGACGCGCAGGACCCCCAGCTCGCCGCGGACATTGCGAACGAGCTCGCACGGACGTACTCCGCCGACCGCATCGCCCTCGCAACGTCGGAGCAGCGCGAGGGCCTTGCGCACTTGCGGCAAGAGCTGGTGGCCCAGGAGCAAGTGGTCGCGCAGCAACGCGACGTCGTCGAAAAGCTCCGCAAGGACTTGAACATTTCCGGCGTCGACCTGAACGCCCGCCGCTCCGACATCGAAATCGAGTCGCTGCGTCAGATGCAGAACACGCTCATCGCACTGAGCGTCGATGCGATCGGTCGCAAAACCCGCTGGGAGCGCTTCAAGTCGATTCCCCCCGAGGAGCGATTGAACCTCGTCAATTCCGAGCTGATTCCCGACCAAAACATCCAGAACTTGCTGCAGGCTTATTTGATCGCCGACCAGAAGGTCACGCAGCTGAAAGGCCGTTTGGGCGAGGCCCATCCCGATTTGGTTTCCGCCACCGAGAATCGCGCGAAAATCAAAGAACAGCTCGACGCACAGCTGCGCGGCTACGAGAGCTCGCTGGAGATTGCGTACAAGGAATCCGAGGCGCGCGTCGCGGAGCTGAAAAACCAGCTCGCGGCCGCGAAAGTAGAACAGATCCTTTCGGCGCGCGAAAAGATGCGGCCGTTCGAAGAAGTGGCGCAGAAGCTGGACGACGAGACGCGCCTGCTGACGACGCTGAAGCTTACGCTGCGGCAGCGTGAGATCGATTTCCAGGTGCCGAAGAAGACGATCGAGATTTTGAACACGGCCGAGCCCGGGCATCGCCCGATCCGCCCGAGCTGGCCAATGAACCTCATGTTCTCGTTTCTGTTCGGTTCCGTGTTTGCGGTCGGCGTCGCGGTCGCCCTCGAATATTTCGATACCAGCTTTCGCAATGTGTCCGACGTCGAGTCGCGGCTGGGTCTCCCCGTTTTGGGCGTGATTCCCTTCACCGCCGATTCGGCCGCGCGCGACACCGACGATCCGGCGGAACTCGAGCCATATCGCGTGTTGCAGACCAATCTGAATCTCGCGCTGAAGGCCGGTCAGCCGCACGCGATGTTGATTTCGTCCGCCGGCCCGGGCGAAGGCAAGTCGACGACCTTGCAGCGCGTCGCGAAACTCATGGGCGAAACCGGAGAACGGGTCGTGTTGATCGATTCCGATCTGCGGCGGCCGACGCAGCACCGCATTCTCGGCCGTTCGAAGGAGCCCGGGCTCAGCGACGTCCTCTCGGCGCAGAAAACCTTGGACGAGGTGATTCAGAAAAACGTGTCGCCCGGTCTCGATTTCATTCCCAGCGGAGCCGGCAGCGGATTTACGCTTTCGTTGATCTATGCGACGCGGTTGCGCGAACTCATCGCCACGCTGCGGGGCCGTTACGATCGGATCGTGTTCGATTCTCCGCCCGTCATCGGCGTGAGCGACACGAGCGTGCTCATCAGCGCCGTCGACGGCGTGATCCTGCTCATTCAGCATCGCCGCAATCCGCAGAGCATGGTCCTCCGCGCGCAGCAGATCGTCGCCAGTCTAAAAACGCCCTTGCTCGGGGTGGTCTTGAACCAGGTGCCCGCCAATGCCGGTGGCGACTACGGTTACTACACGAACAATTACGCGTACTATCATGAAGAGGCCGGTTCGAAATCGCGGAAAACGCGTCGGCCCGCTTCGCCGACCGAGCCCGCCAAAGATCGTCTCGATCTTCGCGAGCGCGAGTGATCGCGCGCTGTTCCTCAGAGTTGTAGGGCGCTAAGCGCCTCGGTCCCCCGAGGATTACGGTCGCGATCCTGGCTAAAAATAGCTGTTGACGGATGCCAATGCGCGCCTACTCCTTGCACCCTGTTTTGCGGGCGTAGCTCAGTTGGTAGAGCACCACCTTGCCAAGGTGGACGTCGAGAGTTCGAGTCTCTTCGCCCGCTCCATTTTCTCAAAAGCCGCTGTTCCTCAGCGGCTTTTTTGTTTAGCCGATAGCTGCCGATGAAAGCTTCCGAGTTTTTTGCCCTGCCTCCGTCGTTAGCGATCTTCGCCGAGCATTTTCGAGCCGACGTCCCGCCGTGGGAGTGGCTAAAGCAAATTGGCGCGGCATTCGACGCCCTCACCCAAGCTCCGCCGGCGATTTCCGCGCCGCCCGGCGTCCAGATCGAAGGCAAGGTATGGCTGCATCCCAGCGTCAAGCTGCCGGCGTACGCGACGTTGATTGGTCCCGCCTGGATCGGCGCTCGCACCGAAATCCGGCCCGGAGCGTTCGTCCGCGGCAACGTGATCGTGGGCGAGGGCGGGGTGCTCGGTAACGCCTGCGAGTTCAAGAATTGCCTGCTTCTCGATGGCGTGCAGGTGCCGCATTTCAGCTACGTCGGCGATTCGATTCTCGGCAACCGGGCACATCTGGGCGCCGGGGTGATCTGCTCGAATCTGCGACTCGATCAGAAACCGGTGACGATTCGGGCGGCCGACGTCGTGTACGAGACCGGCCTTCGCAAGCTCGGCGCCATCCTCGGCGACAATGCCGAGGTCGGCTGCAACGCGGTGCTCAATCCCGGTTCGCTGCTCGGCCGGCGCGCTCTGGTCGCGCCCACGACTTCGTTCTCCGGCTATTTGCCTGCCGCGACCCTCGCGTTTGCCCGGCCGCCGTTGAAAACCGTTCCGCGACCGGACTAGTCGCAGTCCGTCGGCCGCCAGGCGACGTGCTGTGCTGTCCCGCGTGCAAAATCGTTCTCGTTCTCGCTCCGCTAATCGTTCTCTCTTGTCGGTTCGGACCTAGCAGAGAACGACGAACGAGAACGACCCCATCCATGCGAACGCTCACCGGCATCCAACCCTCCGGCACGCTCCATATCGGCAATTATTTCGGCGCCATGCGGCCCGCGATCGAGGCGCAGTCGCGCGGCGAATGCTTTTACTTCATCGCGGATTATCACTCGATGACGTCGTTGTTCGACGCCAACCAGCGTCGGCAAAACACCCTCGGCGTCGCGCTCGACTGGCTCGCCTGCGGGCTCGACCCGAAGCACAGCGTGTTTTGGAAGCAAAGCGATGTGCCGGAGGTCACCGAGCTGATGTGGATTCTCGGCACGCTCACGCCGATGGGGCTGCTCGAACGCGCCCACAGCTACAAGGACAAGGTCGCCAAGGGTCTCGAAGCGAACTTCGGCCTGTTCGCCTATCCGGTGCTGATGGCGGCGGATATTTTGCTGTTCGACACCAACCGTGTGCCCGTGGGCAAGGACCAGAAGCAGCACCTGGAAATCACCCGCGATGTCGCGATCAAATTCAACCTCGCTTACGGGGAGACGTTCGTCGTGCCCGAATCGGAGATCCGCGAGGAGATCGCAGTCGTGCCGGGACTGGATGGCCAGAAGATGAGCAAGAGCTACGGCAACACCATCGACATCTTCGGCGAAGAGAAGGCCACGCGGAAAAAGATCATGAGTATCGTGATGGACTCGCGCACGCCGGCGGAGCCCAAGCCCGATGCCGAGAAGAATCTCGCCATCCACCTCCTGAAGC
>CBINOT010000089.1:0-23223 GCA_966252355.1 uncultured Opitutus sp. | reverse complement strand
GTGCGCGAGCGGGCGAGGCGCCCAGCCGCCATGTCCGTCATTCTCGAAGCACAGCAGCGAGACGGCATCGCTTTGGCGCCAGTCGTTGAAGCCGCTCACCGCGACGATGTCTTCGTCGCCATCGCCATCGAGATCGACGATCACGGGACTGTACGCGCCGGGACAATCGCCGATGCGATGAAACACGAAGCGTCCGTGACGGTCGTTTTCCAGCCATTGCACGCCATGCCACGGTCGTGAGCCGGGGGTCGCGTAGTCGAAGCCGTCGCCGTTCGAGTACACGATGTCCGGCCAGCCGTCGTGGTTCACGTCACCGACCGTGATTCCGCTGCTCCCATAATCCTTGTTCGTCGAGCCGTAGAGAATTCGTTTGCTTAGCTCGGCCCCGCCTCGGTTCTCGAAGGCCCAGACTTCTTCCCAATCTTGCGCGACGAGCGCGACGACATCGGGACGGCCGTCTTGATTCAGATCCACGACGGGGCAGTGAATCGCGCCCGCCACATCGAGGAGCGGATGCGGCAAGAATTGTCCGGCTCCGCGGTTCTCGAGCCATTGCATTTGGCCTTCGAGATAGCCGAACTGCGCCACGGCCAAATCGAGGCGCCCATCGCCATTGAAATCGGCGGCGCGGACATCGGTGACGCGGTACGTGTGATCGAGGATGACGCGCTTCGTGAAGTGTTGCCGGCCGTCGTTCTCGAGCAACACGATGGTGCCGATCTTGTCGTTGTTCGGCGGAACCATGCCCATGCCCGCGATGAGCAAGTCCAGATCGCCATCGCCATCGAAGTCCACCGCGTCGACGTGCGCCGGTCCGGCGATCGTCTCGCCGACTGGCTGCTCGACGTATTCTCCGGGTCGAACCTGGCGGATCCAACAGATGCGATTTAACTTCGCATCGCAGCAGACCACATCCGGCAGACCGTCGCGGTCGAGATCGACGAGGGTGAGGTCGGTGATCCACGCTGGACCTTCGCTTGGAGCGCCGATCGCGCGCGGCGTGAGAAAGCCCACGGTCAGCTTCGACTCGCGCGAGGCTGCGGGCGCCGGCGTCGCGGTGTAACGTTGTTCGAGCTCGGTCCGCTTTGCGCACCCGATGAACGCAATCGTACTCAAGACGACAACGAGCCTGAGCACGTAGGATTTGCGCGGCATGCGAGCGAGAGACAACATACGGCAGGGACGCGTGGTGCGAGGTCAAAGGTGGCGCGCACGCGTCGGGATGTGTTCGGGGCAGGGCGCGTCATCCCTCACGCGCCGTATGAACCGCCCGCTGGCGCTCGCAGCTACGTTCCGCCAATCCAAAATCCAGAATCCAAAATCGAAAATTCCGGTCACCACTTCACTGCGTACACCTCGACCATCGCGACGCCCTCGGTGGCGTCGGCGCTCGAGACGACGGCGGAATAGCTGCCGGCGGGGAGTTGCAGGAAAACGGCGGCGTCCTTGCTGCCGCTGTTCAGAAGAAACGCGCCGGTTTGCAACGCCGCATCGTTCGTCAGCGAGGCTTTGGCATCCTCCGACCAATTGTCGTTCGTTGCGACGACCTCGTGGTCGCCGTTGGGCAGCTGGCGATAAACGGTCAGGGTGGGATTTGCGAGTGCCCCGCCGACGCCGTAAGAGGTCAGCGTCGGGCCGATCGCACGCACGAGGACGGAGAGCGGCTCCGGCGTATCGATCGTGAAGCCCGCAATCAGTACATTATCGCCGGCGCCCACCGTTCCGCGCGTCGAAATGTTCAACAGGTGCTGACCGTAGACCTCGGCGAGTGCGACGCCGCGTTTCTCGGGCAGCGCGGACCGCATGACCATCGTGTAAGCGCCCGGAGCCAAGTCCGCCACGGTGGCCGCATCGGTACCGCCCGTCGTCAACGGAAACGCGCCTTGCAGCGCCGCGCGCGCGGCGGTTTCGGTCGCTCCGCTGCCGGTCCACCAATTGTCGTTGGCGAGCAGGATCGGATCGGCGCCCGCGCGGCGCAGCTCGAGCCGCGGGTCGACTTCGCAACGATCCGAGGGAATGCCGTAGTTGTGCAGCTCCGGCCCGACGCCGCGCAGCAGCGTCGTTTGCGGCGTCTGGCCGTCGATCACAAAGCCTGCGATCATGACATCGTCTCCGGCGCCGGAACGTCCGCGCGAAGAAATATTCGTGAGCCCATGCACCGCATCGGGGGCGCGGCGGAGCTGTTGCGCGCGCAAGTACGCGCTGAGTCCGATGCGCGACCCGAGTCGACGTCCCATGAAGTCGTCCACCGACGGATGAATCCCGCCGAACAGCCGCGACAATCCCGCTTGGTCAGCTGCGTCGTAATATGTCGCCCATTGCAAGGTGAGATCCGTCGTCGGGCCGGTCTCGAACGTCAGGAACTCGTTCGCTCGGAAATGATATTCGGCCAGACCGCCCGGAAAATACGGCGACCCCGTGAGGAGCGTCAGCACCTCGGCGGCGGAGCGGCTGAAGGTGCTGTGGCCCGAGACATAGCCGGGGAATCCGGGCGTGACGAAAGTCGCGAGCTGAAAGGGCACCCACCTTTTCGCGAGAATCCAACCCACGCCGCCAATTTGGGTCTTGGGGTCCGCGGGATTGCCCTGCCAAGTCCGGATCGCGATTTCGCCCACGCTGTCGCTCAAATGCGCATGGCGCTGGCCTGGCGCGGAGCTTTGCGCCGTGACGAGTTCGATGAGTCCGGGAACGAGCGGCAGTCCCTGCGCATGGTAGGAACCTGCGTTCGGGTCGGACGACTGCCCGAGGCTGGCAAGGTAACGGATGACCGAGATCGGCCGCGCCGAGTCGTAGACGCGTTTTAAGCCCCACGCGGTGCAGGCGGCGTCGTGCACGGCGCCATTGAGCGCGAGATACGCTCGCACGTCCCACTCGAGCGCGGACATCTCCGCCCCGATTCCGGCGAGCCGGCGTTTGAACAGCGGATGATCGACGACGTCGTTCAACAGTACATTCCAGTGGCCGGGCGGCGTCTCGGACGACGGACCGTCGGCCCAAAACTCGGCGAGCACACGCGCGTAGTCGCCGCGCTTCACGATGTTGGACGCGTAGGGTTTCTGCGTGAAGGGATTCACGGGATGACCTTGGCCCGCGTTGGTGCCGAGGGGGTTGTTGAGCAGCGCGCCGGGCGAGATATCGATGAGCGCGCCATCGGTCGGATCGAGCAGCGCGGACATTTGGATGCAGTCGAGCGCCTCCTGCACGTACGCCGCGTGCGTGGCGCCCCCGAACTGCGGCGGCGGACCCGGATCGATGGCGAGCGACGTCGGCGTCGCTTTGACGAGCGCGAACGGCGTGGTGTTCCGTGCGTTGACGCCGACGAATGCCTGTGTGCCGTCCGGCAATACGATCCCGTTTTGCGTGATCGCCTTCTTCAAGGCCAGGGGCTGCCAAGTGCTCGGATCGGCCATGACGTTGCCGGGTTGCGCGACGACCAGCGGTTCGTTTTTCGATTTGTAGCCGGTGATATCGGCGTAGCCATTGGCTTCATTCGCGCCGTCGGCGAGACACGCGGCGAGCACGCCATAGCCGATGCGGTTGCCGACGGCGGCGGGAGAATTGCCGGTCGTGCCCGTGAAATCCGGGTCATAGCCGAGCTGTTGCATCAACCATCGATACCCAAACAGGGTGCGATCCTTGCCGGGGCTTTTGGCGAAGCGCTGCGTGAGCACCCGATATGCGGCGTAGCTGATCGCTTGTCGCTGCGCGGCTTCGCGGCCGCCGGTCCACGCGTCTGCGCCCAGGATTTCTTTCACGAAGACGGGCGTCGCCGCCGTCCAGCCTTCGACTTCGTAGGCCCAGTACGCGTCCCACATCGCGGCGGACAGGTGATACAGATTGCGCGCGTGCACGGGCGGGTTCGGCGTATCCTTCCGGATACCGTCGAGCAGGAACTCGTCCCACCACCGGGCGACCGAATGCCGCGACAGATCGAGCGTCACCACGACATTCACGTCCGAGCTCGTCGCTGCGCCCTGAGGATTCGTGACCACGACGCGATAGGTGCCGGCGTCGAACGGAGCGATCCGGCCGATCTTGAACGTGGCTTGGTTGGCGCCGCTGATCGCGACGCCGTTTTTCTGCCATTGGTAGGTGGGAGCTGGATTAGCCGTCGCGACGACGCTGAGCGTGAGCGAGGAGTCCTTCGCCAATGCGCCGGATACCGCCGGCTGCTGGGTGATCGTCGGCGCCGTCAACGCGATCTGCGGCTCGACGACGGCCAGCACCTGATTCGGCGAAACATCGGTGAGGGTCTGCACGATGCCGCTCGGCCAATCGATTTCGATCCGATCGATCGTGCCGCTGAGATTTCCCACGCCCGCATGCAATACGGACTCGTGTGGCGCGAGATAAGAGTTCGTCGGGTTGTACAGCAGCGTCTGCGTCTTCGGGCCGGTCGTGATCTTCGCGATGGCGCCGATGCCGTCGCGATTCGACGTCGTGCCGCGCAGCGTCAGGCGAATCCATTTATTCCCCGTGGGCGCAGTGTTGCGATAGATGATCGGTCCCGTGTAGGTGTCGGCGATCGCGACATCGAGCGCGCCGTCTCGATTGAAATCCCAGATCGCGAGTCCTTTGCCGAGCGCCTTGTCGTTCACGCCCTCGAGCGACGCCACGGATGTGAAGGTGCCGTTCACGTTTTGGAACAGCGCCGTCTGGTCGGTCAGCGCATCGTTGTACAAGCCGGTCGGTCCCGGCTGCTGCACGCCGTCCATGCCGTTCGTGACGATGAGGTCTTGGACGCCGCGGTTGTTGTAATCGAAAAACGCCGCCCCCCAGCTCCATCCCGTCCGGTCGACGCCGACCGATTTCGAGACTTCGGCGAAGTGACGATTCCCGAGATTGCGATAGAGCTTGTTGCCGCTGTTGGTGCCGAAACGCGTGTAAAGCGCCTGGTCGAAGATCGAGGAAACGAAGATATCCAATTTGCCGTCGCCGTCGAAGTCGGCGACCGCGACGCCCATGCCGAACTCGTCGACGCCCAAACCGGAGGCCCCGGTCGCTTCCGTGAATGTGCCGTCCCCATTGTTCCAGTACATCCGGCTCGCGCTGAAATCCGCGACGAGTGCGAGATCGGGCCAGCCGTCGCCGTCGAAATCGGCCCAGGCCGTGGAAAACGTCGTCTGCTGCGCTTTGGCGTCGGCGTTGACGTAAAAGGGTTTTAGCGCCGACGACTGGAGCAAGCCCGCCGCGACGGTGACGTTCTCGAAATGTCCGGGGTTCCGCGCACCGAGATTGTGCAGCAGCACCGAGTGCAGCGGAAACTCGGTCGTCGGGCCCCATTCGCAGACGTAAACGTCGAGGTAGCCGTCGCGGTCGTAGTCCACGACGCTCACGCTCGACGCCATATGCGGGTCGAGCGCCGTGGTGACATCCGCGCCGCGGGCGACCGCCTGTTCGGTGAAATGCCCCGTGCCGTCGTTTGCGAAATAGAAGAACCGGTTGCCGCGTTCGGGAACGACGAACAAGTCCTTGCGCCCGGTGTTTTCAAAGTCCGCGGCCACAAAAGCGCCCGCATCGAGGGCGACGCCGAGTCCGCGGGCGACGGCTTCTTCACGGAACGTGCCGTCGTGCTGGTTCATGTAGAGCACCGGCGTGTCGTTCACGCGTGAACCAAGCAGGTCGGGCCAGCCGTCCGCGTCGACGTCGGCGATGGCGATGCCGCCTTGGCCCTTCGAGACGATCGCGCCGGGTGTCGCGTGAGCGAACTGGATGCCGGTGCTCGTGGTAACGTTTTGAAAGCCCGCGAACGCCGCCGCGGGGAGCAGCGCGAGCAGCAGCCAGTAGCGCGGGCGTCCCGCCCGTGGACGGCTCGCCGCGCCGCGAGCATGGGCGAGACGCTCATAAGACGACACGGGCAAGATATCCGTGCCACGGCCGAGCAGCGTTGGGCGGAAAGTGCGAGTGGGGTGAAGGAGCATGTGACGTTATGGTTGAAGACGGGAAGTCAGAGCGTCGCGGACGGCCGCGTTGGGCTGTTCGCGCAGGAGGTCGGCCGCGCGACGCCAGAACCGGGTTGCTTCGGCCGAATTGCCGAGCGCGCGCTCCACGTCGCCGAGCTTCAGAAAGATCGCGGGGTCTCGCGGCTCGAGTGCGAGCAGCGCGGCGACGGCTTGCTGCGCCCGGTCGCGCCAGCCGGCGTAAGCGCAGACTTGGATCTTGTTGGCGTGCGCCTCGACGAGGTCGTGCTGCGTCGCGATGGCCCGATCGTAATTCGCCACCGCTTCCGCGAACAGCTGGGCCCGGGCGTTTTGGTTGGCGGCGCGCAAGTAGGCGAGGGCGAGCAGACCGTTGATGTCTTTGTCGCTCGGCTCGTTGGCGGCGGCTTCGGCGAGCGGCGCGATCGCGCGCGCGGCGTCGTCGTGCTCGAGATAGTATTGGCCGAGCATTCCACGCACCGGCACATCGGCCGGAGCCACGCGGCGCACGAACTCCAGCGGTTCCATGGCGGCCTCGCGCTGGCCTTGCTGCCAAAGGATCGTCGCGAGCGCGCGGTTTGCCGCGACGTTTTCGCGATCGTGCGTGAGCGCCTGGCGCAACAATTGGACGGCTTCGTCCGGCTTGCGCTCGGCCAGCCGGAGATTCGCCACGGCGACGGTCAGCGCAGGCGAGTCGGGCAAAAGTTTTAAAGCGGCTTGCGCGCGGGTGTTCGCCTCGGCGTAACGTTGCACGTCCACCAAACTCGCAATCAACGCAGGATAGAGCGTGGCCGGATCGCCGCCGGCGGCGAGCGCACGCTCGTAGTGAGCGACCGCTTCCGTTTCGCGGCCGGCCTGGCTGGCCGCGAGCGCGCGAACGCGAGACACGAGCCAATGCTCGGGGGCGATCGTTTCGAGGCGGCGGAGCGTCGCCAGCGCGGCCTCTTCGCCGCCGGATTTCACTTCGTCCTCGAAGCGCAGGCTCAGGCGCTGCACGTCGAAGCAAACCCCGACGAGCTCCTCGAGCCAGGGATCGTTGCGGGCCGGGTCTTTGTGCGCGCGCGATTTCGTGCGATATGCCGTGGCCGCGGACGTGTCGCCGCGGCGATCGGCGAGCTGTGCCAGGAGCGCATTCGCGGTCGACGCCGCGCGAGTGGCCGCCGCTTTTTGGAGCAGCGCCTCGGCTTCGAGATCCTGGCCGGATTGAAGTCGTGCCCGGGCGAGTCCGACGAGCGCTTCGGCATTGGCCGGCTGGAGCTTCAGCGCCGCTTGGAATTGCTCGACCGCCGCGGTCGCATGACCGGATTTTTCCTGGGTTGCAGCGAGCAGGAGATGGGCGGGCACGTAAGTGCGATCATGCTCGAGCGCGGCGCTGAGCCAGCGCGATTCGCGCGCGAGGTCGCCGTCGAGCTCGGCGAGATTGGCGAGGTAATAGCAGGCTTTCGCGCCGAGCGGGCGATGCGCGACGATCGGCTCATAGCACTGCCGCGCTTCGGCGTTGAAGCCGTTGGCGTGATAAATTTGTCCGAGCTTCAGCCGCGCCGTGGCATCATGCGGGTTGCGGCGAATCGCGGTCTCGGATTCGGCGATCGCGGTGGTAAGCGGCGCGGGGAAGGTTGAAAGATCGGGTCGCGACGGCGGCGGAACCACCGGACCACGGGAGCAGCCGGCGACGAAAAGGACGGACGTGATGACGGCGGAACGCCAGGCTGCACGGCGGCGGTCCCGGACTGGCTTCGGCGTTGTGCGGGGTGGCCACGGCGGACGAGGCGCGAAGGCGCCTAGGTGGGTAGAGTGGATCACGCCGGGGTATTAAAGAGAAAGTCTCCCGGATCGGAATCCGGGAGACACGCAACGACGAAACTTCTGCGACGCTTAGAAGTTAAACGTCGAGCTCAGATACCACGTCGGGCCGAACTGGATGCGGAACACGGACGGCGTGCCGTCGGAGTTCTTTTGAATCGGCTGCAGGCTCGAGTGCTGGCCGAGATCGCGCACGTTGAGCTGGATGTTCCAGTTCACGCGGTCGTGCCAGATCTTCCGCGTGTACCCGACCCACGCATCGATGTTGGTGTGGCCTTCGTCGCGATACGCGTGCGCTAGGTCGAGGCCGACGAGGCTGGTCACGCCGTTGACCGGCGCGGTGATGGCAGGGTAGCCGATCGCCGCCGAGCTTTCCCAGCGAACGCCGCCGCCGCCGTTCCAGCCCTTCAACGGACCGTCGCGGAACGTGTAATTGCTGATCATGTTGAAATGCCAGGTGCGCATTTCGGGATCGGTCTGGCCTTCGAACGCTTTGTAGGTCGCGAGATTTCGCCCCGTGTTGAACGAGTTGAAATAGGTCTGGAGATTGCCGTTCACGCCCCAGCCCGCATCGACGGTCTGCGGTCCGTTGAACCAGACCTGCTTCTGCCATTTCGGCAGCACGGTCGCGATCCAGGCCGTCAGCCCGGGAGCCAGATTGGTTTGAACCGCCTTCTGCTTGCTCAGATTGGCGAGGATGCGCCAGTTCGGGGTCGGATTATAGATGGCTTCGATTTCCAGACCCTTCGAGAGCTGATCGGAGGTCTCGGCGATGCGGGCGTCGCCGTAAGTGATCGGCGAATACTGATCGGCCTTGCCCCAGGTCTGGCCGTATTTTTGCGCGAGGGCCGGAATGACGACTTGGTCGAACCACGGCAGCTCCCATTGCACTTCGACGACGGGGCCGTTGAAGGGCATGCGGGCGTTGACGGACTTTACTTCGTACCAATTGACGCGGGTGTTCAGCTTGCCGTCGAACAGGTCGAGCGAGAAGCCATAGTCTTTGCCCGTGCCCTTCGGCGGCCCGATCGGCGCACCGAACACGTCGACATCGCCGGCGCGCGCCTGGAAGTTTTCGGAACGGTTATAGTGCAGCGACAGCCACTTCAGCGGATGGACGACGACACCGACCGTTTTCGTATCGCCGCTAACCACGGTCTGGCTCGGCAAGGGCTTGTCGTTTTGGTCGACGACGCCCGTGGCGGGATTGCGGTCGGTGTAGGAATTTTGGGCGACGCCGTTCTTGTCGTGGCGCCAGCCGGCGGTGCCGACGATGCGGTTATCCAGCAAATAGGCCTGCCACACAAACGCGCTCGATTTGACGCTGTTCTCGCCGACGTCGCGACGCTTGAGGGCGAAGTAATCGCTCCAGTTGTCGGTCGCCCAGGCGGCGGTATTGGTGTTCCAATAGGCGTGCGAGACGTTCTTGGCGCCGCGCTGGACCGGGCCGGGAGCGTAGCGCGCGGCGGCGTCGGCGGTGCCGCCGAGGTAACGCAGATAGGTGATCTGCCAATCGCCCGCGTTGATGCGGTCGGAAGGATCGAGATACGGGGCGGCCTCGACGCGCGTGCCGTTGTACGTGTTGCTCCACCAATTGACCGTGCGGTCCTCCGCGTAGCCGGTGAGCGTGTGTTTTCCGATCCAGCGCAGGAAGCCGGCGTGATTGGTGAGATCGAGCGTGTAGTTCAACGTGCCACGCAGCGATTCGTTCCTCGTGTTGCCGCGATTCTTGCTGTCGAGCGAACGCTCGGGCATGAACGTTTCGCCGAAGTGCGGGTTCGGCGTCCCATTCGGGAGCTTCGAATTCAGATCGACGTAAATGCCGAATTGGTTCGGACGAATATTGCCGAGGCTGAAGTTATCGAGGTTCTCGTGGAGATAGGAGACATTGAAGAAGAGTCCCTTGACGATCTGCTGGTCCCAGCTCGCGGTGAGCGTGCCCAGGTCGCTGCCGCCGTACGTCGGCCGCAGATTCATCTTGTGCAGATCCAAATAGCGGTCGGTCGAAACGCCGAGCGGGTTGAACACGAACACGCCGGGCGTCGACGGCTGCCAGAACGTCGCCCAGTAGTTGGTGCCGGTGCCCTCGACGAACGTGTAGTCGAGCGTGCCGTCCGGGCGGGTGGCACCGACCGTAGCGCCGCCGGCAGTGGTAGCGAACCCCGCCGGACGATTGTTCCAATTTTGCGTCGCGGGGTCCCAGGTGGGCCGCCCGGCCGCGATCCAGCTCGTGACGTTGTCGATCGGCGTAATCGAATTCGGCGTGTGCTGCCGGACATGCGCGAACTCATACGAGGCGCGCAGGGTCGTCGACTTGAACGGACTATAAGTGGCCGTCGCGTAGATGCGGTCGTCGCGGTAGTACGAGGGCCGCTGCTCGAAACCGCGGTCTGACCACAGGCCGGCGACGCGCAACGCGAGCTCGTTCTTGATGAGCGCGCGGTTGAAATCGAACGTCGCGCGCTTGTCGTCGTTCGAACCGAAACGCGCGCTCACCTCGTTCGTGTTGCGGTCGGGCTTCGCCAGTTTCGGCGCGTAATTGACGATGCCAGACGGGTCGCCGAGGCCGAAGAGAATCGAGTTCGGACCGCGGTTGATCGTGATGCGGTCGACATTGTAGGAGTCGAAGCCGACACCGTTGCCGATCGTGATGAAGTAATCGCGCGTGAGCGTCGCGGCGTTCAAGCCACGCACGCGATTTGCGGTGTTGGGGCTGCTGGCGGTCCGGTCTTCGAAGCCGCCGATGCCCGATTGCGGCGCGTCGGTGAAGTTGAACGAGCTCTCGGTATTCGCCATGTAGGCGAGCACGTCGTTGATATCGCGCGCGGAGACGTCCTTGAGGAACTCCGGCGTGATCTCGGTGATCGAGGCGGCGACGTCCTTCAGGCTCGTGTTAATGCGGCTGCCGGCGAGCGTGCTCGTCGCGCGATAGCCGCGGTCTTCGTCGGCATTTACGACGAACGGCGAGAGATGGAGCGTTTCGTCGTCTTTCGAGGCCGCGGCAGTCGCCGTAGTCTGCGACTGTTGCGCGAGGCCGCTCGTGGCAAGCGCGAGCAGAAGCAGGGTCGAGGACATGGCTCGCGCCATGCCGACCTGCGCATTGGGACAGGTAGGTGTCGTTATCATGGATACGGTGTGGGTAAGGAAGTGGACGCCCACAGTCGGCGTGGCCGGAAGCGAAGGCCGTGTCGGAAACGCGGCGCAGCTACGCAGACGAGTGGTTTTTACGGGGAATCCGAGAAGTCAGGTACCGCGGCGATGTCACACCTGGCCACGGAGCAGTCAATAGTTTTCTACAAGATAAAACAGTTTAATAAGCGGTCCACGGACGCCAAATCGATTTTTCGGGGAGATTCGAGCCGCCCGCCGTGGCGGACGGACGGTCAGACCTTCGCCGGTGCGAGCTGGCGCTCCGCGAGCAGACGCTGGGTTTCTTTCGCGCGCGCGGCGTCCAGGCGATAGTTCCGCAAGAGCGCGATCGCCACCAGCGGTGGGACGATGGTCGAGGCGCAGAGCAGCAGACGCATCGTCGCGAACGTCTGGGGCGATTGCGCCGCGCCCAGCGATTGGGTGAAGCCCGCCGCGCTCAAGGCGGCACCGGCGCCGACGAACGAGAGCGAGACGCCCGTTTTCTGCACCCAGGAGTAGATGGCCCCAAACATTCCCTCGCGGCGCTGCCCCGACCGCAATGCGTCTTCGTCGCAGACGTCCGCGAGCATGGAGGCGAGGAGCAGATTGGCGGCGACCCAGATCGGACCGCACAGCACGGGATCCAGCAGGATCAGCCAGGCATGCCCTGGCACGAAGACGAACCACTTCATCACTCCGCCAATCGTCGCCAAGCCGTACATGGCGGCGAGGGTGTTCCGTTTCCCGATGCGCTTCGACAACCACACGACCGCCGGGATCGCGAGAATGCCGACCATCGCATAGCCGGAAGACAGGACGGCCTTCCATGTCGTACCGGTGGCGACGTCGCCATCGAACATGTAGTAAACCAGCACGTAGTGATCGAGGTTACTCGCCAGCATGCCCATCGCTACATTCACCAGCGCGAGGGATAGCAGCACGAGGAATGAGCGCGAGCGGAGCGATTCTCCGATCGTGCCCCAGAAGGCGACGGGCGGTTGCCGCGCGACGGTGGCGGCGAACCGTTCGCGGACAAAGAGCGCCGGCATCAATCCGATGATTGTGAGCACGCCGAAGCCCATCATCCACCCGATGCTGCGGATGCCGATCAACGCGGAGGCGAAGATCGACAGCTGCGTGAGCGGGAAAATCCATTGGTAGCCAAACTCGCCGACTTTGAGGAAAAACGAGCAGTATGCCATGACGCGCGTGCGTTCATGGTAGTCGGGCGTCATTTCGTAAGTGAGGCTCGAATACGGCACGCTGAACACCGTGTAGGCGGTATAGAACAGCACCGACATCACGCCGAAGTAGGCGACTTTTTGCGGACCGCTCCACTCCGGGGAGACCATCCAGATCATCGCATACAGCGCGCCCATCGTCACCGCGCCCACGGCGATGAACGGCCGGCGGCGACCCCAACGCGACCGAAAGTTGTCGCTGATATTGCCCATCACCGGATCCGCAAACGCCTCCCAAAGACGCGGCGCCGAGAGCGCGATGCCGAGCAGCACGGGGCTCACGCCCATGGTCATTTGATACACCGGGATCGCGAGCGTCGCGATGCCGGTGTAGCCGACAAACGCGGCCAGGGAGCCCGCGCCGAGCGCGAGCTTTTCGGCAAAGGAAAGGTGGGGTAGGGGCCTCGACATTGTCGCGCGGCCCGCACGGCCGCTTTCGGGCCGGGAGCTGAAACGGTCCGGCCTGGCTTGGCAATCCGTGTCATGACTCCGTTCCGTGCGGCGCAGCGCGCGAATCGGTTGTGCGATTCGCGGCGGCGGCCGCCACGCCGACGGTGGAACGATCCCGCGCAGGATCGCGCCGCGGGGAATTGCCTCGACGGGCCACGGCATGGTGCGCAATAAAACTCTTCCATTCGTTGCACGATGTCGCGGCCCAAAAAAAACGGCGAGAAACGACCCACCATTTACGACGTGGCCCGGCATGCGGGCGTGTCTCCGGGAACCGCGAGCCGGGTTCTGAACAATCGCGATCGCGTCGATCCCGACACTCGGGCCCGCGTGCTGTCGTCGGCCAAGGAGCTAAACCTGAAGCCGCGCGCCACCGCGCGCATGCAGCAGATCGCTATTCTGTCGGAGCCGAATTTTACGGACCGGATCGAGGGCTATGCCGCGCGCGTGACTTCGCATCTGTCCTTCGCGTTGTCGCGTCGCAATGCCACGGTCCTGCATCCTTCCGATCCCGTGGCGCAACTTCCCGGCACGTTTCTCGATGGCGTGATTGCCGTGACGGCCGACGAAACGCTGAACCATCTGCTCGCCGGCTTGGAGAAGCGCATGCCGGTCGTGTACATGGACAAATTCGACTGCCGGCCGGACCAGCACGCGGTGTGCTCCGATCATTACCTCGCGGGTTACCTGGCGGCGCAGCACTTCATCGCCCGTGGCAAGAAGAAGCTCGCCATCGTCGGCGGCGACTTTTTGCCGATGCGCGAGCGGCTGCGCGGCTATACGAAAGCGATCGAAGAGGCGGGGCTCGAAGCCGAAGAACGATTGTTGCAGCTCTCGGGCCGGCATAGCGGGACCTCCGAAGCCAGCATCGTGACGCAAAAAGTCCGCGCGGGTGCCGATGCGATGTTCGCGCCCGGCTCCAGCTACGAAGGCATCAACTGCCTGCACGTGCTGAGTTATGTGATGGGGCTGCAGCTGCCCAAGGATATCGCGCTCATCGCGGGCGAGGTGCCGGGAATTTCCGAAGTGGCGAATCCGCCGTTGACCACGATCGAGGAGCCGCTGGCCGATATGGCCGAGCAAGCCGCCGACATGATCATGGCGCTCGCCGGCAGCCAAAAGATCGCGAAGCGGCACGTGACTTTGCCCGTCCGCCTGATCGAGCGCGCGTCAGTCTTCTAACCGCCGTCGCGGCAGGCTTGGCGAGTGGGTCGTGCTGACGCGGCGGTGGCGTTCACGCCCCGACACCGTGTAGGTGCCGGACGCGCACCGCATCCGCACAGGCAAAATATCTCATGATTCGGACAGCTGTCCCTCATGGCGCCGTTACGTAAGTTAAGCTACGCTCCGCGCTTGTTACTGTTACCCCGTTTCACCGTCCGCCTAACGATTTTTGGGGTTGGTGTTTAGTGCCATCGCGGGCGCGGCTGCTTCTGCGTTCCTCCGCCGTGCTCGCGTTGGCACCTTCTATACCGTCCGACGGCGCCTGCGCCGATAAGTTCGTCCCGCCGTCGCGCTCGTTGTCGTCGAGCCAGTCGTCTCCCGTGCGTATTCGCCGTACGACGACTGGCGGCGGAAGAGATTGACGGTCTCAGTCGGGCCTGCCTTTGATCGCGCCCGAACTAGAACCCCGCAGCGTCCGATGTGAGAAGTGTGGGAGCAGAGTCGTTCGACGTAATGCGCCGATTGTTTCGCTGCGGCGTGAACGTTTGAGCGGATTTCGCACTTCACGCGCGCGACGCCGCACGTAACAACCCAGATATGAAAGCGATATTCGCCCCCGCTCTGGTGATGTTGGCAGCGTTGGCTTTCGCGCCCACGGCCGTGCAGGCCAAGTTGCTCGTTCCGCAGGCCACGGTGCGGATGAAAGCGGCCGAATCCGACAAAACCCTCACCCATTCGTTTGTCGTCCTCAATAACGGTCAGGAGCCCATCGAGGTGTTGAGCGTCAGCACCTCGTGTCACTGCCTCAGCGCCTCCATCGACAAGAAGAAACTGGCGCCGGGCGAAGCGGGTTCCGTTGCGGTCAGTTACGACATTGGCGTCAACGAGGGTGCGATCACGCAAACCGTCACCGTGTTGACGAACGAAGCGACGGAGAATGCCTACACTTTGACGTTCAAGGCCGACCTGCCGCCTTCCTTGAAAGGCGGGCTGCCGCCGGTGGATCCGGTTTCGCCGCGGCTGCTTTATTGGATGCGCAAGCCGTTCGACGGGAAAACGGTGACCGTCGATTTGAAGACGGTCCGCGGCTCGAAATTCACGGCCGTTTGCGATGTGCCAAATGCGTTTCGCATCGAGACCGATGCGCCCGCGGGAAGTGGCACCGCGAAAATCACCGTCACGCCGATAACCGGGTCGGGCATCGTGCGCGGCGAGCTTACGGTCACCCTGGAGACGGAAGATGGGAAAAAGGTGCCTTACGCCGTCGCCTTGCGCACGGTCGCGGACAAACCCTTCGGCACGCCTTGAACGTCGCGGCGTCGGAGAAATCTACGACGGCGTGGCACCAACGGCGTCAGAGTTGGGCCTGGTTCGTCGTGGCTTTCGGGTGCGCGGTGGCATTCGCCGTCTACACGAATCACGCGTGGGAAGATTGGTACATCACCTTTCGCTCGAGCAAGAACCTCGCGACGGGCCATGGCTTGGTCTACAACGTCGACGAGCGGGTCCACACCTTCACGTCGGTCTTGGGCACTCTGATTCCCGCGGCCTTGAGCTTCGTCACCAGTGCTGCGTCCGACGATCTCGCGCTATGGCTGTTTCGCCTGCTCAACTGCGGCGTGCTCGGCGTGGCCGCGGCGTTGTTGGCTAAGACGGCGAACACCTGGTTCTCGTCTCGGTCCGCCATCGTCGTGCTGCTCGGCACGTTGGCGATCGATACCAAGACCATCGATTTCAGTATCAATGGCATGGAGACGGCCTACGTCATCCTCTCCCTGGGCTTGTTCTTTTATGTCGTCACGACGTTCCCGATCGAGGAGCTGAAATTCAAACTGGGGCTCGTGTGGGCTTTGTTCGAGTACACGCGGCCCGACGGCGTCGTCTACGTTGTCTTGCTTTCGGCCGGACTGCTGCTGTTTCGCGAGCGTCGCCGGGAGACGTTCAAAACGCTCGTCGTCTCCGGGCTGGTGGGCGCAGCGTTGTTTTTGCCGTGGTTGATTTTCGCACTCGGCTATTATGGCACGCCCGTTCCGCACAGCATCGCTGCGAAAGGCGCGCTCATGGACTATCGCGTGAACGAACTCGGCCAACGCTTCGTGCGGCTCGTGCAGGCGTACTTTCGCGGGTGGCCGTCGGTGTTGGACGACGTGTTTGCGCCGCCGTACAGCGTGTTGTTCGATCAACCGTGGCTCATCCGCGTCGGCAAGGTGCTGTCGTATCTCGCCTCGCTCGCCTGGCTGTTGCCGAAGGTGAACCCCATGGGCCGGATCGCGTCTTTCGCCTTCGGCGGCTTCATGGTTTATTTGGCGGTTTTCACGCCGTTCGTTTATCCGTGGTACATTCCAGGGGCGACTCTGCTGGCGCTGATCGCGCTCGCCTTCGCCCTCGACGCGGCGGTGAAAGCCGCGGCGAGCCGCTGGACCGCGGCACCCATGCTCGGGTGGTCCGTCGCGGGGGCGGTGCTGCTCTTTATGCTGACGTTCACCGCGATGTCGGCGCACCAGTTCCGCCGCATGGAAGCCATCAACGAGCGCGGCAATCGGGAGCGAATCGGGCGTTGGTTGAAGGCGAATGCACGGTCGCCGCAAGATACCGTCTTCGTGGAATGCGCCGGCTACATCGGTTTTTACTCCGGGCTGCGCTTGTACGACTTCCCGGGCATGACCTCGCCGGCGATGGTGCAAGCCCGGAAGATATTGAATACGGACGACTGGCTCTCGCTCATCAAATTCCTGGCGCCGGACTGGCTGGTGTTGCGCCCCGGCGAACTCGAGCGGATGCGTGCGCAGGAAGCGGAATTTTTTCAGACGCAGTACGTCCGCGCCGCGGAATTCGACGTCGGAGAACGAATTCGCCAAATCTCTTTTCGGCCGTACGAGGAGTATTGGCGGATGGATTCCAACTTCATCGTTTTCAAGCGTCGCAATTCGTGACGTGCGGCGCATCCCGGAATGTCTGACGTCCACTCATCGCAGCCGGAATCGTCGCTCGCGACGCCCATGACAGCCGGGCCAACCGGCGGGCCGGCGCCAAGCGAAGCGGCGCGGATGCGCCTCGCGGTGCCAAGGTGGCTGCCGGTTTTTTCGATCTTCGTGGTCACGCTCGCGGCGTACTGGCCCGCGCTTGGCGGCCGCTTGGTGTGGGATGACGATGCGCACGTGACGAAACCGGGCCTGCAATCGTGGGCCGGATTGGGACGTATCTGGACCGACGTCACGGCGACGCAGCAATACTACCCCGTGCTGCACTCGGCCTTCTGGATCGAGCATCGGCTTTGGGGCGACGCGGTCGCGGGGTACCATCTCGTCACTCTTTTGCTGCATGCGACGGCGGCCTGTTTGTTCGCGGCCGCCTTGCGGCGGCTTGCGGTGCCGGGAGCTTGGCTCGCCGCCTTCGTCTTTGCCCTGCACCCCGTTCACGTCGAGTCCGTGGCGTGGATTACGGAGCAGAAAAACACGCTTTCGCTCGTGCTGTATCTGGCTGCCCTGCTGGCGTACCTCCGTTTCGATCGCGGCCGGGGTTTCGGCTGGTACCTGGCGGCGCTCGCGCTGTTCGTGCTTGGGCTCGGCAGCAAGACGGTCATCGCGACGCTCCCGGCGACCTTGCTCGTGCTGTTTTGGTGGCGTCGGGGAAAACTCGCGTGGCGGATCGACGTCGTGCCGCTCGTCCCGTGGTTCGCGATCGGCGCGATGGCCGGGCTTTTTACCGCGCTCGTGGAGCGTAAACTGATCGGGGCCGAAGGCTCCGGCTTCGAGCTGTCGCTCGTCGGTCGCGCGCTTCTCGCCGGGCGGATCGTCTGGTTTTATCTCGCGAAGCTGTTTTGGCCGACCGACCTGATGTTCGTCTATCCTCGCTGGGTCGTGAACCCGAGCGTCGTGGCGCAGTGGCTGTATCCGGTGGGCGCTATCGTACTCTCCGTGGGTTTGCTGCTGTGGCAAAAGCGTTCGCGCGGGCCGTTGGCGGCGTGGCTGATCTTCGTGGGCTCGTTGTTTCCCGTGCTCGGGTTTTTCAACGTCTATCCGTTCATCTTTTCGTTTGTCGCGGATCATTTCCAGTACGTGCCCAGCCTGGCGATCATTGCGCTGACAAGCGCAGCCGCGGTGCGCGGGCTCGAGCGCGTCGGCGCGGCGCGAATCCACGTGGCCTGGCTGATTCCGACGGCCGTGGTGGCAAGCCTCGGTTGGCTCACGTGGCGGCAAAGCCATGTCTTTCGCGACGCCGAAACGCTGTATCGGGCGACGCTCGCAAAAAACCCCCAGGCCTGGCTCGCCGCCAACAACCTCGGGGTCGAGTTGCATGCCCGAGGGCGCGATGCGGAGGCGATCGTTCTTCACGAACAAGCCTTGCGCGTGCAGCCGAATCACGAAGGCGCGCGCAATAATCTCGGTCTTGCCCTGGCGTCGGTCGGCCGGTTCCCGGAGGCGATTGCCGAGTACGAAAAGGTCCTGCGCCAACGGCCCGACTACAGCGAGGCCCACCATAATCTCGCGCTCGCCTTGACGAACGCCGGGCGCGCGCCCGAGGCGCTGGCGCACTACGGCCCGGCGATCAAGGCGGCGGCCGAACATCCGGAGGTGTATGCCGACTGGGGTTTTATTTTTGGCGCGGCCCGGCGACCCGCGGAAGCGATTGCGCATTGCCGACAGGCGATCGCCCTCGGCGTGAAAGTGGCCGCGGCGGAAAATTTCTGGGGCGTCGCCCTCGCCAACACGGGCAACATCGAGGAAGCGATCGTCCATTTCGAGCGTTCCGTCCGCGCGGGTGCCGACGACGTGAACGCGTACCAGAATCTCGGCAAAGCGCTGCAAATGACCGGCCGGGTGGCCGAGGCCATTCCGGCCTACGAAGCGGCCCTGCGTTTGCGGGGGGACAATCCCGAAGCGCTCAACAATTTAGGTATGGCGCTACAAGCCGCAGGGCGGACCCGGGAGGCGGTCGCGCGATTCGAGGCGGCACTGCACTTGCAGCCCGATTCGGCGGTGGCCCACTACAACGTCGCCTTGTGCCTGCGGGAACTTGGGCGCATCGACGAGGCGCGGCGTCATTACAACGAGGCCCGCCGACTCGATCCCAGCGCGCCTGAACTCTCCTGGTCCCGATGAGCGGATCCGATCACGCGGCGGCGAGCGAAGCGAACCGCGAACTCGCGTCTGGCGATCGAGCGTCGAGGTTGGCACGCCCCGCGATGTTTGGTTGGGCGTTGGCGGCCATCGTCCTGGTCTTTGGCGCGGTTCGGCTCGCCTGCGTGTTCAACAATCTCTGGCTGGACGAAATTTGGTCGCTGCGCCTGGTCGAGGGCCTTCGTTCGCCGATGCAGATCCTCACCGACCTGCGGCACGACAACAATCATCCGCTCAACTCGTTCTTTCTCTACCTCGTGAAGCCCGGGAAGGCGGATTGGGTGTATCGCTTGCTGTCGTGGGTTACGGGGACCGCGGCCGTCGGAGTCGCGGGTTTGTGCGGACGCCGGCAATTTCGCTTGGTGCAGGGCGACGCGCGGGCGGCGGCAAACGTCGCGGGTTTGATCGCAGCGGCGCTGTTCGGTGGCTGCTTTCTGTTGGTTCATTACTCGTCGGAAGCGCGGGGATATGCGCCCGCCGTGCTCGGCGCGTTGGTGGCGTTGTACGCGTTGACTCACGCCGACGAGGCGCGGTCGAGCGGCTGGATGACCGTCTATGCGTTGGCGTGCATACTCGGGCTGCTGTCTCACGCCGTGATGTTTCAATGCTTGGTCGGCGGGCTGGCCTGGACGATCGTCCGTGTATGGCAAGACCGGCGAAAGGGGTGGGGGACGATGCTGCGTCTCGCCGCCTGGCAGGGGGTGCCATGGCTATTTTTCTTCGCCTATTACTTTGGGTTTCTGCGGCACGTCGAAATCGGCGGTGGTCCGGATCATCGGCTGCTGCCGATCCTGGGCGAATTAGCCGCGTATACCCTCGGACTGCCCGCGTCTGCCGGTACCTGCCTCGCGCTGCCTCTCTTCGCCGTCGCGATGGCCTTCGCGTGGTGGACGATGGCGCGTCGACATGCCGCCTTCGCCGCGCTGTACGTCGTGATGATCGTCGTGGCGCCGGCCATCGCGCTGGCGGCCAGCGGCTTCACGCTGCTTTTTCCGCGCTATTTCATCCTGTCGGCGGCGGGGATGCTCTTGCTCGTGAGTTACGGGCTGGCCGACGCGGCGCGACGTCGCGGTGCGTCGCAAGCCTTGGCGGCTTTGCTGATGGCCGGCTTTCTGGCTGGCAACGCGATTCACGTTGCGCGACTCGTGCGGCTGGGACGTGGGCAGTATGTGGCGGCATTGCGCTACATCGCCGAGCACACGCCGACCGCGAGCATCGGCGTATGCAGCGATTACGACGATCGAAATTACCTCGTAATGGCGTATTACGCCGGCGCCGTCGGCGCGGGGCGAAGTATCGATTACTATCCCAACAACGATCTGCCTGCCGGCGGGCCGGAATGGCTTTTCCAGCATCGGCTCGACGAAGATCCAGTTCCGCCGGAGGTATTTTATCTTGGCCCCGTCGGCTACCGCCTCGAACGCGTCTTTCCGCATGCCGCCTTGTCGGGCTGGGACTGGTACGTGTACCGGAATAGCAAGTACGCGATGGCGGCCGGTGCAAGATAGCTTCCCTGTCGGCGACGCGTTTTGAGGTAAGAAAAGTCGCTCGCATCTTCGGTACTACAATCGACCTGCGGATTCGGCGCCTATTGACGGACAGTTCGGCAGAAGGCGCGGTTGCGGCAGACGCGGCGCTCGATCTTTCTGGGCGCACCAACCCCTTCGTCCCCCCTCGGCGAGCCGTTATGCGGACGCGTTAGCGTTCACGTGTACCTCCGGATCCTGAGCGGCTCGTTGTCGACTTTTGCCGGCTTCTTCGTCGGCGAATCCGAACAATAACCCCCCAACACAAGAGAAATAGAATAGTTATGCATCAGATCCCCTACCAGAAAAGTCTGTTCGCGCTCGCGCTCGCCGCTTGCGCAGTGATGGCGTCGTCGGCGGTCGCTGCGACCGGCGAAGTGACGCTGTCGGGAAGCACGTGGACCGGCAAGGTCGACGGTGTGACCAAATACACGGGCTCGAGCATGGGCTCGGCCGTGACCGCCTGTAACAACGCGATGACCTCAGGCAGCATCAACATCCGCAACTCCGGCAACAATACGTCGACCTTGAACGTCGGTTCGAATCGTTGGATCCAAGGCAACGGTGTCACCATCACCTCGACCAACTCCGGCACGGGCTCTTCGCAGATCTTCTGCCGTAATTCGAGCAGCTGCGGTGCGTCGAACATCAACATGAAGGGCACGTCGCCTTGGTTCGGCATCTACTTCGAAAGCTCGAGCGGCAACGATTTCTACGCCGTGAATGGCCAGGGCGGCGGCATCGCCTACCGCATCGACAACTGCAAGGGCGCGTGGGGCGCGACGTTCCGCATCACGTCCTCGAGCGTCAACGTCAGCGGCAGCGGCGGCCACGGCATCGAGACCATGGGCATTCAAGGCAGCACGATCAGCACCGTGACCTCGAACGATCATGCGGACGGCTGCGGCGTGCTGATCCAGAGCTATAATAACCGCCAGACGAACACGGCTTCGACCGTGCTCGCGACGCGCGCTTGCTACGGCTGCGGTTATGCCGGTTTCCGCACGGCGAACACGAATCGCAACCAAACGCTCACGTACGACGATGCGACGAGCTGCGGCCGCGGTTACTTCAGCGTGTCGACCAGCCAGGACTGCACGATCACGCGGGTGAACGCCACGAGCTGCTCGGATATCGGCTGCTGGCTGCAAAGCTCGGCCAACACGCATGTCTCGGGCGGCACGATCCAATACTGCGGCTCCTGCAGCGCGATCACCAGCCCGTTGTCCGCCGGCAACAACACGGTCACGGTGACGTGCCGTTGATCGCCTAGACCGATTTTAGCGTTCTCCAGCCGCCGATATAGCATCGGCGGCTGTTTTATTTATAACGGAATTACGAGGCGTCCGCGGGTTTTATTCGATCCGGCGCGCGCGGTACGTCTCATCCCGCGCTTTCCCAAGCAGTTCTCGCGCACCGGCCCGTTTTCTACGTAGAAACACGCCGACTTGTAAGCGAAAGATGAACGAGGGGGTTCTGGCGTCATAACTATCGGCCTATCAGTGAAATAATGCTTTAGTTTTTATTCTGCTGAACAGTTCATTTTAAAGGGTGATTGCAGCGTGCGCGGAATGCTCGTTTTCATGACGCACAAGAAAACCCCCGACTCTCTCGACCCCTGCTTCCCGAGACAGTTTAGCCGTTCCTTGGCTGCCTATATTTTTACACCCCAGGCGAAAGAACAGTATAGATCCGTGCCGACGGTCATCGGCAAATCCCCAACAAACGAGTAATACCCGCTATGCATAACAAACTGAATCAGCACCAACGCACGTTCGCCCTTGCTTTGGTCGCTTGTACGCTCCTCGCGTCGTCTGCCGTTGCTGCCACCGGTGAAGTCACCCTCTCGGGCAGCACCTGGACCGGCAAAGTCGACGGCGTGACGAAGTACACAGGCAGCAACATGGGCGATGCGGTCAGCGCCTGTAATACCGCCATGACTTCCGGCACGATCAACATCCGGAATTCGGGCAACAATAACACGACGCTGAACCTTGGCTCCAATCGCGTCATCAACGGCAACGGCGTCACGATTACGGCCAACAATTCAGGCACCGGCACCTCGATGATTCACTGTACGAACTCGAGCAACGTCGGCGCCTCGAACATCAACATGGCCGGCACGGCGCCTTGGTTCGGCATCTATTTCCAGAGCTCGAACACGCAAAACTTCAGCGCGGTGAACGGTACGGGCGGCGGCCTCGCCTACCGGATCGACAACTGCAAGGGCGCTTGGGGCGCGAGCTTCCACGTCAACTCGAGCATCAACGTCAGCGGCTGTGGCTCGCACGGCGTCGAGACGATGGGCATCCAAGGCAGCAGCTTCGGCACCATCACCTCGAACGACCATACCGATGGCTGCGGCGTCCTGATCCAGAGCTACAACAACAGCCAGGCAAACACGGGCACGACCGTCATGGCCACCCGTTCTTGCTACGGCTGCGGTTATGCTGGTTTCCGCACGGCGAACACGAATCGCAACCAAACGCTCACGTACGACGATGCGACGAGCTGCGGTCGCGGTTACTTCAGCGTGTCGACCAGCCAGGACTGCACGATCACGCGCGTGAACGCCACGAGCTGTTCGGATATCGGCTGCTGGCTGCAAAGCTCGGCCAACACGCACATCTCCGGCGGCACGATCCAATACTGCACGTCGTGCAGCTCGATCAGCACTCCGCTGGCTGCCGGCAACAACACGGTCACAGTCACTTGCCGTTAATTACGCCGCGATCCGAATAAATAGATAGTTTTTTCGCAGCCGCCGAAATATTATTTCGGCGGCTGCTTTGTCCATTTTTGTAACAATCGACCTATGAAGAAATCGACCGTGGTTTGGGTGGGTTTGGTGGTAACGCTTGTCGCCGGCATC
>CBINOT010000088.1:0-23402 GCA_966252355.1 uncultured Opitutus sp. | reverse complement strand
GTAGAAAGGAACTCGAGGTGCGGATACTGGACACAGTGTTCTGCGATCTGCTTATGCGCATCCGAGCTCAGCTCAAGTTGCTGCAGCATAGTTAATTGATCACTCTGCCCTGTTTCTAGCTTTTGATACTCAGCTGTAGATGTGCCGTCTCGCTATATGCTGCTTGCGATAAACGACTGGAACTTTACGGCATCCGCCCCCGCCCCTGCTGCAGCATCCACAAGGCGTCGAGCAAGATCGACATCTCCATTGTGGTTAACCCCGGCTTCCGCGATTATATAAGTTCGGGGATTCATACTAAGACATCGAAAAGTTTACTAACATTTGCACCAAGACGTACCTCACGAGAACTAACCGATTACGATCAAAGCTACGTCAGTTTCAAAAAGGATTTCGCAATCGGCAAGAGCGCTCCAGCTTTCGCGTGCCAGGTTTGGAGCGATTCGAGGCGTTGCTGGATCACGGATGCGGAGCCGTTCTGACCGGCGGGGACGGCTTTTAATATAGCTTCAATACGGCCAGAACCAGAGTTGAGCTGATTCTGCAGGCGTTGCTCAAGCCAATGGAGGATTAGGCGCCGCAATTCCAGGTCGGGGGTGTAGCGAGCCGCGCTTCGCGCCGTCGTTATCGGTTGTTCGTTATTTGTTATCGGGGTATCGGCTTCTACCGCGGCCTTCTCCGAATAACCATTCCCGGATAACGAAGAGCGCGGCACATCAGCGACCTTCAGCGCCCCTACTTCTTTGAGTACTCGCAGCCCCTGCGAAATCGATCCGGAGCTGATGTCCAGACGCTCGTCGATCTCGGAGAAGCTCAGTGGCTCGGGGCTCGCGAAACAGATGCCATAGATCGCCGCCACTGACTTCGGCACACCTAGGAGGTCGGCCGCTTCGACAAAGTAGCCGACCACGGCTTCCTCAAAGGCGAGCACATCGGCCGGACGCTTTCCCGCGCGAACGAGGCCGATCGGCCGCGGAGTAGCCGGTTTGGCGTGGGAGTTGGACGTACGAGGCACAGAACGAAAAGCTGAAATGCTGAGAAGCTGAAACGCTGACCCGCTACACTCGGTGTGCTATTCCCAGAACCCAAACCCGAGATCCGAGACCCCGCCGCTAGACGGCTGAGCTTCGCCCCGTCACTTCCGGTAAAGGAGGTGGTTGGAACCCGGTTAGTTGCGTTCTCATCCCAATGACTGGCAAAAGCGGACGGGGTACTCAGGGGAAGTCGGCAATGTATTTCAATTCAAAATGAAGTGATTTGGAGGAAAAGGCTGACGTAGGCGCGATTCGGCGGCCGCTCATCGCTAATGGTTATTCGTTAATCGTTGTTCGTGATTCGTTGGTGACCCTGCCCGCAGCCGGAATGCGTGCGTTGAGGTAGGGCGAGGCGTCCCCGTCGAGCCATGTCTTAGCCGGGATCTGCTGACGGCGGCTCGGCCGGAGGCCTCGCCCTACCCAGCGAACGCCGCCCCAGCCGCTGAGCCGATGCGCAGCATGGCGATCGGGACGATGGCCCCTACCTGTGCGCTAGCGTGTTTCGTGGGCCGAATGCGTCATGCCCTCGCAGACTTGGTTCGCCTCCAAACGCACCGACCGGATGGTGATTTTTGCACGTGGCTGGGCGGGATTGGCGTTTTTGGTCTATGGGCGGACGAGGGCGTCCGCGCTCCGCTGAGACACGAATTCTTCGCGCCTTGGTGTCTTGGCGTTTAGCGGGAGCTCACAATCCTGATCCGTTTTACCGGGAGGAAACGGAGAGTCGGAATTCAGCGCTGAACGCCCAAACTCACCGCACTTAGGCTCGATCTCCGTTACCTCGGTTTGCCTCCTGTTCAAACAAACCGGTTTGTTCTTCTTCACTCCCACCTTTGATGTGCGGAATGCACTCACCGATCCAGATTTGAACAGGAGGAAACGGAGGGAACGGAGGGCTGAACCGGAACACGGACAAGCTGAAACATTGATATGCTGGCGCACGAAGCTCGATGAGTTTGTTGGCATTTAGCGGGAGCTCGTAGTTCCGATCCGGTTTACAGGAGGCCACACGTCGCGCACGGATGCCGCACACGGTTCGCGTAGTCGAACGACACGGACTCGACAGCCGCGTGACACCGGCGGAGCACTCGGCGCACACGCGTGTGTCATTTGGTGCATCAGTTGTCGTGTAGCCGTCGCATCAGTTCTCACGCGCCGCCGTGTCACTGGTCGCGCAGTCGCCGTGTCATTGTCGCTGCAGGTGCGATGTCACGATCGCTGCAGCGACGGTAACATTCTTCGGCCTCGAACGCTTCGCGGCACCCTGTCCCGGTCGAGCCTTACATCGTCCCTAACGACCGTGAAAACGCCGTTTGGCGGTTAAGAACGTCGATTTCACGCCCAATAATTGTGGCGCCATTGGCCATAATGGCGCCACTAAACGTCAAATTGTGGCGCCATAGGCCGAAAATTGTGGCGTCATACCATTTTGAGGCCGGGAACCCAGTAACGACTGGATTCGATCGTTTCCGCGCTCGGAAACTACCCTGCCGGTGCAACGCATATCGACGTCGCCGCGTCGCTCGAACCGCTTGCGCCGATGCGAACCGTGCAACGCTGGCTGGGCGCCGTGGTGCGTCAGAAGCGCGTGATTCGTGTCGGGAAGGGACCGCTGACGCGCTACATCTTGCCCGCGCCGGTGCTGCCGGACCCACTCTCGTCGTACGCACCCGTGGCGCGGGCGCTGCACCAACTTGTCACCCAGCCGCTCGCCGAACGTGCGCCGGCCGATTATCGGCGTGTCGCGCTCGAGCGCTATGTGCCCAACGAAACGTGCTATGTTCCGGCGGATGTCCGTGCGCGAATGAGTGCGGCGTCCAACGCAGGAGCGTGGCGTCAGCCGCCTCAATTCGCTGGCGCGGTGCTGACGCTGGCGTCGCGCTGTCTGTGGCTCGAAGAGGCCATCTCTGCTGTCATGCCGGCTGCCGGCCTGGCGCCTAAATTAGGCGTCATGGGTCCGCTTTCCGATGCCGATCTGGCCGCTTGGCTGACGCAACCCGAGCGACCTGGCGTGCGCACCGACGCGCAGCTCGCGTGGAATATCCGTGCGATCTTAACAGAGTGGGCTGCGCGTCCGCCCGCAGCGGCGGTGACGCCGGATCTGTTGCAGTCCGTGTTCGACCGCGTGCACAACCGGCTGCAGGTCGGCGGCGCAGTCATTGCGCAACGGGCGCTCGCGCCGCATGCCCGGGACCGCACAATGCCTGCGTTCCTCCGTGCTTCGCCGCTGACGCTTCCCGCCACGGTCTATGAACCGCCGGCTGACCGTTGGTCGATCAAAACATGCTTCGAGACCGTGCTGCGCCTGTCTCAGGCGATCGCGGATCCTGTCGAACGGGCGTTCTTCCTGCTGACACATTTGCTGTATCTTTTGCCGTTCAGCCAAGGCAATGCGACGATCGCGCTGCTGACGATAAACGTGCCGCTCCTGGCCGCGAACCCGCATGTAGGGGCGCGCGCGGTGTAAGGGCCACCGGTTCCGATACCTCGCCGCTTTAAACTGGGCCCACCTTTTTGGCCCTCGCTTTGCGGGCTTTTTTGCCGCCAAAGACGCGGCGGAGGGTGCGCGCGGATATGGGCTCATTGATCACCGGTCCGCCCATCACTTCGGCGATCTGCTGCCACGTCAGCCCACGTTTGCGCTGCGTTAAAACGGCCTCTCGATACGGCGTCCAGCGGACGTCACGTTCGGCTTTCTCCAGCGGTTCGATATTCTTGAACGCAGCCTCAAAGGCGGCGGCGATCTCTTCACTCGTCTTGGTCGTAATCGAAGGCGTAGTCATAGCGCTGATCGTGGAAAAACGGAGGAGGGCCTCGGGGCGAGACACGCGGCACGCGGCCGCACCGGATCGGGGACGCGGACGAACGTTCGCGGCGGACGCCACGCGGTCACAGGTTGGAGGGATGACGACTGGAACGCCATCGTCGACGAGGTTGGAGGAGCGGTAACGACGACTCAATTGTTTTGTCGTCATTAACGCCGATGTTCGACGCACGCGTCGTCGGCGAGAACGACAGCGGGTGCGTTCGACCCGCCGCTGCATGCGCCGTCGGCGCGGGAGGTCAGAGCGTCAGACCAGGCGGGCGAACGCGTGTCGGTGCGCGCACCTGGGACGCGTGAATGTCGCGTTCAAATGCGGTCGGCGAGCGATCCAAAGCAAGACCGTAGCGTCGATCTTTTAAGTTATTGGGCAAAGGTTTAACCATTCATATGGTCGCAAAATGCGCTTATTGACGGCCATTCGGCTGGCCAGGTGGATGGCCATTCATGGCGGCCAGATTTCCCGCTTAGGTCGGGCGTCTTTGTGGTGATCGAAAGACGATTGGAGCGAGGCGACGCGAGCCCGCTTACCGAAGCCGAGGCGCCGTCGTCATGTGCCTGCCACGCGACGCCGATGCGACGTCCCGAGCGCTCCCGGTGCCGACCGCGGACGGCGCCGCACTATCGTCGGCGAGACGCCCGCCGGGCTCCGGTTGGAGTGGCGATCGCGTCGTGTACACGATGCGGTCTTGAGTTAGTCCGAGGGTCGTTTGACGACGATCGGAGTATCGTCGTAGACGCCCGCGCACGGGTGCGGCGAGCTGACGCAGATGCGTCCGAGAGCGGCGCGGGGTGACGGCTTGCTAACGAGGTCGAGATCCTGCGTCGACGGTAGCGGCGCTCCTCGCGTGTTGCGTCGTGGACGCCCGTCGCAACGCCGCGACGCGATATTCGAAGACGGGGTCGTCAGCCTGAGTGGACACGTGGTCGGGGCCTTTCGGTGGCCGCCCGAACGGTCGGACAGAGGGGTGGCATCGGGCGGCGATTGAGGCCAGCATCGGACGCGAGGAGAGGCCAGCCAAGACGCACGGATGTGGCCATCATGGATGGCCAAGTATTGGGACAGCCTAAACGGCCAAATTAATGGCCACCTCATTGGCTAATCTAGACGGCCACTCAAGTGGCCACTGGATTAACAGGGGCAAACGGCCATCTCGGCGGCCAGTGCGCGGGCCGTTCGAATGTCGGAAGTAGGACGCGCGTTCAAATCGCGACGGCGGGGTTCGGAGACCCCGCCCTACATCAAACCATCCACCAAGCCAGTGGACCAGAGACCAGGGACCAGGGACCAGGGACGAAGACCCGTTGAAAAGCTGACCCGCTGACATGCCGCTCTGGAAATAAAAACCTCCAGCCGATTTTACGGGAGGAAACGGAGGGAACGGAGAGCTGAATCGAAACGCGGACACGCTGAATCATGACGGCCGATCGGCGGAACGCTGATCTCAAAACCATCGGCGCTGATATTCCAAACCGACGGGCAAGATGCCCGCGCCACGGCGGGACGATCGTCAATATGTCAGCGGCTGCGGCGGTCGTCGCGGACTGCATCGGTCAATCGCGACTTGAAGAGTTCGTCGGACTGGCAGTTGCGCGTCGACGATTAGCTTCACGCCGCAGCCGGAGTGATCCGTTGCACCCGACTCAGCCGCGCAGCGAACGCGTACACGGCTTTCAAGTCCTCGGGTGCAAGGTCGGGATAGTCAGCCAGAATCTGTTCGGTCGTCGTGCGCCGTGACAGGCCGGGTGGCTATCCGCGGTCGCGCGATCCACGTCCTGCAACGCTAAATGCCTCCAACGTTCGGAATCTGGGGAGGATCGTTGCGGACGTTCGCGACTTTGCGTTTAGCGGATCGGTCTCCGTTCCCTCCGTTTCCTCCTGTTCAAACCTGGCGCTCGGGACGATCGCCGCTACCTGCAGGTTCGATCTCGAAATCCACGGGCAAGATGCCCGTGCCACCTCGAGCATTCCAGCCCACGCGCGGGACGCCCATGCTACTGGATCTCGCGCGTCACTTGCGCCCAAAGGTCCATCAGTCCGTTGCGCTCGAGCCACGGTTTAATCAGCTCAGAATCGATTCCGGTCACCGACAAAATCGCGTGGATGTCGTCGACATGTTTCCTCGAGCCACCTTCACGGTAGTATTCGAGCTTTCGCACGACGACGTACTCGGGCGGCGCCACGGCAATACTTTCTCCCTCCCTCCCCCACGGGATTCGACGCACGCGCTCTAATGCCCAGCGGTGCAGCGGGTCGGTGCCGGCCAAGTACACGTCCGCTTTGTAACCGGATTCCAAGTGAATGATATTAAAATGCCCGCGCTGGCTCCGTGCCTGTTCAGCCCGGATTACGGATTCCGGCGGCACATAAAATTCCGATTCGGAAAATTCCCGCAAAAGCGGGTCGCGGAACCGGTCACTCAAGGCGAGCACCACATCCAAATCGTTCGTTACTCGCGGTTGGCCGTAAACGATCGCGGCGGTTGCACCGGTCACCATGTACGGCGCCCCGACTCGTTCGAGCCGTTGCGTGAACACGCTTAATTCATCCAGTCCTTGCATGCAGGATGCGGTCGGCGACGGCACGGCAGATTTCCACTTCGCTCCAATCGGGATGTCGTTGACGGAACCCAACGGTCATCAATTCGCGCATCATTCGATTCATCCGCATGCCTTCGGCGAGGCGATGTGTAGGGGTCATCGAGCGAAAGATTTCAATCTGTCGCGCACGGACCTGAGAATCTTCGACGTTACTCACGGGTGATTTCAATACTCTGCGAGCAACGAAAGGCGGGTCAACCACCACACGTCCTGTTTCCCGCCGGCAGACCCACGTCCTGGGGCGTGAAATGCCTCCAACGTTCGGAATCTGGGGAGGATCGTTGCGGACGTTCGCGACTTTGCGTTTAGCGGATCGGGTCTCCGTTCCCTCCGTTTCCTCCTGTTCAAACCTGGCGATCGGGACGATCGCCGCTTCCTGCAGGTTCGATCCCGAAATCCACGGGCGGGATGCCCGTGCCACCTCGAGCATTCCAACCCACGGGGGACGCCCGTGCTACGGCCCGCCTTAGTCCTTTACTCGGAAGATGGCAGGGTGATGGTTGTCGAACATGTCCACTGTGTTGGTCACCGGCGCGGCCGGATTCATCGGGAGCCATACATGCGATCTGTTGCTCGCGCAGGGGCACAGCGTGGTGGGCGTCGACAATTTTCGGACGGGAAAACGCGAGAACTTGGTTTCAGCCCAACAGAACGCCAGGTTCCGCCTGGTCGAAGCCGACGTCGCCGAACCGGGAACGCTGGCGAACCTCGCCGCGGACGCACGGCCGGACGCGATCATCCATCTCGCGGCGCTGGTGAGCGTGCCACAAAGCATCGAGGATCCGGCATTGAACTTCCGGCTGAATGTCGAAGCCACGCAGCGGGTGATCGACGTGGCGCAGGGGTTACGGCAATGCCAGCCAGAGACCAGGGACCAGGGACGAGGGACTAAAGACCAGACGGACATCCGGATCGTGTTCGCGTCGTCGGCCGCGGTGTATGGGGACAACGCGGAGTTGCCGCTCACCGAACGCAGCGAGACGCGGCCGATCAGTCCCTATGGCGGCGCTAAGCTCGCGTCGGAAGCATTGCTGCTCGGCGGAGGTGCGGCCTTCGGATTCACGGTTCGTTGCATGCGCTACTTCAACGTGTTTGGGCCCCGCCAGGATCCGCGCTCCCCCTACTCCGGCGTGATTTCCATCTTCGCCGACAAGCTTCGCGCCGGCACGGCACCCGCGATTTTCGGCGATGGCGAGCAAACCCGCGACTTCATTTCGGTTCACGATGTGGCGCGGGCGAACGTTATCGCGGCGACCATGCCGAACGTCGTGAGCGGTGTCGCGAATATCTGCACCGGGAAGCCGACGAGTTTGAATCAGCTGGCTGCGATCCTGCGCCGGCAAGTCGCGGGCGCGCCAGCGCCGACGCATGCCGAGGCTCGCGCCGGGGACATCCGGCACTCCGTCGGCAGCCCCGATCGGGCGCGCGTGGAGCTCGGCTTCGAAGCGGGGGTCACGCTGGAGAAAGGGCTGGAGGAGTTGATGGGGCGGCGGGACAGGTGAAGAACTGAGGGGCTGGGCAAGGACGAGAGACCAAGGCCCAGGAACGAAGGACCCGCTGAAAAGCTGACACGCTGACACCATCCTGACAGGCTGGCGTTCGGATGGCGTTAATCGGTATTCGTTACCAGTTATTCGGGAATTCGGGTTCGTGACTCGTCATTTGGGACGCGTACTTTGAGACCATGCGGCGGCAGCGCGTGCTGCGCCTGCGTGCGTTATCCGTTGTTCGGAGCAATCGGCGTTCCCTCCGTTTCCTCCTGTTCAAACCTGGCGGTCGGGACGACCGCCGCTGCCGCGGAATCGATCGTGGTGCGAGATCTGGAGTTGCCAAGGGGCGGGCTGGTTGGTGATGACTTTCGCTTCCATGCTTCCGACTCTTTTCCAGCTGGGTTCCATTGGTCTGCCATGCGCGCGCTAAACTCACGCGAAGCGCTCCTGGGCCATCGAGGCGCCGTCATCTGGTTCACCGGCCTGTCCGGCGCCGGCAAATCCACGCTCTCGGCGGCGCTCGAACTCGAGCTGCTCAAGGCCAAGGTGTTTTCGGTGATCCTGGACGGCGACATCCTCCGCACCGGGCTGTGTCGGGGACTCACGTTCTCGGAAACCGATCGGCACGAGAACATCCGTCGCGCGACCGAGGCGGCGCTGCTCATCGCGGGCGCCGGCGCCGTGGTCATCTCGGCGCTGATCTCGCCCTTCCGCGCGGATCGTCAGCACGTACGCAATCGGTGCAACGAACTCGGCATCGCTTTCGCCGAGGTGTACGTCAACGCGCCGCTCGCCGAATGCGAACGCCGCGATCCGAAGCATCTCTACGCGCGCGCTCGGGCCGGCGAAATCAAACAATTCACGGGCATCTCTTCGCCTTACGAACCGCCGGAAGCGCCGACGCTCGAGCTGCACACGGATTCGGAAACGGTGGAGGAGTCGGTGAAAAAGCTCACCACGCTGGCGCTGAAGCTCGCGCGACCGGCGGAGTGACGGCGGTTGCTCGCGACAGACGCGAATCAGCGCGGAGAGAGTGATTGCGATCGCGAGGGAGGACGTCGAATCGACCGCGTGGAATGGCGGGGTTCGGAGACCCCACCCTTGATCCCGGCCGCAGCGGACGAGCGGTCCGCTCGCTCTGCAGGGCGTCTGTCCGCGTCATTCGCGGGAGAACGGTTTGTGGAGTTCGTGTTCCTTCGTGGTTCAAACCACGAAGCTTGGATCCTTCGTTGCACTCAGGATGACAGGCGGGGTGAAGGTCTCTTGCTTGCGCTGCCTGCTTTCCCGTCGATTTGGCGCACCGTGCGACGCGAACGCGGGGTTCGGAGACCCACCCTCCATCGGTAGCCTCATCCATCGCCGCGCGCGTACGCTAAAATTTCGAGAGCAGCCTTCGGGTTTGTCGCACCTAGGCGAAGGATGGTGCTCGGGACAGGACTTGAACCTGCACGCCTTACGGCAAAGGCTTCTAAGACCTTCGTGTCTGCCATTCCACCACCCGAGCGAGTGCGTCGAGGCGGAAGCTTGCGAAATCGGCGTCGGTGACGGCAAGAGTGAATCGCGTCGCCGCAGGGTCGAACACGCGGGTGAGCGTGGGTAGCATTCCGTTTCCGCTTGTGGAAACCTGGCGATCGGGACGATCGCCCCTACCTCGGGTAACGCCGAAGCCCCAAGCCCCCCGGGCGGGATGCCCGTGCCACCGTGGCGTATGACTTAAGTCGTACCGGCTTTACGACCAATGGACACTTGAGGCGGCGGCACGATTTCAAATCCTGCGAGCCCTGATTTATAGGCGACTGTGATTTAGCCATAAATCAAAAATACCCCCAACCCCTTTTCGTTTGTGCCTTTCCGAACGCGCGTCGTTCGGAGCGAAGCCGATCGCTTCCGCGTCTTCGCACTTCACCCGCTTTGCCGGGAGGAAGCACCAACCAACAACAGAATGAACACCAAATCCCTCGCGCTCGCCTTGGTGGCGCTCGCGTTTCCGTTCGTCGCCCATGCCGCGACTTGGTCCACCACCGACAAATGGGGCTCATACACGCTCGGCAGCTACACAATCTATAACGACGTCTGGGGCAGCGGCGCCAATTCGCAGACGCTCTACGTCAACACCAGCAGTTCCTCGGCGCCGAATTTCTGGGCGACAACGACCCAGTCGGGCGGCGGCATCAAGTCGTACCCGAACGGCAGCAAGACGATCAACAAGTCCGTGACCTCGATCTCGAGCCTCCACGGCAACGCCACTGAACACGGCGGCGCCAGCGGCACGCTCGCTTACGATTGGGCTTGGGATTGCTGGATCCCGACCGAGGTGATGATTTGGAACAACTGGGTCGGCTCGGTCGCTCCGTGGGGCACGCTGTACCAATCGAACGTCTCGATCGGCGGCCGCACCTGGAATGTCTACAAGCCGGGTGGCCCGTGGTCTTTCCTCGCCACGAGCAAGTTCAGCTCGGGCACGGTTGACCTCGCTGCGACGTTCAAATGGCTCGTCAATGGCGGCCATCTGTCGAACGGCACCGTCGGCAAATGCCAATACGGCGTCGAAATCACGTCCGGCAGCGGCACGTGGACCGTGGACAGCATGTCGGTTTACTAAACTCAGTTTGGGTCACGTCTAGGGTATGGGTGCCGCCCGTCCGACACGGGCGGCACTTTCTCGCGCCACTCGTTCGCCGCGCTCGGCGCGCCCGCGTTCTGTCGGCGACTCCTCCCCACTCAGCCTTCGACTATGTCGCATTCCCCCCGCTCTTTCCTTTGGTCGCTCGTTGCCACGTTGGTCTTCGCCGCACCGGCGTTCGCGCAAAATGGTCCGTTGCGAGCTCCGATTCTGGAAGAATGGCAAGAGAAGATGACGCGCTCGATGCAGACGTTGAAGGAGGGAAAGCCCACCGAAGCGATCCGGCTTTGCGACGAGGCCCTGGAGATCGCCCGCCATCTCGGGCCGAACGATTCGCATCTGCCGCGGAGCCAAGTGCAACGCGCGTACATCTACATCTGGGAAAAGAAATACGACGAAGCGGAAAAAATGCTCGAAGCGGCGGTCGACACCTCGGAGCGCGCGTTCGGAAAAGACTCCCCCGAGCTGGTGCATCCGCTTTCGATGCTCGCCAATTTTTATTACTACACGAAGCCGCAACCCGAGCGGGTGATCGCGCTGTTCGAACGCATCCTCAACACGCTCGATCACGCGAAACCGCGCGACGAACCGCAAATCATCATGTGGACGCGCAATCTCGCGCAGGTGCACGAGGAGATGAAGCACTACGACGTGGCGGAAAAGATGCATTTGCGCGCGCTGGAGTTGACCGAGAAAAGCGATCCGCAGTGGACCTCGCATCAGGAGCTGACGATCGCGCAATTTTATCGGGCGCGGAAGCGGTACGACAAAGCCGAGAGCTATGCGCAAAAGGCGCTGGAATGGCGCGAGCGAGCTCTGAAAACGAAACCCACCGATATCGATGCCAAGCTCGACGTGTCCGTGGCGCTGGATGAACTCGGCGCCGTTCACGCCGCCAACCAAGAATGGGAGAAAGCCGAGGCGGAGTGCCGGCGTTCGCTCGAGATTGCGGATACGTTCATGACGCCCGACCAATCCGACCTGCGCCCCCGGCTTACTGCGCTCGGCAACGTTCTCCGGTCGCAAAAGAAATTCGACGAAGCGGCCAAGTATTTCGCCCGGCTCGTGAGCGTGACGGAGAAATGCGCGCCGAACTCGACCGACCTGGCGGACGATATGACCGCCTACGCGGGGGTGCTGCGCGCGGTCAACAAAGCCGACGAAGCGAAATCGATCGAGGCGCGAGCCGTGGAGATCCGCAAAACCGCCCACAGCGGATAACGCCCGATCCAGTCGCGGGAACCGGTTCGCAGCGTAGTCGGGTTTGGTCAGTCGGGCCGATCGAAGACGACGACTTTCGCCCCTTGCGCGGCGGCGGAGCCGAGACTTGCATGAGAACTGTGACTGAACCTCGAACCGAAGCCAAACGCGGGTCGATCCTCGTGCTGCTGGTCGGAATGGCGATTGCCGGCGTCGCCGGATACCTGATCGGCCGGAGCCAGTCGACGCGGGCCGGCGTCGTTCCGGCCGCCAACGCGCCGCTGGCGAAAGCGGATCGCGCCCGCACTGCCGCCGCGCCTTCGGCCCAGACGCCGAGCAGCGAACGCAACGAGGCGGCAGCCGCCCGCGACTGGGATTCGCGATGGCGAGAATTGGCCACCGCCGCGCGTACGCCGAAGCTGGCGCGCGACATGGCGGATATGCTGGCGCAGCTCGCCGAGCACGAACACGAGCAAGCGATGAAAATCGCGCTGGCGGAGCCGAACTTAAAAACGCGCGCGGAACTCCGCAACGCCGTGCTCCGCGGCTGGGCGAAGACCGAGCCGAACGCGGCCGCCGAATGGGCGCTCGCGCTCGGCCGCGATGACCGCATCGACGCGTTGCAAGAAGTACTGTCCGGCGCCGTCGAGCACCCGGCCGAGGCAGCGAAGGTCGGCGCCGTGGTGTGCGAGCGCGATCCCGACCATGCTTTCGATTACAGCGAGTCTCTCGTCCGCGCGTTGGCCGGACGCGGCGAATTCGAAATGGCCGCCCAATTCGTGACCAGCCGCCCGGCGACGCCACAGCGGGTCGAGGAAACCGAACACGCTTTTACAACGTGGGCGCAAAGCCGGCCCTCCGAAGCGCTGGCGGCGATCGACAAAATCACGGACCGCGAAGCGCACGATGCGGCTTTTCGCGGCGTGGTGATCGGCTGGTCGCAGGCCGATCCGGTCGCGTTGACCGAATATGCGATTCAGCTGCCGCCGGGCGAGAATCGCGGGATCGCGCTCGCCAACGGTCTGCCGCGCTGGGTCGAGCACGACCCGGTTGCCGCTGGGACTTGGCTCAGCCAGCGCGAACCCAGCCCCGATTTGGACATGGGGGTCGTCGCCGTCGCGACCGTCCCCGGAATCGTCATGCAGAAGCCGGCCTTGGCCGTGTCGCTCGCGCAGACGATTTCGGACCCGACCTTGCGCGCGAATACGCTGTATCAAGTGGCGCTCAGATGGTCGGAGACGGACCTCGCAGCGGCGACCCATTTTGTGGAAACCTCCTCGCAGTTCGGTCCGGCGCAAAAGGAAGCGCTGCTCGCACAGATCAAGGCAGAGCGGGCGCGATAGGACGGGACGAACCAATCCCGCGAACGCGGGGAGGAAATCGGATCGACCCTCGGAACGGCGGGGTTCGGAGACCCCGCCCTACATCACGCTGTCTCCGTTCAAACCTGGCGATCGGGAGATCGCGGCTGCCTCGATCCGTAAAAATCCACGGGCGAGATGCCCGTGCCACTCCTTGCCTCAGCGCGAAGTTGCGGGCGGAACGACGCCGAGCCGGTCGCCCATTTTGGCGTAGGTTTCGATGTGCTGCGCGCTCTGCGTGACGATGTCGTCGTCGAATTTGATTCGACCGCGCTGGAAGATCGTCACGACGCAGGAGCCGCCGAAGGCGAACATGCCTTTCTCGTCTCCTTTGGTCACGGCGCGACCCGAGATGAAGGTCTGGCGGATCGAGCCGACGTTCGTCGCCCCGACTTCGACCATCGCGACCGAGCCGAATTGCGGCGAATCGATCACCGTGATCTCGCGCTTGTTCGCGACGAGATAGCGCAGGTTGCGGCGCAGCGCGACGGGGCTCACGGAGTACAGCCAGCCATCGATACGCCGCGACTCGGCGGGGACGCCGCCGACCGCAAAATGAAAACGATGATAGTCCACGGGGCAGAGGCGCGAAATCAGCATCGAGCCACCGGCGAAGGTGGGCGCGAGCGTGCGTTGGTTTTCCGGCAAGTTCGCTTCGCCGAGCATCTCCGCGAGCGTGAACGTGGCGCCTTTGACGTAGAAACCGGGCGCGTTCGCCACATCGGGAAACGCGAGGTGTCGTCCGTCGGCCGGGAATACGGCCACGTCGTCGCCTGCGGCGATCGGACGCGCGCCGGGCTTCAGGGCGCGAAAGAAAAACTCGTTGAACGTTTTGTAGTCGAAGGGCGACTTCGCGAATTCGTCGGAATCGATCTCGTACTTCGCGATGAAGGGCAAAATCCGCAGCGCGCTCACGGGATTGTTCATTTTCACGCCATAAAGCCGGGAAAACATGGCGCGACGAGCGACCGCCCAGACGAAGAAGCGTCCCGCGGGATTGTCGTAGGCGAAGCGCAGCCAGCCTTCGCCAAACACTTTCTCGTCTTCGATCCGGCGAGTGTAGCGGTTGTAGAACTTGATGGGCTTGGCGGCCATGCGGGGAAGATGGGGAAGAGCGAACGCGCGGAAAGACTGAAAGGCTGAAACGCCTCAGGTCAAAAAGGCCAGCCAAGGGTGTGCGTCGCCCGCGAAGCACGCGAATTACGCGAAATCCGGCGCGGAATCGGAATGGGCTCGGATTATTGGAACCCTAATCTGCGCCTGAGCGACGCCGATCTCAGGGGGTGGCACGAGCATCTTGCCCGTGGGTTTGCAGGTAGCGGCATGCCCAATCCCCACCCCACGGGCAAGATGCCCGTGCCACTCTCCGAACGGGTCTGCCGTCCGCTACTTTTTCTCTTCGGATTTTTTGGCCTCGATATCGCCGCGCTCGCGTTTGCGCTTGGCGGGGTCCGTCGCCGCATAGGCTTTCTCGTTTACCTTGGCTTGCGCGGACTCGGGCAGAAGCCGGCGCGAGAAGGCCATCACCTTGTTCATGCCGCCCGGAACGATCAATCGCTCGCCAGCCATCACGGCCGTGTAGGCCGCTTTGGCGACCTCCTGCGGAGCGGAGACATTGCCCCGCTGGAAAACTTGGGTGTCGATCATTTCCGCCTTCGGGAAAAAATCCGTATCGACCGGGCCCGGACAAAGGGCCGTCACGGTCACGGGCGTATCCTCCAGCTCCGTCGCGATCGCCTCGGAGAACGAGAGCACAAACGCCTTGGTCGCATGATAAACGGCGAGCATCGGCCCGGGCTCGAAGCCCGCGATCGAGGCGGTGTTCAGCACGCGGCCGTGGCCGCGTTTGACCATGACGGGCAGGAAAAGCTTCGTCAGCCGGACCGTCGCCTCGATGTTCACGCGCAGCATGGCGATGTCGCGGTCGAGCGGCGTCTCCCAAAACTTCCCCCGCTGCCCGAGCCCGGCGTTGTTGACGAGGATCTCGATCGGAATGCGGTCGGCGGCGAGCTCGGCGAAAATCTCCTCCGACGCGGAAACGGTTTCGAAGTCCTTCGCGATGGTGCGGACATTCACGCCAAACGAGCGTCCGAGGTCGGCGGCGATATCGCGGAGTTCGGATGCAATGGGAGCGGTGAGGACGAGCGGGTGGCCGCGTTGCGCAAATTCGCGGGCGAGCGCGAGGCCGATACCGCTCGAGGCACCGGTGATGAGAACCGTGTCGTGATTCATGGTGGCGCGATAGACCGAGGCTGCCGCAGGACGTTGCGGGCAATGCGTCGCGGATTTTCCCCGCGAAGCCATCCGGCAAACGACGGGGCGGAGCCGGGACCCGGCACCGAGGGAATCCGCCCCAGCGGCGCGTCAAGGCCGCTGGCTCGCCTCGGCGGCGTGCACGCGGGCCTCCTCGACGCGGCCGAGACGTTGCAGCACCTGCGCCAAGTCGCGGTGGATGCCGGGCAATGCCGGGTCGAGTTCGAGCGCTTCGCGGAGCTGCGCCAGCGCGCCGGCTAGGTCGCCGGCATTGAGCAGCACGCGGCCGTAAGTTTGGCGCGCGCCGGCGGATTCCGGCTCGAGTTCGAGCGCGCGCGCGAAATGCGGCTGGGCCTCCGCCAAGCCCTTGCTCAGCGCCAGGGCGACGCCCCACTTGAGTTCGGCCTCCGCGTGATCGGGCCGAAGCCGAACCGTATCCGCGAAATGCGCGATCGCCGCCGCGAAATCGCCGCGGTCGGCCTCGGCGAGCCCGAGGTTGTAATGCGCGTCGACGAAGGTCGGATCCAAGGCGATCGCCTGGCGAAAATGACGCATCCCCTCCTCGCCGCGACCGAGCGCCATCAACGCAACGCCCCAGTTGTTTTCGGCCTGCGCGTAACGCGGCTGCAGTTGCAGCGCTCGCTGGAGCAAGGGCAGCGCCTCGGCGGGCCGGCCCACGCGCGTCAGATTATCCGCCACGTTGTTCAGCGCCGGCGCGTGGTCGGGCTTCAACTCCAGCGCGCGCTGCGCGTGAGGCAGCGCCTCGCTCGCGGACCCGCGGTTGGCCAGTTCCATCGCGTAATTGTGATGCGCCACCCAACTGTCGGGATTGCGCGCGAGCGTGGCCCGATACAGCTCGCTCGAATTCACATAGGCCTTGCTCTGCTGCCACGTAAGCACGGCGTAGAGTCCGACCAGCGCTACCACGAACACCGGCGCGCCGCGCGTCGCGCGCGCCGGCAACCGCTGGATGGCGTATACCGCGCCGGCGGAGGCCGCGGCGAACAGGCTCAGACTCGCGAGATACTGAAAATGGTCCGCGACGTACGAGAACACGAACGGATAGACGTTCACGAACCCGAGCACCGGCACCAACGTCCCGGCAAAGAGCAGCACGCTCGCGAGCACCCCGCGCGGCAAGCCGCGCCGTGTCCACCAAGCCAGGCCGAGCACCAGCCCGATTGCCGCCGTGGGAAAGAGATACTGCCAGGCTGCCGAAGCATCGATGTGCCAACGCGGATAGAAGAAGCTCAGATGCGCGGGCCAGACCAGCTTGCTCAAGTAGAACCAAAACACGCGGCCCGCGAGCAGCCCGCGCTCGACGAGCCCCAAATTGAAATCGCTGCCCTCGGCGCCGATGCTCGTGCGTTCGAACCAAGCGGTGAAAAGACCCGCGCCAATGCCCGCGACGAACCACGGCAGCAAGGGCGCGACCTCGCGCCGCCACGACCAGCGACCGTGCTGCCACCAGGCGACGACGAGCAAGGCGGCGGGCAAAGTGGCGGTGACCGATTTCGTGAGCACGGCCACCAGGAAACACAGCGTCGCGACCGCGTAGCGACCCGGCGCGGGCCGGTCCTGAAACCGCAGCCAGGCCAAGGCGGCCGTGAGATAAAACAAGGTCGAGAGCGTGTTCTTCTGCTCCGAAATCCACGCGACCGATTCGACGCAGACGGGGTGGAACGTGAAAAGCACACCGGCCAGCAAAGCGCCCGGAATGGCCAGACGCCGCAGGACGGCGATGAACACGCAGGCCGAAGCGACGTGCCAAAGGACGTTGACGAGCCGATAACCGACGGCCGCATCGCCCCAGAGGCGATGTTCGAGCCAGAAGGCGGAATGCAGGAACGGATAATATTGCTGCGTGGCGCCGGGATCGAACCAGATCCGGCACAAGCCCCACCACGACTGCAACGCGGGGCTGGTGACATGCCCGGGGTCGTCCCAGAGAAACTCGCCGCGCAGGCTTGGCCCGTACGCGAACAACGTCGCCACGAGCAGCAGGGCAAACAGGCCGGCGAGCGAGCGCCCGCCCGCCGCGGGCGTTTTTTCGGCCGGCGGATGAGGCGAAGCGACGCGTCCTTTCCCGTTCATCGGTGCGGAGCAGCGAGCCGAGCGCGCCGGTTGCGCGCAAGCCGATTCCGGCGGGAAAGCGAGCGGGGAACAGGACGCATCGCGCGCCCCAATGAAAACGCCGTCATTCTTCCGAATGACGGCGTTGACCCTTTGATATCAACCGAAATTACAAATCGAACGAGGCCGTGAAGATGAACTGTCGCGGATCGACGATGCGGTACGTGGAGGCGCGCCCGTCGAAGAACGCAGCCGTTTTCTGCAAGCGGACGCCGCTTTCCTGCACGTTCTTCACGTTGAGCTGGAAGCTCGCGCCCACCCGGTCGTGGAAGAGCTTCGTTTTATAGGTGAGGAACAGATCCACGAACACTTCGGCGCCCGAGTAGATCGGCCGATTGGGATCCAGTTGCAGGATCTTGTTGGCCGGGAGCGTAAGGTCCATGCCCGGGGTATAGCCGAGGCCGTAGAAACCGATCGCGCCCTTGCTGGCGTAGCGCAGCGACCCACCGACGCTGGTGCGCTTGAGGAACCGGTTCTCGGTGATACCGGCGAGATTGTAGCGCGTGTTGAACTTCGCCGAATATTCGCGCTGCTGCGGCAGCGGCCGGCCGATGAGGGCGCGGAAGACGGACATGGGCGCATCGACGTTCGCGGCGTAGTTCAACGCGGGCGACTGGGTGGCATTGTAGCCAGCGATCGTGGTGAAGGGTGCTCCGACGATATTCCACCACAGCAAGTGACCGGTGGCGCCGGTGGGAATCGAATTCGCCGGCGCGGTCGCATAGGGCCCGGTCACACCGTTGATGGTTTGCGTGGTCGGCGTGAACCGCGGATCTTCCAGCGTGGTCCAGATCGGCATGCGTGCCGCGATATATTCGTCCACCGCGGAACCGGCGCCGATGTTCATCGCCCGGGTCTTCGTGACGGAGGCGCTGATCGTCCAATTGCGGGAGGGGTTGAAGTTGATTTCCAACTCGTGCCCCTTGGACTGCGCGTCCATCACCGCGGCGTAGGTGTTGTTGGCCGCGATCTTCTGCAACCCGTTATATTGCTCGAGCGGCATCTTGATCGCCGCCGCAATCTGCTCGTTGGTGGCCGTGCCGCCGGTGCCGAGCCCGTTGAGCCAGGCCGTGGTCTGGGAACGCAGGTTGTACGAATCGTTCGAAATGAAACCTTCGTACCGCAGGATGCGCTGGGCCATCGTAGTGATGTCGCCATTACGCAGGTTGAGCTGCTTCGTATCGAAGTGATTGTAGTGGATGGACAGTTTTCCATCCAGCATCGTCAGCCAGAAGCCGTAGTCCTTGCTCGTGCCGGTTTGGTTGGGCAGCTGCTTGAGGAAGAGATCGAAGGCGGGGCCCTGCGCGATGAAGTTATCCGCTTTGTTATAGGTAAGACTCAGGCTGCTGGCCGCCTCGGCGAAGAACCGGCCGATGCCGCTCTTGCCCTCGGTCCGGAAGAACTTGATATCCTGGAAGGGTCGAACCACGACCGAGGTGGACTTCGTTTTGCCTTTGGCCACGCGCCAGGGGCCGATCCATTTGTCGGAAGCCTCGAAGTCGTAGTGGCGAAGATCCGAGGTCAGCAAGGCGAGCGGGGCGTTACGGTCGTTCACGATGTCCTGGCGCATGCCGAAGGTGCCGACGAGCTTGCCGTTGAGGAAGCTGCTCTGGAGCACGCCGCCCGTCGTCTTCACGACTTCGTTGAGATTGTTGAGGCCGCCACCGGGAGCGGGAGTGTAGCCAACGGCGGACACGTCCTTGAACATCTGGGTAGCGGAAGGGCCCCAAACATAAGGCACGCTCGCTCCTTCCGGGAAAAGATTCGGGGCGTATTCAATGCCGCCGCCGGGCGTGCTACCGACATAGTATTGTTCGTTGAGGCGGTCGTAGTTGCCGGGAACAATGCTCGTGCCGTTGATCAGATATCGCGGGTCGACGTTGGTCGACGTCTGGATGCCCAACAGCGTGTTGGCATATTTCTGCTCCCAGCCCTTGTCGAGGCCCAGCGCCGTGTGGCGATAGGTGTAAAGACGGGTCTGCTGATCCTTGTCTTCGTAATAGCCCAGGAGCTGCTGGGTGCCGAGCCACTTGGTCCAACCCTTGTCGTGCGAGAAATCGAGCTTGTAGACCGCTTGGGCGCGGAGGGTGTCCCAGAGCAAGGGCTTGTCGCGCAAGTAGGGCTCGCTGCTCCGCAGATAGGGCCGGCCAAAATACGGGTTCGGGGTGCCATCCAAATAAACTTGGTTCACATCGACCTGAAGCTGGCCGACATTGCTGTTCACGCTGGCAGGGCCCATCGGCTGGTTTTCCAAGCGCTTGGCATCCTCGCGCAGGAAGGTGAGCTGGGCGGCCAGCGTTTGCTTGGACGTGTTGAGGACGATCTGGTCCAGCTGGGCCATGTAGATATTAACGTCGTCCCAGGCCTTGCCATTGCCCGCGAGATTGATTTTGCCCCAGTCGTAGATCGACTTGTCGTTGATGGGGCGGGCCACGGAATTGTAGAGCGGCTGCTGCGTGGCGGTGAAGGTTTCCGACGGCCCCATGGTCAACAGGCCAATGCCGGCGGCCGAGGAGGCGAACGGATCGGTCACCGAAAAATTATTACCCGCAGGCGTGGCAGGATTAGCGGTATAGCGCGCCATCGTCCAATAGGGGGCTTCGCCCGGGGCGCCGATTTGGAACGGCGAACGGCTCTCGGCGCCGCCCGTGAAGAAGCTCGGATTGGCCGTATACGCCGTGGTCGAGCCGGCGACGTTGCCGTTGCCGTAAACCGTTCCGTTCGCGAGCGTGACCAAGCGGGTCACGGGATTCCAACCCGGTTTCCCGAGCCGGACCCAATCGGTATAATAATCGCGCGGGGTCGTGAAGTTCGGCCGCACGGAGGCATTCTTATAGTTATACCACGAGAGCGCCAACGTCGTGTTTTTGTTCGGCTGGACCTTGAACTGCACGCTGAGCCGGCGGGCGTCCTCGCCGGACGGCTTGCGCACGAAGCCGGTATGCTGGTTGGCGTAGCTCGCGCGCAGGGCCAGCTTTTTGTTGGCCAGGTGCCGATTCACGTCGAGCGACGCGCGCCAGCCTTCATAGCTGTCGGCCCGGAGTTCGACGCGGGTGAAGTCGCGCGTCACGTTGGCGGTCGCGGGGACTTGGTTCACCGTGCCGGAGGCATTGCCCAAGCCGAAGATATTGGCATTGGGACCGCGGCTGAGCTCGACCGAGTCGAGCCAGAGCGGATCGACGGGCACGCGGCCCGAAGTCGCGATGTTGTTGAAGGCGATGTTGGCATTACCGATGCCGCGCACGCGATTGGCGTTGTTCGGATTGAGGCTCACCTGGTCGACCACCGCGCCGGTGCGGTCGGTTTCGAATTGGGAGTAGGAATTCGTGCCCTCGGTGCTCGCCATGTAGTCGAACACGTCGTTGATATCGAGCATCGCGAAGTCGGACATCTGCTCCTTCGTCATCACCGTGATCGACTGGCCGAGGTCCTCGATCTTCGAGTTGAGACGCGTGCCCGACATCGTGTTGGACTGAAAATAGCCCTTGGTGTCGGCCTTCACTTCGAACGGCGACAGCGACACGACCTCGTCGGGGGAAGTGACCGTGGGATTCGACCCGTTCGCCGCCCGCATGGCGGCCGCTTCGCTGGGCTCGAGCACGCCGTTTCTATTGGTGTCGTACTTAGCCAGATCGGCGGCCGAGGCGCCGGGAGCGGTTTGCGCCCTCGAGACGCCGCCAAAAGCGAGGAGAGCAAAAAAGACGGCGCCACAAGCATGCGGGAGCCGCCGACGGTAGATCATCGGTTGTTTCATTGGGTTTGCGGGTGAGGTAAGGGTCAGAAATCCGACAGGCCCGAATGGAACCGTACGGAGGGGGGAACGGGGTGGCCAACCCGAATCTTTGCTGGAGTCGAGCGGCGGGACAAACCGGTAGGTAGCATCGGCAATCCTCGCGGCAATCCGCGCTTTAGTCGCATTGTCGACTAACACGCGCGACCAATGCCGTCGCCGAGGCTGCTGGCCGGGCGCGAACGTTCGCCCGCCGGCTCACGACTTAAGTCGTAGCGGCGCTGCGACCATTGGGACATTGCCGCGGCAGTTGCCTCGGCCGGTGATCGAATGCCTTCACGGCCGCGGTGGCGATCGTCGCCACCGCGTTTCGCCGCTCCACCCATCCTCGACCCGTACGCTGCCGTTTCTCGCCCTGACCCGATCTCGGACGCGGCCCCCGTCGTCGCCACGGCATCGGCGGAGCCGCGCCGGCCAGCCGACCGAGTTCGGCGTGACCGAAACCGCGGCGCCCTGCCCCACTCGCTTTTCCAACTCAAAAACATGAACTCTGGACACCCCCGTCGCCCCGCGACCTCGCCATCGGCGCGGCCCCTCGCCGCGCTCCTGCGCCTGCTCTTCGGCCTTTGCACCGCGGCCGTTTTAATTTCATTGCCGGCCCGCGCCACCCCCCTGCGGCGGCCGCTTTCGCCGAGTTCGCCGATGTGGCTGATCCATGTGAATCATCCGACGCAGGATCATCCGCTCGACGTGATCAACGCGATCCCGAGCGATATTCGGCCGTATGTCGTGCTCAACCTGGCGATGTCGTCGGCCTCCGACGACGGCTACGAGGTGGCGGATACCTGGCTCAACACCTGCGCCCAGCACGGCATGTACGCCATGATGCAGCCGAGTTCGGGCATCAACAACAGCATGTCCGACACCGATCTCGCCCCATACGAAAAGCTCTACCAGAAGTACCCGAATCTCATCGGCTATAATTTCTGCGAGCAGGCGTGGGGCTTCAACAACGCGACGTTCGCGGCACGGCTCGAGCTTTACGCGAAGCTGCTCGAACTCGGCGACCAGTACGGCGGCTACCTCTACATCCCGGATAATTTTTCCATCTCGAACGCGTCCTGGAATTTCGTCGCGAAGCTGAAAACCAGCGCACGGTTCCGCGATGCGAGCCGGATCTACAAGGACCACTTCATCGTCGGAAACAAATACACGCAGAGCTACGGCTACTACGATAACGAGAGCGGCACGTTCGGTGCGTACCTCTCCGGCCACGCCGGGCACTACGCGGTGCGCTTCGATCAGTTCGCCTGGGGCTGGTCGGGCAAAGGCCCGGTGTTCGGCGCCGAAACGCCCGATCGCTATGAAGCCGGCGCGAATACCTTGTTCAGCTGCCCCGAAGCGGCGGCGGGCGTGCCGATCGTCGAACAGATGATTCTCAACGGCGCCTCGGTCATCGACGGCCCGGAAATCCCATCGATCGCGAACGTCTATAAGGGCCTCCGCACCCCGATGTTCAATAACATGATTTGCGACATTTTCCGCAAAGCGCTCGACGGCACGATCCGCGTGCCGACCCTGCCGGAAGTGGCGGGACGCACGAAGATCGGGTACGCCACGCTTTCGGGCACGAACACCGCCGCCGATCTGTACACGGGCCTGTATGAAATGGACGGCCAGCGGAACCTGAATCGCACGTGGTTCAAGAAGACCGGCCGCTATCCGACGATCCCCGAACTGTTCACCGACGCGAGCGAAGAGACGTCGCTACTCGCGACGTACGTGACCTCGTCGCAATACGCGACGCGCTGGCCGACATCGCAGGCGAAGATCGACGAGTTCAATGCGCTTTTCCCGGCGGAATACACCGGCGACATGTTCGTCGCGCGGGTGGAAAACAAATGGTTCTCCTACAATCCGTACATCAACACGGATCTGCCGGCTTCGGCGACGATCCCGTTGAAATATAATTCGTGCTCGTACCTCGGGCTGAATTATCAGCCGCACACGTTCGCGGTCGTGACCGAGTCGTCCAACGGCCTGAACGTCTATCTGAACAACTACCGCACGGACAAAAGCGCCCTGTGGTCCTCGTTCCCCGCCGGCATGGGGCTGTTCAGCGCCTCGATGGACAACTATCTGCTGAATTCCTATAT
>CBINOT010000087.1:0-23416 GCA_966252355.1 uncultured Opitutus sp. | reverse complement strand
CGTCGGAGGCCGGGATTCAATACGTGGAAATCGGCGCGCTGCTCGAGGCCTGCGGAGAACGGGTCGCCATCGCACCCGAGGCCGACGTCAAGCCGTCGGTCGGGCGGCATTTGGCCGAGACATCGAAAACTCACGCGCTTTCCATCCGCCAACAGGGTAGATTGCAGTTGCTCGACTCGGCCCAATCGAGCGTCGCTTCGGTTATCTCCTTCGCCATCTCCATTCACGGCGAGGTCGACCAGCCGCGATTGGAGCGCGCCATCCGAGACACAATTGCCGCACACGAAGCGCTGCGCACTTGGCTTCGCCCAGAAACTCATGCGGTTACGCTCCGCGAGCCCGGTGGAATCGAATGGGTACCGGTTGGCGAAGGAGTCGACGCCACGACGAATGTTCGGGAGTTCGTTTCCGCCGAAGCCGCACGTCCTTTGCCTCTCTTCGATTGTGCGCTGGTGCGCGTGATTGGGTACCGAGTGTCGCGCACCCATTGTGTGATCCTCTTTCGGGTCCATCACCTGATCTTCGATCTCTACTCCGCGGTGAATCTCGTCCGCGAGTTTTTCGCGCGGTACGAGACTGGGATGATGCCGGCTGATAACGAAAGGCGGGGATATTACGAACATGCCCGCATCCAGCGCGAGCGGCTATCGGGCCACGCCCTGGCGCAGCTCCAAGATTTTTGGAAGAATTACCTGGCGGGGAGCGATGTGAGCTGGCTGAGGCGGCGAGCAGCGGTGCGACCGGTGCTGCGCGAAGCTCAGGTGGCGTCGGCACTGCTTCCCGACCATGTGGCGCAGCAGATCGCCCGGTTCAACCGATGCGAAAGCTCCACGCTGCTTGCCACGCTGCTGGCTGCGTGTGGCAGGCTTCTGGCCGACCGATTCGGTCAGCGCGATGCGACCATCGGGACAATCGTATCGGGTCGAACTGCGCAGACGCGTCACACCATTGGACTTTTCATCAATGTACTGCCTGTTCGCGTCGGTATTGCCGAGGGCACGTCGTTTGCGGAGCACGTTAGAAACGTGCGGAAGTCTCTCGGTGAAGCGCATCGTCACTCCGAGTTGCCGTTCGAACTCGTTCGCGAACAGCTTGCCGACCCTGCGCCGATGATCGGGCATCTCGACGTCTTTCTCAATTTGTATCCCGATTTGGGCCAGCACTCGCAATTATCCGGCAAGGATATCGTGATCGCGAATTATCGCATTGCGCGCGTCCCAAGACCTGCCCTTCGGCCGCTGACCTTCGACGTCATCGAGGAGACCGGAAAGCTTAGAATCGTCGCTATCGTCGACGATACCATCGTGCCGGACCAAGCGAGCGTTTACGTCGACACGTTGATGGACATCCTCCGTCAGGGCACCGCCCTCCACCGCGCAGGGCGCATGCCGTCGGCGCTGAACGGGTAAGGATTCATCATCGCTGCGTCGGCGCGGATTTTAGATTCTCTTTGATCGCTCGCTGCACGGGCGGCTTTGTGACGCCCGCTTGTTGCCGTTGTTGCTCGGTTTTCAGCTCATCGAGCTGCGTCGGCGAAAGAAATGCTTCGGCCGCGGCGATGATATCGTCGTGCACGACAAACGTGTGCCGTTGTTTGAACAGCCCGACCAACTGCTGGCTTTGCTGTTCCGTGAGGGGCTCGTTGGCCGGCGCCAACCGCCGCTGCATGTGCTCGACCACCGCGGACTGGCGAACAACCAAATCGTTCGCGAGAAAGGCCGCGTAGCCTTCCTCGCCTAACAGCGCCTTGACGTCGGCCAGCATTTGCTCGCGCGTCAGCGAGCCGGCGTCGAAATATTCCTCGGGCGAGGAGGTGATGTCGCGCCCCAAGCGGGCGTTTGCCGCGGCGTAATCGACGCCGCCTTCGTGCTGATTCATCACGAGCTGAATCAGCCGTTCGCGTTTCTCCGGCGAAAGATCGAGCGTCGCGAACAACGGCTCCAGCCGGCGCTCCGTGCTCTGGCGCAAATTGTCGATCCGCCGCTCCGCGCGCCGCGCGGCCTGTCGCTCTTCGCGCCGGGCGGCTTGACGGGCCTTTTGTTCGTCGGTCAACGCCTTGCCTCGGTTCGTCGTTGGCGCGCCGGCGATCGGTCGCGCGGAATCGACGGTCGAGGCGGTGTCCGGCGCGACGGCGTCAAGCGGGGCAACTTCGGCGTCGGGCGTGCGCGCCATCGGCACCGGTGGGGACGACGGGGCGGGGGACGGCGTCGAGTGTGAATCCAGCGCCGCCGCCAGCTGCGGGGAACTGTCGGAACTCGGGATGCGATGCAGCGTATAGGTGATGCCTCCGAGCAGCAGGATGGCGCCGACGCCGAGGATGATTTTGTTTCCGATCATAAAACCGAAAAAGGTGGGCAAAAACCCAACCGTGCCGATGGCGGTGGCGGTCAGGGCCGCGGCGGTGATGGTGCTCGACAATCCCGCCGGTGCCGCGGCGCCTACCTGGTTCGCCAGCGCCAAGGCGAGCGCGGACGACGTCGATTCCACCCCGCGGCGGGCGAGCGCTTGCCGAAGCTTGTCCAAGGCCCGATTCGCGCATTGGCGGGCCGTGCTTTCGTTCATCGACAAGCTTTCGCCGATCTCGGCGAACGGCAGCCCGCGAAAATAGCGCAGCAGAATCGTCTCGCGCTCGCGTTCCCGCAACGTGCACAGGGCTTCGTCGAGCACCGGACGAAGGCGCTGCCAATCGGCGTCCGAGGCCGACGAGATGGATTCTTGCATGAGATGGGCCTCCCTTTCGCGCTTTTGGCGCCTGATTTCAGTTCGGACCGCGTTCCGCGCGGCGTAACGCGTGCTGGCAAAAAGCCAGCTGAGCAGAGCCGGATGGCGCCGGAGCGACGTGGCCTTGCGTGCCAGGTCCGTAAAAACGCTTTGCGCGATGTCCTTGGCATGGTCGGCGTCTCCGATTTGCCGGACGGCCGCGGCGTATACCAGCGCGAGGTTACGGTCGACGAGCTCGGCGAACGCCGTCTGGGAACCCTCCTCGGCATAGTGGCGCAGAAGCTCGGAATCGTAGCTCATGTTGCCTCACTACAACCGCTCGGGCCGAAACGTGACACGAAATTCCCTCCCGCCCGATTTTCACCCTACCAGGTGATAGCGGAGGGCACGGCCGAGGCGTAGTATCCCGCCTCCCAACCCCTTTCCCGGCGCAGAGAGATCGTCCCCCCGCGATCCACCTTGCCCGCGCCGACGCTGCCCGTGCTCCCCACTCGTTCTTGCGTTTCGCCCTTTGTGCGAGGCGGACCCTCGCGTCCAGCGCCTGCTTTGTTCCAGCAACCGATAGAGATCAGACAACATCCAACCCCGATAACGAAATGAAATGCTATAAGTTCCTCACGACGATTGCGGCTGCGCTCGCAATCGCCTCCGTCGCCAACGCCACGCAGACGTGGTGGATGCGCGGCGGCAACTGGGCCGACGCTCGCGACAACTTCCTTGACTCGCGCATCATCCCCTCAGGCCTCACCGGCACCTCGACTACCTCCCAAGCGTCGAGCAAGGCGGGGCAGATCGGCGCCGACATCAAAGGCATCACCGACAGCAACGGCCGCGTGGTTCGCCTCGGCATCAATCCGCAGACCGTGGCGGATGCGACGTTCTGGCCGGTCTATTGCGCGGCGATCGATCGCCTCGTCGCCGACGGCCTCCACGTCATCCTGGCGTGCTGGGACGGCTCGGACGGCAACGGCGTGATCAATAATCAGTCGAGTTGGAAGACGATGTGGCAAAAAGTGCAGAGCAAGTACGGCAGCAACAACAACGTTTGGTTCGAGCCCTTCAACGAACCGCACGGCTATTCCACGTCGAGCCTCATCAGCCTCTACAACGATTACCTGAGCTGGATCGGCAAGACGCAGGGCCGCATCATCCTCGACGGCACGGGCTATTCGCAAAACCCGAGCGCGATCGGCGGATCGTTCCCGAACTGCAAGCTCAGCCTGCATATCTATGCATGGTTCGAGAGCCACTCCACCGAAAGCGCCTGGGCCAGCTCAGTGGCCTCGCACATCGGCGGATATCAGGATCGCACGCTGTTGACGGAAGTGGGCGTTCCCGCGACGACCGGCCTAAATTACCAAGCGTCGTCGAGCGACAGCAATGTCACGTTCTTCCGCGGCGTCACCCAACAGGCGCGCGCCTATACCATCGGCATCGTGTACTGGCCGAGCCATCGGGACAACGACACGTTCCGGCTGTTCAACAACACGTCCGGCGGCGGCGTGACGAACGGCTCGTTGCGCGACCGGCTGCGCTACGGCTGGAACTTCTGATTCGGACCTCGAGCGATCTAAGCGACGGCGGGCCGCGTGGGCCCGCCGTCATAACCTTTTCGACGTATGGCTAAACGATCCATCTTTGCACTGCTCGTCGTGGTCGGCGGCGGCCTGTTGGCCGTTGCGCTGCTGAATCGCCATCGGGCGAGTCCGCCACTCGCGACGAAACGACCGCAGCCGTCAGCGCCTGCTCGCGCTGCATCGGTGAGCTCTGCGCCAGCGTCGAATACGATAACCTCGCACGAAACGTTCGAAGCGAGGATCGTGGCTCTCGCGCGGCAGACACGTAACGCGGCGGACGTCGCGGCCTTGTTGAAAGACTTGTATGCGAAGGATCCGCAGCAGCTGTTCGACGCGCTGATGGCGATCGGCAACGGACCGATGGAAATGCGGCGGCTGCTGCTGCCCGTTCTCGCCGAGGCCTTGACGCTTTGGCCAGAGGCCGAGGGACGTTATGTCTTTCCGGTGGCCGATGCCTACGGGGAGATCGACCTGCCGGCGGCCGCGGAATGGGCCGCGACCTATCTGGTGAAGACCAGCCGTGACGACCTCGCGGCCGCAACCTTGGTGGCTCGCCTCGCCGAAACCTCCGAGGCGCGCGCCGTGACGTTGCTTACGACCCTGCCCCCGGCGGCCCGCGTCGGCGCGTTGCAATCGCTGGCGTATCATTTGCGGACCGACGATCTGAACCATCTCGGCGAGCTGTGTTTGACGCTGGATCCCCGCGGCGAGGCAGCGTTCGGTCGCGTTGTTTTCGAACGACTCGGCATGGAACGTCTCAGCGAGACGATCGCCTGGCTGGCTGAAACGCCGAACGCGCAGGCCATCCCGGGTGCGGTCGCCGCGATCGCTCGGGCCATGGTGCGGTCCGACGATCCGCGAAAGGCGATCGCGTGGGCCGACGCGTTGTCGGACAAGATGGCTCGTGCGCAGGCGATTTGTTCCGTGTACCAACAATGGGCGCAAAGTAATCCCGACGGTGCGCTCGAAGACATCCTCGGCGCCTACGACGGCGCGCCGCTCCTCATGGCCGATGTGTTCAAAGGCGCCGCCGAGCATCACGGCACCGGCCCGACGACCGTCTGGGACAAAGCGTGCACGCTGCAAAATCCTTCGGCGCGGGCTTACGCGCTCTCGGCGCTCATCAAGCCTATGCTCGTGAGTGTCGGTTCCAGCGCGACGCAGTCGCGGATCGCGGCGTTGCCGCCCGGCAGTCTGGAACGCACCGTGGCCGAGCAGATTTATACGGCCGCACTCAAGGATCCCGCCATTGCGACCGCGCTGCAGGCGCGCGCGGAGGCCGGCGAGCCCGCGGCAACGGGTAGCGGCTGAGTGCCGCAGGTGCGGACGCGCACCGGCGCGTACCGCTCGCGGCCCGGCGCGTGTTTCGCGCCGCAAAAAATTTCACCCGGTCAGGGGATAGTCGGCGCGACGGCGGGTGAGTAGCATCTCGTCGACATACCCCTTCAACTTCCGCGCCGCCAGCCGCGTTGCGATGCACTCGTTGGCCGCGTGCCCAAGCCGCGGTTTGCGAGCGCTCGCCCGCCGCAACCCTTCGGCCGCAGATCGCGGCTCATCTTTGTCCTCGAATACGAATCGACACTACACGGTTAACTCGAAACACCACATGCAAACCAAGCAACTGATCCGCGACGGCCGTCGTCGCGTCGCCCTGCGAGCCGCCACTCTCCTGGCGGCATTGATGGCATGGAGCGTCCCTCCCACGATCGCGCAAACCGCCTCGGCGGCGCCCAAGCCAACGGCCGGCAACGACGAAGTCATCGCACTGTCGCCCTTCGAAGTGAGCTCGGAAAAAGACAATGGTTATGCCGCGAGCTCCTCGCTCGCCGGCTCGCGCCTCAATACCAATCTGCGCGATTTGGGTTCCGCGGTCTCGGTCGTCACACCGGAATTCATCAAGGATACCGGGGCGACCGATCTGCAGCACATCCTCGTTTATCAAACGAACACCGAGGCGTCGGGCATCGACGGCAATTACTACGGCACGAACGCGGACGACGCCACCTACCGCACGCAGATGCTCGTGAACCCGCAGAGCGGCACGCGCGTGCGCGGGCTCAACACCGCGGACCTCACCCGCGACTTCTTCGCGACGAATATCCCGATGGACGCGTACAACACGTCGCGCGTCGATATCCAGCGCGGCCCGAATTCCATCCTGTTCGGTCTCGGCAGTCCCGCGGGGATCATCAACAACACGCTCAAAGATCCCAATATGCGCCAGCTCGCGGCCGAGGCGCAGTTCCGCGTCAATAGCTACGGCTCCACGCGCGAGGTATTGGATGTCGACGTGCCCTTGCTGAAGAATTCGGTCGGGCTGCGGGTCATCGGGCTCAACGACAACGAAAAGTACCGGCAGGATTTCACCTTCAATCACGACAAACGGGTGTACGGCGCGCTGCGCTGGCAGCCGGTGCTCGCGGACCGCGTCTTTACGCAGATCGATGTGAAAGGCGAGTCCGGCAAGATCAGCGCCAATCGTCCGGTCGCCGTCACCGCCGCCGATTTCATTACGAACTGGTTCGGCCCGCTGAAGCATTACCTGATGTACAATCCGCTCACGAACAACGGCGTTCCTCAGGACCCGACGGGCGCCTCGCATCCGGAGCTTTCGCATTATTTCGCCGGCGCTCCGGCGCGCGATTGGTGGAACGACTCGCCCGCGACGATCTTTCAAAACCCCGGCACGGGCACGATCGGCAACGGCAATATGGACGCTTATCGCCAGCGCGACGGCGTGCCCTGGGGCGGCCTGAGCGGCGTGACGAACGCGAATTGGGACGAGGGCGGCACCGGCGCGTGGAACAAGGACACCGCCGCGTACTTCTCGAACAATCCGACGGTCACGCAGATCATCAATCGATTCCAGTCGACGACCGGGAAGACCTTCAGCGGCTTCGGCTCCAGCTTGTGGCCGACGCAAATGATTTTGAGCGGCCCGCTGGCGTTCATCGACAAGACGATGCAGGGGCCGAACAAGCGCGAATGGAATAATTTCGATGCGATCAACGGCTCGATCACCCAGACCTACCTCGATAACCGGCTCGGTTTCAATTTGGCGTACGATCGGCAGACCTATCGTTCCGGCTTCGCCAACGCGATCGCGACGGACCGGGTGACAGTCGATGTCAACACCGTCATGCGCGACGGGTCGGCCAATCCGGACGTCGGACGCCCGTTGATCCTCGGGCCGAGCGCGGGGCAGATGAACAGCGAGAATCGCGAAGCGTATCGGGCAACCGGTTACTACAAACTCAATCTCGCCGACTACACTGCGAAGGGTAACCTGCTCACCAAAATCGTGGGCGAGCAGACGTTCACCGGCGTTTTCGCGAGCCAGCGCTACGAGAACTTCAACCGCAGCTTCAATCTCTACGCCTGGAACGCCACGACGTATGGCGGTCAATACGAGCAGTCGCCGAACTACAAGGCCTGGTGGGGCGGTCACTATATCGGCACCAGTTTGTTGAATGTGCCGACGTTCGACGCGATCCCCGGCTCGGCCATTCAAGGCATCACGGCGGCGCAGACGCCCGCGGCGTCGAGCAACACGCTGCTGTGGGACAACAACACGCAGACGTGGCACAAGGCGACGGTCACGGTCGACAACTGGCAGAGCAATCTCAACGCGCTCTACACCGGCGCCGCCCAGGGCTTCGACGATACGAAGTCGAAATCCTTCGTTTGGCAGGGGCGTTTCATCAACGACGCCATCCTGCCGCTCTTCGGCTGGCGCAAGGATCGTTACGAGCGTTGGGACAAGCCCAGCGCGCTGATCCGCGACTCGTTCGGCTCTGTCCAGCCGTTCAGCCCGAATTGGAATTTCACCGGCACGACCCCGCTTTCCGCCGAAGAACAGCGCCGCAGTTGGGGTTTGGTCGTCCACTTCAACCAGCTGCTCGACTTGTTCCATTATCACCTGCCGAAGGGCATCGACGTTAGCTATACCTACAACGATTCGAACAGCTTCCGCCCGTCCGACGTGGGTACCGACATCTACGGCGGCAAGCTCGCGGCGCCTTCCGGCATCACGCGCGATCGCGGGTTCCTCGTGACGGCCCTCGACAACAAAATCGCGTTCCGGATGACGTGGTACAAGACGATCCAAAAGAACACGAGCATGAGCGATCCGTCGGGCATGGTCTATTGGGCCAAGGCCGGCGTCGCGCGCACGATGAATGCTCTCGCGCAGGAAGCCTGGGGCCCGACGGCTCGGACGCCGGACCAAACGACTCCGGAGTTTCTCGTCAATAAATGGTTCTTCGGCGACAGCTACGACAAGAGCATCGCCGCCCAGCCCCTGCCGGCCAATTGGCAAAGCCAGCTCAGCACGCTCGTCACCCAGCCGCTGCGCATTCGGCACGGCGCCGTCCCCGGCGATTCGGCCTACATCGCGCCCGGCACGATCAATCCCGCCACGGGCGCGCCGTACTTGGCGCCGTTCCTCAGCGCCGACGAAATGGCGTATCGCCAGGCGTGGTTCGCGGCGCGTACGGATGCCCAATGGTTCCGGCCGCTCGACCCGACGTGGGTGAAGGCCGAGCAGTTCGCCAAGATCACCGGCGACGATTGGCGCATCTGGGGCGAGGGCCCGCCGTCGGGCGAGAAGCTGACGAACGATCTCGTGTCGAAAGGCGTCGAGCTCGAGCTGACGGCCAATCCCACGCGGAACTGGCGGCTGACGTTCAACGCCTCGCGCAACACCGCCGTTCGCTCGAACATCCTCTCGGATTGGGCGGCCTTCATTCAGCAGAACAAAAGCCTCTGGTTCGACGGGTATAACACCGTCCCGGTGTCGGAATTGAATTACTGGAACATCAAAGGCTTTAGCCAGATTCGGCACTGGACGGGAGATATCGGCTACTCGTCGGCGCAAGATACCTTCGGCGGACGCATGATGCAGAACGTCTATGGACCGTACCAAAACGCCATCGCGGCGAACGGGCAGGCCGTGAACGAGCTGCGGAAGTGGCGCTGGAATTTCGTGACGAACTATACGTTCGACCGCGGCATCTTTAAGAACGTCAACGTCGGCGGCGCCGTTCGCTGGCAGGACAAAGCCGCGATCGGCTATTATCCGAAGTACAATTCGGACGCGGGCATTTGGGTGACCGATGTCTCGATGCCGATCTACGCTCCCAGCGAAGCCAATTACGACGCGTGGATTGGCTATGAACGAAAGCTGACGAAGAAGATCGTCTGGCGAATCCAGCTCAACGGACACGATCTCTTCGCGAAGCGTGACCTGGTGCCGATCATGGCCAATCCCGACGGCACGGTCGCGCAAGTGCGCATCCCGAGCCGCACGACCTGGGCGCTCACGAATTCGCTCTCGTTCTGATGTAGGCGGGGTATCCGAACCCCGTCGTCAAAGGGTTCACTCTCCCTCTGCCTCTTCGTGGCGCGCGCATCCGCCGCGTGCGACGAAGAGGCACGTGCGTCGCCTTGCTTCGGAGTACGCGACGCACAACATCGCGTGCGCCGATACCCCGATGAACCCGCTGTCTTGGTCGCACTGTCGCGTTTTCCTTCACTGGACTTGTTTGGCGTGGTTGGTCGCGAGTGGGGCCGCTTCGATGAGCGAAGCGGCCGAGGCGCGACGGACAATTACGACCGCGGCCGAGGTGCGAGCGCTCTCCGCCGCGGAGGCGCGGCAGGAAGCGCCGGTGCGGATCACCGGCGTGTTCATGGGCGAAGCGGACCCGCTTGGGATCGCGTTTGTCGTCCAAGACCGCACCGAGGGAATCTACGTCCAAGGACCGGCGCCGCTCGTTGCGGGATTGCAGCGTGGCGATTTGCTCGAGATTGAAGGCGTGAGCGACCCCGGCGGATTTGCGCCGTACGTCGTCGCGAACCGTATCCGCCGGATCGGGCAGGCCGCGATTCCCGACCCCACGCCGGTGCGGATCGACGATCTGCACACCGGCAAGATGGATGCGCGCTGGATTGAAATCACCGGGGTTGTCCGCAGTGCGGAGCCGACCGCGGTGAGCGACAGCGCGCCGCCGCCCCCAGGCACGCGCTTTGCCGCTCCGTCCAGCGAGGGCGGTCGAGCAAAGACGGCCAAGGTGAAAATGAAGGTGGCCTCGGGCAGCTCGCGCGTGATCGTCGAGATCGACGGCCAATTCGATCCGGCCGAACTCATCGATGCCGAGGTCCGCGTGCGCGGGCTCTGCTTCAATTTGCACAATCGCAACCGGCAATTCGTCCGTCCCTTCGTGCAAGTGCCGCGCGGCGTGAGCCTGACGATTCAGCAGCCGCCGCCCGAGCGGCCCTTCGACGTCGAGATCCAGCCGGTCGAGAGTTTGCTGCAATTCGAACATCTCGCGGGGCAGCACGCGCATCGGGTGCACGTCCGTGGAACCGTCATTCACCACATCCCGGGTTTTGCGCTTTGGGTGCGCGACGGCGACCGCAGTCTGCGCGTGGAGACGGCTCAGCGCGAGTCGCTGCAGCCCGGCGATCAAGTCGACGTTTTGGGATTTCCCGCCTTGGGCGATTATAGCGCCGTCCTCGAAGATGCGATGTTCCGCAAGATCGCCACGCAGCCGGCGCCGGTGCCGCATCGGCTCGTCGACGTTTCGCGGGCGCTGCAATACGACGCCGATCTCGTGGAACTCGAGGCGCGCTTGGCGGATGTGCGCCGATTGAGCGATAACGTCGCCCTTACGCTGGAGTGGGGCGGCACCTCGATCCGCGCCCAACTGCCGTTGACGGACGATGCGGCGGTGCCGATCGAATGGCAGGCTCGCAGTATCGTGCGGGTTTCAGGGATTTGCTCCGTCATTACCAACGAGGGCAGCCCGCTGGGCGGGTTGTGGGAGCCGCGTTCGTTTCAGTTGCTGCTCCGCTCGGCGAGAGACGTCGCGATCGTCACGCCTGCGCCCTGGTGGACCGCGGAGCGCGTGGTGTACGTGCTCTCCGGCTCTCTGGCGGTAGCCGTGGCCGCCGTGGCCGCGATGATGCTGGCCTCGCGCCGGCGGTTGAAGGAACAGGAGCACCGCCGCGCGATGGCGGAAACGGAGTTCACCGCGATTTTGAGCGAGCGTAATCGGGTTGCGCGCGAGATTCACGACACGCTGTCGCAGAGCCTCGGGGCGATTTCCGTTCAACTCGAGCTGGCTCGCGCTCATGCGGGGGAAATTGCGGCGCCCGCCCGGCATCATCTGGCGTCGGCGCACAAGCTCACTCGCGCGGCGCTCGCCGACGCGCGCGATTCGATCTGGAACATGCGCTCACACGTCTTGGAACGGCACGATCTCGCCCAAGCGCTCGAAGGAATTCTCAAGCAGATGACCGACGGTACGACGATCGCGGCGTCGTTTGTCGTCGCAGGCGATCGGCGGCGGCTTTCGCCGATTGTAGAAAACAACCTCCTTCGGATCGGCCAGGAGGCGATTACGAATGCGACGAAGCATGCGCAGCCGACGCGGATCGACGTCACGCTTGTCCTCGAGCGCCGCACGGTCCGGCTCACGGTGGTCGACGATGGCGTCGGTTTCGTGCCCGGCACGGCGCCCGCTGGCGACCGACGGAGCTTCGGCTTGGTGGGCATGGTCGAGCGCGCCAAACTGATCGGTGGCACGGTGGATATCGTCAGCGCCCCGAGCGAGGGGACGCGCGTAGTGGTGACGTCCGCGGTCTGAGCGGACGAGGGGGCTCGTGAATTGTAGCTGGGGGGCCTTGACCCCGGCTGAGTGGTGGCGAAGGCGCGATGTAGCGCCGATGTTCCGCGGGCGCTGTTTTCCGCGTCCGATCTGCCGGCCTCGGGGAGGCCAGCTACAATGTCTCGCTCGTGCTACTCTGATTGCGGCGATTCCCTCCAACGGGTGAGAGGCAAGCGCGTGCCGCTTTGTTACAGTGGGGCGCGGCGGAGCTCCCCGGGCTTGATCCGCATGCCTCCCCGTTCACGATGAGTTCCGAAACCGACTTCACTCCGCCGCCCATGCCAGACCCGGTTCCTGGAACCAATATTCGTGTCTTGGTCGTCGACGATCATCCGCCCATGCGCATGGGCCTGGTCGCCTTGATCAAGAGCCAGCCTGGCATGGACGTGATCGCGGAAGCCGCGGATGGCGAAGAAGCGATCGAGGTGTACGAAGACGTTCGGCCCGATGTCGTGATGATGGACCTGCGGATGCCGGGCATGGGCGGTGTCGAAGCGATTCTCGCCATCCGCAAGAAGGATCCGGAGGCACGCGTCATCGTGCTCTCGACGTACGACGCGGACGAAGACATCTACCGCGCCATTCAGTCCGGCGCGAAGTCGTATCTCTTGAAAGACATGTCGACCGAAGAGATCGCGAGCACGATCCGCGGAGTGAATGCCGGCGATACTTTGCTGCCCCGCCAAGTGGCGGAGCGCTTGAATCGATGTGCGCAACGGGAGCCGCTCACGGAGCGCGAGCGAGAGGTGCTCCAGGCGCTCATCAAGGGGAGGAGCAACAAGGAGATCGCGTCCGGCCTGTTCATTTCCGAAGACACGGTGAAATCCCATTTGAAAACCCTCTTCGCGAAACTGCGCGTGCGCGACCGCACCGAGGCGGCGGTCGAAGCGATCCGGCATGGGATCGTGCATCTGAACTAGCGCCGCAACTCCAAAACCTCGTTTTGAATGTGCGCGGAGCGGAACGCGTAAGCGTTTCGTGATTGCACGAAAGCCTCACGGCATCCGCTCCACCCCGTCCGACCCGCGTATGACGCGGTTCGAGCCCCAAATCGCAATCGAGGCATCGCCTCGGCAACTCGGGTCCGTCATGCTCGAAGCTACAATGTTCGACCGTTTCATTCGAATCAGCGCTATCCCCATCGTTGTTTTACTTGCGCTGGCAGCGTGCAGCGCGGCACGTGGTGCGCCGCCCAAGGTTGCTTCGCAGCCGTTCGGTCAGCTCGAGGACGGCCGCCAGGTCACCCTCTATACGCTGCAGGCGCCCTCCGGCCTGCGCGCCGAAATCCTCGATCTCGGCGGCGTAGTCATGCGGTTGCTCGTGCCGGACCGCGACGGAAAGCTCAGCGACGTGGTGCTGGGTTTCAATCGCGCGGCGCCGTACGGAAAACCTTCGCCGTTTTTCGGCGCGCTCATTGGCCGCTTCGCCAATCGCATCGCGGACGGCAAATTCACTTTGGACGGAAAGACGTACACGCTCCCCACGAACAACTCGCCAGGCGGCAAACCCTGCACCTTGCACGGCGGAAACCTCGGCTTCGATAAGGTGTTCTGGCAGGCGCAGCCAAGCCAGCGGGATGGGTTCCCGGCATTGAAGCTGCGGTATGTCAGCCGTGACGGCGACGAGGGCTTTCCCGGCACGCTTACGGTCGAGGTGACGTATTCGCTGACGAAGGACAACGCCCTGCGCGTCGATTATCAGGCAACGACGGATAAGCCGACGCCGGTGAACCTCACCAACCACGCCTATTTCAATCTTCGCGGGGAAGGGGATGGCACGGTGCTCGATCACGAGCTCACGATCCACGCCTCGCGCTACACGCCGGTCGACGCCGGGTTGATCCCAACCGGCGATCTGGCGCCCGTGGCGGGCACGCCATTCGATTTCACCTCGGCGCACGCGATCGGCGAACGCATTGGCGCGAAGCACCCGCAGCTGGAATTCGGCCTCGGGTACGACCACAATTTCGTCCTCGATCGCACCGACGATGCACTGATGACGGCCGCGACCGTCTATGAACCGACTACCGGCCGCGTGCTCGACGTCCTGACGACCGAGCCCGGCCTCCAAGTGTACAGCGGCAATTTCTTAGACGGCGGAATTCGCGGGAAATCCGGACGCCCGTACCTCTACCGCGGCGCAATCGTGCTCGAGACGCAGCACTTTCCGGATTCGGTGCATCACCCTGAATTTCCGAACACGATTCTGCGACCGGGCGAAACGTACCGGTCCACAACGGTCTACCGGTTTTCGACGCGGTAAAGCCGCGCGCCGTTCTGCTCGTGCTCGTGATCGTACTCTTGCTCGTGATCGGGCTTGTGCTTAGTGCCGACGAAAGCCCAAGCCACGAGCACGATTACGATCACGAGCACGATGGCGATGATACAGTCCCCCGACCGAACTACGGCGCCGTGAACTGCCACTGCTGATTGAAGCTCGAGCCGCTGGCCCAGAATTGCATCGTGGCGCCGTCCGTGGTCGCGCCGCCGGTGTCCAGACAGAGGCCGTTGCCGCGATTGATCACGCGGAAATAACCGCCGCCGGCGTCCTGGATCGTCCATTGCTGATTGTTGCTCGCGCTGTCGTCCCACTGGCCGACGGTGTTGCCGTTCCCGGTGTGGCCGAGGCTGTCGAGCCGCTTCGAACCCGTCGCACAAATCAATTTCCGGTACCCGCCGACCGTCGTGATCTGCCATTTCTGGTTGTTGCTCGTGCCGCTGGTCCACTGCGCCACGGGTGCGCCGTTGGCGGTGGATCCAAGATTATCGAGGCATTTTCCGCTCGCGCGATTGCGGAGCTTGTACGTGCCGTCGGCCACCGTGCTGACGGTTTCCTTGATGACGGTGCCATGACGAATGATGCCCGACGGGCTGATGCTCACCGAACTCAGCGCACTCCACGAATTCAAATTCGAGCTCGTGCCGGTTTTGATTCCGCCGCCGGTGCTGTAGGAATCGACATAGATCCGCCATTGGCCGCCGTCCATCTGCACCAACGCCGGACCCTCGACGCCCGAACCCCAGCCCGCCCAATTGCCGGTGCCGACCCAGGTCCACGGTCCGGTGAGGCTCCCGGCGGTCGCGTGCTCGATATACTTCGTGGATTCGTTTTTCACGTACGCGTGATACGTCGATCCGGACTTCACGACGAACGTGTCGATGTGATTCGTGCCGATGCCCATGTCCACCGGCCCGCTCCACGAGGTCAGCGCGCTGTTCTGCGCCGTGAAAATGTACGGCTTAAAGCTGAAGTTCGCATCGCCGAGGTTGACGATGATTTTGACCGTCCCGTTTTCCACGAAGAACTCGGGCGCCCAGGTGTACGCGGTGCCGGACACGCCGGCGTTGACGGTCGCGACGTTGGTCCAGTTCACGAGATTCGTGCTCGAGGCGATCGCGAAGTACGTCGAGGTCGTCGTCCACGATTGGACGGTATGCGCAATGTAATACTTGCCGTCCGTGTGTTTGATGATGCTCGGATCGCGGAGCACCCCCGTGGGACCGCCGTAGCCGGTCGCCGCGAACAAGCTGTAGTTGACGGCGTCCGACGAAGTATAGATCGAAAGCTTCTCGTCGGCGGCCGCGTCGCCTTTGAACGTCGCATAAATATAGCGCGTCGCCGCGTGGGCGGACGATGACGCCAGGGCAACTATCCCCGCGGCGAGCAGAGCGATGGTAGGGAGAGAACGAAGGGACCGCGAACGAACGATACGACGCAGGACAATGGAGGCAGCGGCCAAGACCGCGGCCGACGAAGACACGAATGGCTTCATGGCAGTGAGCAGCTTCAGGGGTTGGGTTGGGCTCACGACTGTGTGGGGGCGCAGTAACAGCGCGCAGGCGCTCGTGAGCGGGCGCGGCACTATCGCAGAAACCGAGCCGCAGCGCATCACCCAGAAGAGGGAATCGAATGTCCGGTCGCGGCATTGCGCCGGTGCAGCGAGTCTACCGCGGGGTGCGGATGCGAAGGTCGGGGCAGAGCGGACGCCCTCGTTCACCCAACCGAGGGATGCGAGAGACGCGAGCGTGCCGATACCGTGATGGCCCTGGTATTCCGTTTTCCCCGCCTTGCCATTCCCGGCCGGTGCATCGTCACTCCTCGTTTATGCGCTTTCTGTTTCTGTCTCTCGTCGCTCTGTGGCCGACGATCGCGACTGCCCAAGTCTCGTTCGGCTCCGCCGCTTCGCTCAACGACGGTTGGGCGTTTGCCCTCCAAGACGATCCAACCGCCAAAGACGCCTCTTTCGACGATCGCACGTGGCAACGTCTCGACCTGCCGCACGACTGGAGCGTGCAAGCGACGCCGCGCCAGGACCTGGCGAGCTGCACCGGCTATTTGCCAGGCGGAGTCGGCTGGTACCGGAAAAAACTCACGATTCCCAAAACGGGTGGGGACAAAGTGTTTCTCTACTTCGAAGGCATCTATGCGCGCAGCGACGTTTACATGAACGGTCGTTTGCTCGGCCACCGGCCCAACGGCTATGTGCCGCTCGTGTACGACGTCACCGACGCGGTGCGGCTCGGTGAGGAGAATACCATCGCCGTGCGCGTGGATCACAGCCGTTCGGCCGATTCGCGGTGGTACACCGGGTCTGGGATCTATCGCAACGTGTGCCTGGTTCGCGCCGAGCGGCTCCATCTCGCGCCCTTCGGCATTTTCGTCCGTACCGAACGCGCCGACGACAAATCCGCCCGAATCCGGATCGAGACGGAAATTCAAAACGAAGCTTCGAGCCGGGCAGAGGTCGTGCTCCTCCACGAATTGCTCGCGTCCGATGGAAAGATTGTCGCGTCGGTTCGGCGCACCGCGACGGTCGAGGCGGCCGGCCGCGCGAGCGACGATGCGGCGATCGAGATCGAGCGGCCGCGTTTGTGGAGCGTGACGCAACCCAATCTCTACCGTCTGCGCACGACCGTTTCGTCCGACGGGCGAGAGCTCGAGCGCGCGAGCACCTCCGTTGGGATTCGCGTCTTCGCTTTCGACCCGGACCATGGCTTTACGCTCAACGGCCAGGCGATGAAGATGAAAGGCGTCTGCCTGCACGACGACGCCGGGGTGCTCGGCAATGCGGTGCCGCGTATCGTGTGGCGCAAGCACCTCGAAGCTTTGAAGAGCATTGGGTGCAACGCCATTCGCATGAGCCACAATCCGCACGCGCCGGAGCTGTACACGCTGTGCGATGAGCTTGGGCTGCTCGTGCTCGACGAAGCGTTCGACGAATGGGAGTTTCCCAAACGAAAATGGCTGCGCGGCTGGAACGTCGGCGAACCCGGCTTCGAAGGCCCGGCCGAGTTCTTTCAAGCCTGGGCGGAGCGCGACATTGCCGCGATGGTGCGTGGGAACCGCAATCATCCCTCGATCTTTGCGTGGAGCATTGGCAACGAAGTCGATTATCCGAACGACCCGTATTCCCACCCCGTGCTCGAACGCGCCCGCATCGACCAGCCGATGCTGCCGGGTTACAAACCCGATGCGCCGGATGCGCATCGCTTGGGCGATATTGCGAAGCGCCTGGCCGCGGCGGTGAGGAAACAAGATTCGTCCCGCCCAGTCACGGCGGCGCTGGCGGGCGTCGTCATGTCCAACGAGACGGATTACCCCGGTGCGCTCGACCTCGCCGGTTACAATTACACGGAAGACCGTTATGCAACCGATCACGCCCGCTATCCGCGACGCGTGATTTACGGCAGCGAGAATCGCCACACGGCCGCGGCGTGGCGTGCCGTCACGGATAACGAATTCATCTTCGGGCAATTTCTTTGGACGGGCATCGACTATCTCGGCGAAGCAGGTCCGTGGCCCTCGCGCGGCTCGACGTCCGGATTGCTGGATATGTCCGGCGCGATCAAGCCGCGCGGCCATTTTCGCGCGGCATTATGGTCGCAGCATCCCGTGATCTACCTTGGCACCGAAGCCGCCCGGCGACCGAATCGGCCGTCGCTCGATGCGTCGCCGCTTTGGCAGTACGAAAAGGCAGAGCGGGTGAGGGTGCTCTGCTACACCAACGCGGCCAAGATTCGCTTGGTGCTCAACGGAAAATCGCTCGGCGAAGACAAACCGGCGGATCGCGAGTCGGGCGTGACAATGTGGGAATTGCCCTACGAAGCCGGCCAGCTGGAAGCGATCGGCTACAACGCCGGCGGCGAGGAAATTTGCCGGACCTCCATCGCGTCGGCCGGCGAACCGAGCCGCCTCGAACTCGCGGTCGATGGCGCGGAGCTAGACCGAAACAAAGGTGTGGCGATCGTCGCACTGCAGATCGTCGATGCGAAAGGGCGCCCGGTTCTAACCGCGGCGTCCGACATCACCTGTCACATCGAAGGCCCTGCACGGCTGCTGGGCCTCGAAAATGGCGACACCCGCGATATGTCCGTCGCGACGGACGCTACTCGTCGTGCGTTTCACGGCCGCTTGGTCGCCTATATCCAAGCCGACGGCCGTCCGGGCGTGGTTCACGCCACCTTCTCCACGGCGACCCTGCCGGCCGCGATCGCGGAGATGCACGTTCCTTAAGCCCAGAGTTCAAAAGTGATGGATAATCATAAGAATCTTTATAATAGTAAGTTATAGTAATAATGCCGCTCTCGCCAGCTACCTATCCGAACTAATAGGCGGCGGATGACGAAAGAGTTTCTAAAGCGCTGAAGCAACGTGCCGTATCGGTTGCATGGCGTATTCGGCTTTGAATACGGCGACGGTTTCCGCACGTCGCCCGCGGGAGGGCAGCTTCCTCGCGCAAGTTCACTTTCGTCGCGTGGCGTTTGCCGCGGGCGTGGCATTATGTGCCGCGTGCATCAGCCCGCCGGCGCGGGCCGAAAGCGCGTCGCTGCTGGACTTGTCCCTTGAAGAACTGACCCAGGTCGAGATCAAGACGGACATCACGTCCATCCGCGCCAAGCCCGTCGAGGAGCAACCCGGCATCGTCTCCGTCGTGACGGCCGCGCAAATTCGGCAGCTGGGCGCGCGGGATCTTTCCGAGGTGCTGATGCAGGTGCCCGGTTTCGCCCTCGACACGGATGTGGAGTCGATGATCGGGCTGACCTTCCGCGGTCTGCAAGGCCAGGAAGGGAAAGCGCTGCTCATCGTGAACGGCATGGAAATCAACGAGCCGCTTTACGGTTCGCTGCCGATCCTGAATCACATTCCGGCGGACGCGATCAAGCAGGTCGAAATCATCCGCGGTCCCGGCGGCGCTCAATATGGCGGCTCGGCCGGCTTGTCCGTAATCCGCGTGACGACGCAGGACTGCAACCAAAACGGCGGCTACGCGGTTGCGATCCCCTCGTTCGCCCGCGGACATGTTTCCGAGAGCGTCGTCGTCGGCGCCGGGTATGCGCGCCATGACTGGCGCTGGTCCGCCAACGCGTCTTACACGGCAACGACGCTGTCCAACCGCGAGTACGTCGGGCTCGACGGCACGACGGTGGATCTCACGGACAACGCCTCGATGCATCCGCTCTTCGTCGACTTCGGCGTGGGCTGGCGCGACCTCGACGTGAAGCTGATCTACGATCGGTATCGTTACGACGATATCGTCAACTACGGCGAAACCGTGCCGACGCCGAACGCCACGCGCTTCGATTCGCTGCTCGGCACCGCGAAGTACGACCTGCGGCTTTCCGAGACGCTGCGCATCACGCCGGCCATCTTTTATCGAGCGCAACGTCCATGGTACGTTTCCGGCAGCGCCGGCCTCTACGATCTTGAAACGAAGCGCTACGCGGCGAGCGTCATCGCCGTCGCCGATGTCACGCCCAACGCCAGCCTCATGGCCGGCGTCCAGTGGATGCGCGATAGCGCGTACGTGAATGCGAGCAGCTATTACGAAACGGCGCCCGAAACTTATTTCTACGGCGCACGCTCCATCTCGTACGTCGATTCGGCGGTCTTCGCGCAGTACGACGCCGACACCAAGTGGGCCGATTTCTCGCTCGGCGGACGTTACGAACGGCATGCCGCGGTCGGCGGTCGCTTCGTCCCGCGCCTCGCGCTGACGAAACGCTTCGGGCCCTGGCACGTGAAAGCGCTCGCCAGCCAGGCGAGCCGAATTCCCGCCATCAATGTGCTGCAGGAAGCGGTCGGCGGCTCGATTCGGCCCGAGCGCACGGCGAACTACGAGATGGAGGTGGGCTATAAGTTCGCCGAGAAGCGTTCGCTCACGGCGAACGTGTTCTATATGGGCGTCGACCAGCCCATCGTGTTCTTGTCGACCGCCGACGGCAGCGCGACGGAAGGTTATTTCAACGGCAACGCGATCAGCACCGCCGGCATCGAAACGGAATTCAAATGCGCCGCGGGCGATTTCGAGCACGACATCGGCTATTCGTACTACCGCGCCGTCAAGAACGACGAACCGTACGTGCGCGGCGACGCGACGCGCTTCGTCGGCTCGCCGACGCACAAGCTGACGGCGCGATCGACCTGGCATGTGACCAAGGCGCTGGATGCGAATCTCAACGGATTTTGGCTCAGCTCGCGTCGTGCATATACGTTCCCGACGGCGGCGATCTCTTCGCTCGATTCGGAGTTCGTGCTGAACGGATTCGTCGAATACCGCTGGCGCAACGCCTCGGCCGGCATTGGCGTGTCGAATCTTTTCGATGTGAAGCGCTATGCGCCTCAGCCGTACAACGGCGGTGAAGGGCCGATCCCGCTGATGGGTCGCGCGGTGTACCTGAAGCTGGGAGTCAAATTCTGAGCGGAGGACACACCATGAAAACTACCTCGCTCTCCCTCTCGTCGCTTCACCTCAAGCTCCTTGTCGCGATGGTACTGGGCCTTTTCGCGGCCCGACCGGCGGCGCACGCGCAAAGCCAGGAGGACGTCACCGTCGCGTTCCTATATAACTTCGCGCGCTTCGTCGAGTGGCCGGCCAGCACGTTCTCGAGCAACAATGCCCCGTTCACCATCGGGTTTGTGGGCCGGCCCGCATTGGCCCAACGGTTCACCCAAGCGGTGCAGGGGAAGAGCGTCAGCGGCCGCGAACTCGCCGTCCGCAAGTTTGACGACGCCGCCGCCGTCACCGATTGCCAGATCGTTTTCGTTGGCGACGCTGGGGCAATCGCTGCCGTCCTTAGCGCCGCCAAGGGCAAACCGATCTTATGTGTGGGCGAAGGCGAAAACTTCATCGGCCTCGGCGGGATGATCGCTTTCAGCCGCGAAGGCGCACGTTTGGTCTTCGATGTGAATCCCGCGGCGATCAGCGCCGCCGGTTTGAAACCGGGCGAAAAGCTGACGAAGGCCGCGCGAACGGTAAAGGGCGGGTGACCGCACAATCGTGAAGACGCTTCCGCTCAATCTGCGCATGGCCGTTGTGATCAACGGCGTGATCGTGGTCGTGCTCATGGCCTTGATCGGCCTCGAGGCCAAACGCTCGCTCGCGTTCGCCCGTACGGAAGCGAGCGCGAAGGCGGAAGAAATCGCCCGCCGGCATGCACGTGAAGTGCAGGGGCAGTTCGACGGCGTTGCGCGCACGGTGCGCGTGGTCGCGCAGACTTTCGAGGGCATGAAGGCGAGTTGGGTCGACGATCGTAGTCTGCTGAACGGTACGCTCAGCCAAATCCTCCGCGCCAATCCCGCCTTGCTGACGATTTGGAGTTGCTGGGAGCCGAATCAACTCGATGGCAAGGACGCGGACTTCGCGAACAAGGCCGGCTACGATGCGACGGGACGATTCGTTCCGCTCTGGTATCGCAATGATAAGGAGGTCGTGCTCGGCGTCCTGGTCGGTTACGCGAACTCCGGCGAACGCAATTACTACGCGCTGACGAAGGAAGCCGGCAAAGAAACCATGTTCGAACCGGCTGCGGAATCGTTTGCCGGCCGCAAATACGATGCCGCGGTCGTGGCGGTGCCGGTGCGCTACAATGGCGAAATCATCGCCGCGGTGGGCGCGCATGTCGATTTGGCCGAGATCGCGAAAATGGTCGCGAGCATTCACCCGTACGACACCGGCTATGCCGGCTTGGCCACGAAGACCGGACGAATCGTCGCCCACGCGCAATCGGAGCAGATCGGACGCTCGCTTGCCGCTGACGTATTGAACGGCATGAAGGGCGAATCCGGCATCCATCCATACGCGAAGACGGGCTATTCCGCTGCGCTGCAGACGGAGACGCTTGAAATCCATGTGCCGATCACGATCGGCGAAGCAAGCGATGCGTGGGTGCTTTCGGTTTACCTGCCGATGGATCGGGTCCTCGCCGCGGCGCGTCGAGCGATTCTTACGTCGTCGCTGTTGGGCTTGGGCGCGCTGCTGTTCCTCAACGGCGTAGTGTACCTTTTCTCGCGCTCGATCACGAAACCGCTGCGCAGTCTGGCGACGGAGATCGAGACCGCGACGAACGCCGTGGTGCAAACAGCCGACGTGCTCTCGGCCTCGAGTCAGACGCTGGCCGATGGCGCCTCGAGCCAGGCGTCGGCATTGCAGGAAGCGAGTGCGTCGCTGGAAGAAACGGCGAGCATGGCGAAGAGCAACGCCGACAGCGCGCGGAAGATGAACGAGTTGTCCCGCGAGACGCGCATTGCGGCCGACGCGAGCATGCAAGACGCGCAACAAATGGGCGCCGCGATGGCCGGCATCAAGACGTCGAGCGACGCCGTCTCGAAGATCATCGGCGCAATCGACGAAATCGCGTTTCAAACGAATATTTTGGCACTCAACGCGGCGGTCGAAGCCGCGCGCGCGGGCGAAGCGGGTGCGGGTTTCGCTGTCGTGGCAGATGAAGTGCGGCGGCTCGCGCAACGCTCGGCCTCCGCCGCGAAGGAAACCGAGGACAAAATCCAAGAGGCGATCCGCAAGACCGCGGAAGGCGTCGCGATCAGCGAGAAGGTGGCGCAATCGCTCGCCGAGATCGCGAGCAAAGCTCGCCAAGTCAACGATCTCGCCGCCGAGGTCGCGCAGGCTTCCGGTGAGCAGACGGAAGGCGTGGCGCAGATCAACAACGCCGTCGGTCAAATGGATCAAGTGACGCAAAGCAATGCCGCCGGCGCCGAGCAAACCTCGTCCGCGGCCTCGGAATTGCAGAACAAGGCGGCGGTGATGAAGCATTCGTCGACCGCCTTGCTCGCCTTGGTTGAAGGCAGCACCGAGCGCGAAGCGCGACGCGACACGCCGGCCGCTTCGGCCGAACAAGACTTCGCAGCCCAACGGAGAGGTGCGACTCACGCCGCGAAGGCTCCCGATACGAGGTCGTTCTTTTCGGACGAACTCTCGGAAGAGTTGAAGGCGGAGCGGCACCGCCGGTAATCGCGGTTCGGCCTATCGCGTGCTGAGCACGCGTAAACCGTTTCACGTCGAACACGAAAACGACGTCGCGAACGAGTCTTCGCGCGTCACTGCTCAGGCCTGTTAACTGTTAACGGCACCTAAGATTGCCGCGGCGGCGTGCTCGTTACGTAATGCGAGTGCGGTGACTCCCCCCTGATAAATCACCGCCAGCGAAGCGGACG
>CBINOT010000086.1:0-23586 GCA_966252355.1 uncultured Opitutus sp. | reverse complement strand
TCACTTACTCGGCCGCACTCTCGGTCGTCGAAGTCGATATCCTTACGGGCGAGACGAAGATCCTCACTTCGGACATCGTCTACGACATGGGCTGGAGCATGAACCCGGCGATCGACATCGGCCAAGTCGAGGGCGCGTTCATCCAAGGCGTCGGCTACCTGATGACCGAAAAACTCGAGTTCGAGGAGACGGGCGAAGAAAAAGGCCGGCTCAATACCACGAACACGTGGCGCTATAAGATTCCGGCCGTCACCACGATTCCCCTGGAGCTCAACACCCGGCTCTTCCCGCGCAATCTCAAGTCCGTCGCCGGCATCCCCGAAGATCCCGACGAAATCTTTTCCGCCAAGGAAGTCGGTGAACCGCCGCTCGTGCTCGCGAACTCGGTCTTCTTCGCGATCAAAGCGGCGATCCGCGCGTCGCGGCTCGAACGCGGCCTCAATGGCCTCTTCCGCTTCGACGCGCCGGCGACCGTCCAGGAAGTCCGCCGCGCCTGCGAAGTCAGCACCGCCGACCTGAGCTGATCGCGCATTTCCGCCTCGGCTTTTCCTCGGCGGCGCGCAGGCGACGCCGAGGGCTCCTCTCTCTTTCGTTTATCCCTTTCCACTTCATCCCATGATCCCAAACCCATACCCACGTAGATTCGTCGGGTCCGCGCTGCTAGCGCTCGGATTCGCAACCATAACGTCCGTTTACTCCGGGACCGAGCCCACCGGACCGCTCCCCGCCCTTACGGCGATGTCGGCAGATACCTATCTGGCGGCGACGCCCGAAGCGCTGCTCGGCCGCAAGCTGAAGGGGCACGACTTCCCGGACTTCGGCTTCATGGTCAGCCCGCAGGAATACGCCACCAGCTATTCCGACCAGCCGATCTTCCGGCTCAAAGCCGATTTCCCCAAGAAGCTGCCGACAGAGCTGCCGGATTTCCTGAAGCGGATCGATTTCCACAAGAACCCGAAGGAGTACCTCCTGGCCGTGCGTGAGTATTCCTTCGAGGGCAACATCCCGAGCTGGGATCCTTACAAAAACCGCATTCGTCAGTGGTACCATATTCCGTGGCTGCATCCGACGACCACCGGCCCGAATGCGTATCCGCCCAATGGTGGCACGGAAGGTTTCCATGGTCTGATCAAGGAAGCCCCGCTTTCGCCCGGTCAGCTCGGGCCCGGACAGCTCGGCAAGGACGGCAGCTACTCGGTCTACGCCATCACGTTGGTCAACGACTTCGCCGGTTACAGCATGGGCAAGATGTGGGCCGATCCGTTGAATCCCGATCCCAAGGTCCTCGACAAGCGTTGGGGCGGCGGTTTCCCGGTCGGCACGGTGTTCGCCAAGCTGCTGTTTACGGATGCGCCGCAAGGCGTCGATGAGGTCGCCTGCTTGGAAAACCCGCTGACTTGGAAAGCTTATATCACGCAGAATTTCTGGACGTCCTCGACGCGCCAGGTGACGGACGTTCACCTGCTGCAGATGGACGTCATGGTGCGCGATGCGCGCGCCGAAGAGAATGGCGGCAGCGGCTGGGTGTTCGGCACCTTCGTATATAATGGCCAGCTCAACAACCCGAACAAGTTTTTGAACCTCGTCCCGCTCGGCATCACCACCGGCAACGACCCGGAGGATCGCACCAACACGACGAATCCGTTCCCGGTGACGCAGACGAAGCCGAATCCGAAGCTGAAGGACACGATCGTGTTCAACGACAAGGAAGTCCCCCCGCAGCACCTCGGCTGGAACGGACGCCTGAATGGTCCGGCCGATCTCAACACCACCTCCTGCATGTCGTGTCACAACGCCGCGCAATACCCGGCGCTCACGAGTCTCGTGCCGGACGGTGCGGTGCCGGATGGCGGTCAGAAGGCGCCCGCCCAGGGCGGCACCGACGAGTGGATGAAGTGGTTCCAGAATATCCCGTGCGCGACGTCGGTCGATTCGCGCGCGTATTCGACGGACTTCTCGTTCCAGGTCGCGATCGCGCTGCAGAACTTTTTCGCCGCGAAGAGCGCGGTGGCGCAAGGCTCGTGGGCGACGGAGTACCTGTTGCCGGCGCATCCGATCGGTCGCGCCCCAAAAGTTGGGCGAGACAAGAAGTAGTGGTCTAGTCTCGCTGAGCGTGTCGGGGCGTTGCTCCGACACGCTTTTTTGTGGCTAGCCGCGGGCATCGCGGTTTCGCACCCGCGCGCACGCGAAATCCGGTGGAGCCCGATGTCCGATCGGGCTTCGGTGCGCCGCGCTCGAACCAGCCCGATGGGACATCGGGCTCCACCTTGCGACGCGAGACCTTTTCGCTCGGGCGACTGGAGGGGCATAGAGGCCCTTCGACGGTTGCAACGTCCGCGACGGCGAATCCTGGACGCGTGCCGGTAAATTCGTTGTGGGGTTTCCGCGGCGGCGGGTGTTATCAGGGAAACCGGGCATGCAAGACGACGCCACGCTTCTCCACACCTACGTTGCCAACGGCAGCGAGGCGGCGTTCACCGCGTTCGTCGATCGGCACTTCAATCTGGTCTACTCCGCTGCGCTCCGCCAAGTGGACGGCCAGGCCGAGGCCGCGCGGGAAATCGCGCAGGACGTGTTTACCGACGCGGCGCGCAAGGCGCGTTTTCTCTCCGGCCATCCCGCGCTCGTGGGGTGGCTGTATACGAGCACCCATTACGCGGCCGCGAACTTTCGCCGCGCCGAACAACGCCGCCGCCAACGCGAACAAACCGCCGCCGCCATGGACGAATCGACATCGCCGCCCGCCGACTGGTCCGCGATCCGCCCCCACCTCGATGCCGCGATGCTCCGGCTGGGCCACCGCGATCGGGAGGCCATCTTGCTGCGCTTCTTCGAGCAACAGCCGTTCGCGGAGATCGCCCGCCAATTAGGGGTCAACGAACCCGCGGCGCAGATGCGCGTCCGGCGCGCACTGGAAAAGCTGCGCCTCGCGCTCGGACGCCAAGGCGTCACCTCGACCGCAACGGCGCTCGGGTTCGCGATCTCCCAATCCGCGGTGGCGGCGGCGCCGGCGGGACTCAGTGCCGCCGTCGCGGGGGGCGCGCTAGCGCCCAGTGCCGCGCTGGGCTTCGTCGCCCTCACCTGGAATCTCATGATCTCGAGCAAGACCGCCCTCGCCTCCGCCTGCATCCTTGGCCTGCTCGCCGTCGGATCCGGCCTTTATTCCACGGCCCGGGCGCGTTCGGCGCTTGCCGCGGCTCGAGCGGCCGAAGCTCAACGCGCCGCATGGACCACGCGCGCGCAAGCGGCGGAACGCCGCCTCGGCCCGACTCATCCCGCTGTCTTAGCGACCGTCGCTTCGTCAGCAACCGACGCGCCGACATCGCCCACTGACGAAGCCCGGTCGAACGAAAACTCCGCCGCCCTCGCTCTCGGCCGAGAATTCACCGAAAACCCCGCGCTGCGTCGCGCGCTCGCGGACGGCGAACGCGCCAAGTTTCAACTCGAACACGCGAGCCTGTTCCAGCGCCTCGGATTGAGCGCCGAGCAGATCGACGCCCTGACGCAGGCGCAACTCCGTGCGCGCTCCGCAGAGCTCGATTACATGGTCGCGACCGCCGAGCTCAAACACACCGCTTTTATCGACGTGGATCACACGCCGGCGGATTTTCCCGCCTACCAAGCGAAACGCCACGAAATCGCCGCCGAGCGCGACGAGGCGTTTCGTCACGTGCTGGGCGAAGCCGATTTTGCGGCGCTCCGCGAGTACGAGCGGACCGCCCCAGCCCGCGCCGTGGCCGGCGAAGTCGCCAAAGGCGCCTTGTTCAGCGAGACCCCGCTCTCTCCGCCGCAGCGCGAACAGCTCGTGCAAGCGATCGCCCGACACAGCGCCGACTATGCCCAAGGCGGCACGATCAATCTCACGCGAGTGGCATGGGCCGACGTCCTGCAGGAGGTGACCGGCCAACTCGCGCCCGCTCAGGTCGAACCGCTCCGCGCGCTGCAAGCGTCGCGATGGGCAAAAACGAAAGGGCGGCCATGAGACCGCGGCCCGGGCTGTTTACGGCGGCGACCGCATTGCTCGTGGCGGGTGTCGGCTTTTGCCGGTGGGGTTTCACGGCGAGCACGCGCGCAGAGACCGTGTTTCGCCGAGCGGAGCGCGCGTTGGCGCAGACGCGACAGCGTGCCGAGCAACTCGAAGCCGCCGCGCAGGCCGAGCCGCCTCCGCTGGCCAACGCGATGTCGCGGGCGCGATCGACCGCGTCGGAAAACGCACCCATACGGACTGCCCGGCCGGGCACGACGGCGACTGACGTGGCACGAGAGCCGGAAACGACCGGCACTTTGCCGCCACCCGAGGTGAACGACCCGGGTCGCGTGGAGGCGCTCGCCCAATACCGGGCGCGATTGGGCGAAACGTGGGGACTGTTGATCGCGACCTTGCAGCTGACTCCGGCGCAAACGGATCGGTTCAAAGATCTCCTGACGTGGCGACAAAACACCGAACTATCGCTCGAGGCCAAGGCGCTCGCGGAAGGACTGACGGAAGATTCGCCGGCCATTCAGGCGCTCGACGAGCAATACAGCCGCGCGTTCAAGAACGAGGTGCGTGCACTGCTCGGCCGAGAAGGCTATGCGAAGTACCGCGACTATTTCCCGGCGCGGCACGTCGGACCGATGCTGACCGACGTCGCGGCGACGCTGGCGAACGCCGACGCGCCCATGGACAATGGGACGGCGCTTGCCCTGCTGTATGTCTTGGCCGATGCGAGCGAGAAAAAGCCCAGCGGCACCGCGATTGGCGATACGATCGATTGGAACAAGGCGCTCCCCGCGGCGAAACCGCTCCTCTCGCCCGCGCAGCACACCTTGCTCCAAGCCTTCGCGACCCACCGGTCGACCGAGCGGCTGATCGACGAGCAAGTGCGAAGGCTCGGACGGCGGCCGAAGTAAAAGCTTGGGCGCAGAGCAGGCACAAATCGGTTTGGAACTAGCTCAAGAAGCCGGGCTCATGGAGCCCGGCTACAACGGATCCCAATCCATTTGGAACGCTCATCTGCCAGCCATTAGCGTTGATGGGCGGAGATGAGCGTCCCGTCGCGAATCGCGACCGAGATCCTTTTTACGGCCTTCATTGACGAATAAGCGTCAGCAGGCCGTTGCCGTTGAGGACGAGTTTGTCGGCATTCACACCGCCGGCAAGGCTGCTGGTCCCGTTGAGCACCACGGCACCGTGGGGAGCAGTGACGTAGGCATGCGCGGCGACATTGCCGTTGAGCGTGAGTCCACCGTCCGAAACGCGCAGATCCAGCCAGGCGGAGTGTCCGCCGTCCCCCAAACTTCCGTTGGCGGTCACGCCGTTCTTCACCACCACGATCACGGGGCCGACCACGTGTAGTCCCGCGTTGCCGTTCAGCGTCAGGCTCTGGAATTGATATATCGATGGCGCCCCTGCGCCGGCCACGCCGAAAACAAGCCCGCCATTGCCATTCGCCGTGCAGGCGCCATACGTGCCCGGCGGCATCGCGATCGACCCGGCATTTCCGTTCAACGTGAGGTCGCGCACGGTGGACCATGCACCCACCGGATCGCCCGCCTTATTCAACGTGACGTTGCGCGTGCCGATCGGCGTCGGCGGCGGCGCAACCGCCGCGAACGCGATTGGAGTCGTACGGCGAACAAGCCGACCCAACGCCGCATTCCCGTTCAAGGTAATCGTATAGTTCGATGGACTTACGCTGCCGTTTCCGTCGACGACGCCGCCGAAGGCCGGGTGACCATTTTGGCGGAGAACGGGCATTCCGACCACGAGTAAATCTCCGCTGACGACGGCATTGCCGTTGAGGGTGATGTCCTCCGGCGCGAGTTGTTGAACCGAGCCTGCTATCCGGCCATTGACCGACCCCAGCCGGTTCACCACCGCCATCGCCGGTCCGCGCACCGTCACGGCAAACGTGCGCGTCGCGGAGTTGCCTGCCGCATCCGCGGCGGTTGCCGTCACGACAGTGCGGCCGAGCGGAAAGACGCTGCCCGACGCGGGTGAGGCTGTCACCGTGCATGCACCACTCACGAGGTCCAGTGCGCTCGCCGTGAACGTCACCGGCGCTCCGAGCGCGCTCGTGGAATCGATCGTGAGATCGTCCGGCACGGTGAGTTGTGGCGGTGCGGTATCGCGCACGGTCACGGTGAAGCTGGCAGTGCCGGTGTTGTTAGCGGCGTCGATCGCCGTCAGGGCGACCTGCGTGCTGCCGAGCGGATAGGTGGCACCGGAGCCGGGGTTCGCGATCACCGCTACGTCGCCATCGACCAGATCGGTCGCAGCGACGGCGAAGGTCGCGGTGGCGCCGGCAAGACCGGTGGCCTCGATAATCTGATCGGCAGCAGGCGCGATTGTCGGCGCCGTCGTGTCACGCACCGTGACGATGAAGCTTCCCGTAACGTGATTGCCCGCCTGGTCGCCGGCCGTAGCCGTCACGGTCGTGGTGCCGAGCGGAAAAAAGCCACCGGAAGGATGATCGAGTTGCACCGGCACGTTCCCGTCGTGGGCATCGCTCGCACTCGCGACAAACGTGGCAATCGCCCCGTTCGGCCCGGTCGCCTCGAGCGCGAGATCGGCCGGGAGTTGCAGCACGGGCGGCGTGGTGTCGCTCTGCACGGTCGTCGTGGCCAGCGAAGGAGCGTCGTTGGCCTCGGTATTTCCGGCGGCATCTCGCGCTACCGACTGGAAACGATAGCGATGACCTGGCGCACCGGTGAACAGCACCGAGGTATCCGGCGTGTTTTGCACCACCGGCACGAACGGTCCGTCGTTGTCCGACGCGAACACGGAGTAGTCTTTCACCCCGGCACCCTCATCGGTGCCGACCCACTGCAAGAGAAAGACCGGCGAAGCCTGCACGGCGGCCAGCGGCACCATGGCGCTCTGCGGCTTGGTGGTGTCGAAAGTATTGAACCAAGTCGGCGTGAGCAGCGGCGGGTTGAAATCGAAGACGATCGAGGCGGTGTTGGTCAGGAGAGTACCGGTGGACAGTCCCACGCGCGGATTCACGGTATAAAGCACGCTGGCTTCGCCCTGCGGCGGCGCTCCGTTCGGCGGCAAAAACCCCACGAGCGGATTCTCCGGCAGGTCTCCCGTCGCCGGATCGAGGGAGGTGAATGTCCATGTGGCCACGCCATTGTTCGGATTGAAGGCGGCGTTGATGCGCACGAGCAGATCTTTGGCTGGCCGCAGATCGACGTCGTGCGAGAAGGAGGTTTGCCGGGCCGGTGGAACGTAGGTCGTCTCTCCGAAAATAATCGGCCCGAAACTGAAGGTCACGGGGTCGACCTTCGCGAGATCGAGTTGATCGGCAATCGTTACCGTCTGCGCGGGCGCGGTGGCGGTCGGAGCATTTTCGCAATGGACCGAATAGCGCAGCGGTTCTTGATCGGAAATATAATGCTCCGGACCCGAGCCCTGCGGACCGACTTTGTCGTTCGGATCGAACGAGCCGACGGTCTCGACGGGGTGGCTAGCAAGGGTGGTGAGCTGGTCAAACGCGACGATGCACGTAAGGATGCAACCAAGACGGTCCTGTCCCTTTAAGAGTCGATCGATGGTCCTGAATGCGATGCTAACTTCGCCGCCGGCTACGGCCGCGATACATACGGCAGCTTCCTTCACCACTTTATAAAGTACTTTGGTCAGAGGGTAGATCATCGTCTCCGGATGCTCATTACCGATGGTATCGACCATTGCGTCGAAACCGTCATGCAAGAGATCCCGAAACGCTGCTGCGCAGTTCTCCGGTCCTTCGAGAATCAGACCCATTACTTCCGAGGTCGTGCACAGCATGCAATCGAGCACATTCTCATGTAGCGGCGACCCGTAAAACGGCGGGTTCGCCCACGCTTGGAGTTGGAACGATTGCGCGGTCGGCACGGTGAGGCGCAGCTGGATTGCCCCGGACGCACCGCTCGGAATCCGCGAAAGGAAAAGGGGGACGACGAGTCCCTCGCTCGTCGGCACCGAGATCGGCACAGTGCTGTAGTCGATCGGCCGCGCTCCTAACGGCTGCGACGGATCGGTCAGCTTCGTCACGATCTGCACGGTCGAGCCGGATGGAATTCCGCCGATCCACAACGGGACACCGACCGCGTCGATGTTGCCGCGATTGCCATAGAAAACATGAAACGTCTGGCTGCGGCCGGGCACGATGACGCCAAGCCCCACGACGTCCGTCCACACTTTCGGCGCACCTTGCGCTTCGATCGCGAACCCGCCGGGCAGCGTCGTACGACTGCCGTCCGGATTGACCACGACGAGATCCCAGGCTCCGGCGGTCGCCCCGTGCAGGTCGAAGGTCGTCTCGAGGCTGATGCCGTCCACGCCCGGTGCGGCGGCGGTGCCGACGATCGTCGTCTCGCCCGTGCGCTCGAGGTGGACCGTCGTACCCGTCGCGAACTTCGCGCCGGTGAGACGCACGGTCACCACGCCATTATTTCCGCCCGTCGCGGGTGTGGCTGCCAGCCCGGTCACCTTTCCGGCGGCGCCAGCCTGGTAGATCGCGGCGATCTCCTCCGGACTCAGCGCGCGGTTGTAAATCGTGAGCTCGTCGAGCGCTCCTTTCATGTAGCCGAGCTCTTCGGCCTCGCCGATGGTCAACGGGGCGTTCGCATCGGGGATCGGATCGCTGTTCGTCGCTGATCCGGCCGCGACGCCATTCACGAAGATCGTATAGGTGCTGCCGCTTCGGACTACCGCCAGATGATACCAGCGTCCGACGATCGGCGTGAACGGCACGAGCGGGAGGAACTTCCCGCCGGTGGCGGGCGCGTTGACGTGAAAATACAGCATGCCGCCGCCGAGAGCGAAAAACCACTTGTTGCGACCTCCCCCGCCCTCGTCGCTGCCGACGAAGATACAATCGGGGTGGCCGACTGACCCGCCGGGCGGCGCCGAAAACTGCGCCCAGGTTTCGATCGCGAAATTGTTCGCGCCGAAGGCCCAGGCGCTGCTGTCCGCCACGGAGACGTAATTGCTGCCGTTGAAGCCCAGCGCCCCGCGCACATGTCCAGCGGTCGGGACGGGCGAGTTGGCGAAAGCTCCCGGATGGTTGCCGACCGCGTCCGCCGCGATCGCGCCGTTTGTCTCGTCGAAAGTCCACCAGGCGACCATGCCGTTCGGCGGTTGGACGGGTGACGGCTGGTTGACGAGCAAGGTCGCCGGAGCGCTGGTGACGCTCCCCAACGCGTTCGTCGCCACCGCGGTGTACGTGCCGGCATCGGCCAACGCGACCGCTTCGAAGGCGAGCGCGGTGGCCGTCGCGCCTGCGATTGCCTGACCGTTCTTGCGCCATTGGACCGTGGGCGTTGGCACACCACGAACGGCAACCGTAAGCGTCACTTGCCCGCCAACCGCCGCGGTTTGCGCGGGGAGCGGCTGGGTAACGATACTGGGCGGCTCAGGCTGGAGCGGAGTCACCGTGACGTTATCGATCTGAGTCGCGAAAAACGGCGTGCCGACGCGGAACCACGTGATATTTTCGTACGCAGGTCCGGAAAACGGGAGAATCGAAACGCTAGTCGGATCGGCGAGCGAGAGCGTCCCGTTGGAGTTCGACGTGGCGATCCAGCGGGGCGCGAACCCGTTGGTTACGAATTTAAAACTGTCGAGCGTGAAGCTGCCGCCGTTTTCGAGAGAGAACTCGATGTATTCGTTCGATCCGTGAAAATAGAGATACTTGCTGCCGGCTTCCGCGTGCAACGGATCGCCGATCACGGCGTTGTTCGAATCGATGGTCGCGACGAGGCCGTTTTCCGCGTAGCGGGTGCCGAACGGCATCGAGGTGCCGTCGGCCAGCGCATCGAACGTCATCGTCGTCTGGGCCGGCGCGGCACCGACGAGCGCCACGCCGGCAACCAGCAGCTTGAAACTGACGATCGCGCGACGCCCAAACGGAAGGAAACTCGAATCCGCAAAGGCACTGGCGCGCTGTATGAACCGATTGAACGCAGCGGGCCAACCTGTCGTGTCTGTCGAGAGGCATGTGGACATGGTGTGTATTCGCGCCCACGCAGCTGGACGGGATTGTCACAGCCTGCCTGGGCGCGTGTGCATTCCCGTCGCAGCGAGGCCTTCCTCTCAACGCGGAGTGGGCGCTTATCGATAAGGATCTATTTTGCCGTATTACGGCAGGATTTGGCATTTCATATCGCGGAAAATGCCCATCATATAGCCGGCCGAATGGCCGCTAGCCTCGCCCCGGCGGTGCCGGGGCGTGACGCAGTCGAGCCAGCACGCGCGGCCCATGGCATATCGCGGCTTCCGCCAGTCCAATGACGGCCGCTATCACGAGTGCGGCGGCCACACGCGACATCGCGGCGGGAAAGGGCGCCTCGAGCCGCGCGACCAACGGCCGCAGCGGATGCGGCAGCGGCGTTCCCCCGTGGTCGAGCGCCAGCACGAAAATAATAAAATATACGACGCCGTGCAGCGTCATGTGCCAGTCATGCCGCCGGCGCAGTGGCTCACCCAGTTTTCCTGCCACGACGAGCCGGTCGGCCTGCGATGACCACGCCACGATGCCATGGAACATCGCGAGCGTATATAACGTGAACACGTAGAAAAACCAGGCCTCCTGGAGCGAAGCGCCAGAGCGGGCGACCAGGACGAGCCCCGAAAGAAACGTCACGATCGCCGCCGCCGGCGCCCAGAGCAGCGAAGCCGCTCGGAACGCTCGGGTCGTGCCCAGCCGCTCGTCCGGGGGAAGAGCCCGCATTCGCCGCAAGCGAAAGCGCCAGAACTCCGCCACGAGCAAAAACGCGCCGAGCAGTCCGAAACCGACGTGATGCAGCACCGCCGGGAGCCGTGAGCCGGGCGGGGAAATCCAAAGCAGTCCGCACGTGGTGATGCCCGTGAAGGCAAGGAGGGGAGACTGGAGGAGCGCGGGATCGAGAGCATCTCCCGCCGTCTTGTCCGGTTGCGATCGGTTCGCGCGCCACGCCAGCCAGGCGGAGAGCAATCCGAACCACAATGCGATCCAAGCGCAGCTTACAAGCGGAACGATCCAGAGGGTCATAGAGGAAGGTGTAGCGCGACGAAGATCGCCGGCAGCACGAACGCCTTCAGGGCGACGAAGCCGACGAAGCCGGCGACGCCCTCGACTGCAGCCGACCCGACGCCGGCGCGCGGACCGCCGAGCTTCTCGCCGTAGATCCACGCCAGCGTGAAGTATTGAGCATGAAACATCGCCATAGCAGCGGTGTGCAGGACGAACGTCCAGGTGCCGGGAGTCGTTGCCCGCAACGCCAGGCCGGTGAGGATCGTAAGTGCCGTGGCGTAGAGTATCGCGAGCGCACTTGCCCGAGCTGCCGCCACCTCACGCGCCCGCAAAACGAGAAACACAGCAATGCCGCCCAGGAGGGCGCTGACCGCGCAGAACGCGACGTTCGCCAACGGTGGTGCAACGATGCGCATAGCCGTGGTCGCGAAGAATAGAATACCGATCGCCGCCCCGGGGGCGGACCCTTTGGCGGCAAGGCGCAGCACCTTTCCTCGTTCGCTTCGCACGCTTGGCCAAACGATCGGCTCAGGCACGGCCATCGCGCGGGCGGCGGCCGCGATGCCAACCCCGGCGATCGCGGTAGCCCCAACCAGCAGCCCCGGGGGCAGCGACGCGGCCCGAGTTGCGAGCGGGCCGCCGACGATTCGCGTGAAAGGGTCGACCTCGCGCAAGAGCACGCTGGCAAGCGCATGCCAGCCGCCAGCCTGGGCAGCGACGAGCGTGTGGGCGACGCCAAATCCTGTGCCGATCCACACTCCCGCCAGCCCCACCGCCCGAACAGGGATCACCAGCCCGCAGACGGTACCGCCGAGTGCGGCGAGCACTGCCGCCGTCGTCGCTCCTCCCCATGCCCAATGCGCGGGATAGCCGAGGACCGTGAGCAATCCAGCGGAGAGCAGCACCGAAGCACAGGCGGCAAAGACCGGCCAAACGACAAAGGCATCCCAAAGATTGCCGGCGCGATAACTGGTCCGCAGGTGCGAATAACGGTTGGCGAGCCAATGGTCGCGCGAGGCGTCGAGCCGCCGTTTGCTCCACCCGAACAGATCCGAATTGCCGCGGCCGCCCGACAAAGCGGACACCAAGTGAACCGCCGAGACAAACGGGGCGGTCACGGCGAGCACCGCTAAATACTGCGGCCGGCGCAGCCACGAGCGGAAGAGTCCGACGCCGTCTCTGGCTGCTCGCTCGAGGCGAGAATGGAACCGTGGCCGTCGCGAGGCCGGTCCGTGCCGATCCGTGCCGGCGGGCGGAACATCGAATGTCGCCACGGCCATGTGCAACAGCGCGATCTCCGTGCATTGATCGAGTTCCGCGCTCCGCCGCAGGGCGGCGGTGGCGCGGGCCGGCCAATAGTAAGGCGATTCTGTGGGCGAACCGGCCGGTCGGCTTGACGGTGCGGGAGCAGGCATGGCGGATGAGCGACGCCGGCACTACGCCGGGAAAGTCGAAGGCACGGGCCGGCGGCGGTGGAGCAGCACGGCGAACTTGGCGGCTTCGCCGATATGAACGAGCACGGGGCCGCGGAACCAGTCGGCGAGTTCAGAAAGCGGGATCGCGTCGAGCACGGCGGCGTTCTCCTCGGGAAAGACCGCGCGCAGATAAAAGGCCAGGTAACGCCGGATCAGCGCCACCTCGTCGAGCGAAAGCGGGCCGTCGTTCAAGGCGGGACGGCAGATGGTTTCGAACTCGGCGAGCGCTTTCACCGCCCGGGCCCGCGAGGCCGGGGACGCCATGGCGAGGAGGTCGTTGATCTCGTTTTCAACCAGCCGGCAAATCAGCTTCAATTCGAGAAACCCGACCGGCGTGCCGCGCTCGAACGAAACGGCCGCTTCCAGGTCGCTCGAGTGAATTTCGAGAATGCTGCGCGAAAACGGCCGCGCGAGATCGCCGTATTTGTGGTGATACGCTTCGAGCTCCGCAGCGGTGCGCTCCGGCCAGCTCCGTTCGGTGTGGGCAAACAGCTTGGGCTCCAAGATTCGCGAAGCCTCTTCCACCGGATTGGTGAACGATCGGATCAGTCCCGATAACCGCGGCGATTTTTCCCCTTTGCGCCCGGGGCAGCAGCGAAGCAGCCCGTCCAGCGTGGTACGAAACGGGTTCGGTTCGCTCAATCGGCGCTCCACCGCGAGCTTCGCCTTCGTGAGATTGTCGAGCTGGACGATAAACTCGAAGCGCCGCAGCGCCGACTGGCCGAGGCGCTGGCCGATTTCCCGGACGACTTCGTGGACCTGGCGAATGCCCCAGCGTCGTTTGCGTTCGTGCGTCATAAGAAGAAATACAGCGGCCGCGATCGGCATCTCCGTGCAGATTCCTGAGCTCATATACACGAACCGCAAGCGGGCGAGTTTTAGGCGTCCCTAACGATAATGGGGCGAATTATGTCGCCGATGCTCGGCGGCAATCGAACCGCCTGTACACCACGTTGGAACTCATTCGTGTGGCCGGCGTGGGCGTGCCCCGAACGTAGCCCCACAGGACTTCAATCCGTTTGAAACGCTCATCTGCCAGCCATCAGCGCTGATGAACGGAGATAGCGGCTCGCTGCTCCACTACTTTTGTCCGCATTGACTCAAGCTCCCACCCGGATGACATCGTGGCCGCCAAGTCGCGGGCCTATAGCTCAACGGTTAGTTCCGAGGAGCGTAGCGACGACATCCTGCATCGGAATCCGATGCAGCACAGAGGACCTGTCCTCTGCTCGTCGTCCGAATTGACTCAAAGCGCACGAAGCCTGCACAGTGCACGTCAATTCACGGGCCTATAGCTCAACGGTTAGAGCAGAGGACTCATAATCCTTTGGTTCTGGGTTCGAATCCCAGTGGGCCCACCACCTGTGAGGAGTGGAGAAGGCCCCGCAAAACGACGCGACCACGGCGCAATTTTTTTGTTCGGTTTGGCGAGCGGCGGGAGTTCTGAGATGAACCACCATGACCGATGACCGGCAGTTGCTGCGACGCTATGTCGACGAGGGAGCCCAGGAGGCTTTCGGGCAACTGGTCGACCGCTACATCGATCTGGTTTATTCCGCCGCGCTGCGGCAGGTCGCAGGCGATGCCCACCACGCCGAAGATGTCGTCCAGGTTGTCTTCCATACGTTGGCGCAAAAGGCCCGCAGGCTCTCGGAACATCCCGTGCTCGTCGGCTGGCTTTACACGACAACGCAACACGCCGCGGCCAAACTGCGGCGGACGGAAGCCCGGCGACGCGCGCGAGAGGAAGCCTTCATGAACGACGAAATGGCCGGAGCCTCCGCCGACGAGGCCGACTGGGATCGGCTCCGGCCCGTGTTGGACGAGGTGCTACGCGTGCTGAAGGAGCGCGACCGCGAGGCCATCCTGTTGCGGTATTTCGCGCGACGCAGTTACGGTGACATCGGCGCCGCGCTGGAACTCAGCGACGACGCGGCCCGGATACGCGTGGACCGCGCGCTCGAAAAATTGCGGGGACTATTCGGGCAACGGGGCGTCACTTCGACCGCGGCAGCCCTCAGCGCGCTGCTCGTCAACCAGGCCGTGACCGCGGCGCCGGTCGGATTGGCGGCGACCGTCGCGACCTCGGCGCTGACCGCGAATTCGGCGGCATCGATCGGCTTTCTCAGTTTTATGAGTGCGACCAAAATCAGCGTCGCGATCGCGGGCACTGCGATCGTCATCGCCGCCGGCGCGGCGTTCTTTTCCCACCAAAGCAAACGCCAGGCCGACGCGACGCTCATCGCGGCGACGCGCGAAAGCGCCGCCGCGCGGAGCCAAGTGATCGCGCTCCAGTCCCGCGTCGACATGGCCGAACGGGACATCGCGAACCTGGAGCAAGCGATCGCAGCAGCCGCGGCAGACGCGGCCGCCGAGGCTGAAAAATCGGCCGCGCGCGAGCGGGCGGGCAGCGAGCGTCGGCCGGCCGTCGCCGGCTCGTGGGACCCGATCACCCAGGGCCGCGATTTCCTCGCGCGCCACGCCGAGGTGAAGCAGGCGCTGATGGATCGGTCCCGCGCCCGCGTCGACGCGCGGTATCGCCCGTTGTATCGAGCATTGAACCTGAGCCCTGAGCAGATCACGCAGTTCCAGCAACTGCTGATCGAGGGCGAAGGCGTCACGATGGAATCCGCGGATGGCCCACTGCTGCTCCGTCCCGGAACGGGGATGTCGCGCAAGGAGGTCGAAGCTGGAGTGCGAACTCTTCTGGGCGACGACGGGTATAAGAAATACCAGGACGTCACGATGTCCGCCGGACCGCGGCAGGCGGCGCTCCGTTTGGCCGGAGCGCTTTACTTTACCGACACGCCGCTGACGGCGCAGCAGGCGGCGCAACTGACGGAGATCGGCACGTCGGCCATGCTGGCGCTGCGCAAGACTCGCGCGACACCCGAGGCGTATTGGGACGCGATCCTGCCACAACTGCAGAATATCCTGGCTCCGCCGCAAATGGCGGCGCTGGCCGCGTTGCGCGACCAGGACGCCGCGCAGAGCGCGGTGGCGCGCGTATTGAAAGGCCCGCCGATGCCCGGCTGGGGCGGCAAATAGACCCGGATCATCCGATGAAAAATGCGCTCATTGTTTCCTTTGGACTGTTGATCGCGGCACCGCTGGCGGTGCTGGCATGGCGCGACCGGCAGACGACGCGCGATGCGAAAGCGGCCGTCGTTCGGCTCGAAACCGAGCGCGCGACGATCCGCGCCGCGCGGACGACCCTCGAGCAACGGCTCGCGGCGGCGGAGCAAAAACGGGCGACGCTTCAGGCGCAGCAGACGCAAGCGGCCGGAGCGCGAAAACCCGCGAGCGCGGCGGCACCGTCGATCTCCACGGTGGCAGACCGGCTCGGCGCCGATCCCAAGCTGCAAGCATTGTATTTCGCGGGCCTGCGAAATCAGATCGCCGTGAACTTCGGCCCATTCTTTCGCCGGGCTGCACTCAGTCCGGATCAGGTCGCAAAAATGCAGGAGGTGCTGCTAAAGAAATCGGAGCAGGACATGGACCTGCAGATGACGGCACGCACCCAAGGGGTCGCGATGGACGCACCGGAAATCAGGGCGCTAAAGGAGAAATTCGAAGCGGAAACACAGGCAGCCGAACGAGAGGCGCTCGGTGACGCGGCGTATGCGCAGTTCAAGGACTACGAGCGTTCCGCGGCCGTGCGCGATGTCGTGCAAGGGCTCGTGGGCATGGCGGTGCTGGAAGGCGCGCCGTTGACGGCGCCGCAGGCGGAGCAGGTGGGCCAGCTGCTGGCGAACGCGAGCCCCTCCTATCGCCAGGGCGGCAGAGTGAAGTACGACGAGATCGATTGGTCGGCGGCCGAGGATGCATTGAAGTCGGTGCTCTCGGACGCGCAGTTGGATCTTTTTCACAACCTGGAACCGCTCGGCGGCGGCGCGTCGCGCTTCGGGTCGACGCTCTCGACGGTCTTTGCCCAAGCCGTGAAGGCGGAGCATCGGACGGCGGAGGCCGGCTGGCGGTAAACGGTAGGCGCGGGACGGCAAGCGGGCGCGACCGGGGAGATCACCCTACTAGCAGGCCCGGCAGAGAGGCACATTGCCCTCTTTCAGCCTGAAATACGTCCGATTGAAGTGGCAGCGTCGCCGTCGCCGGCGGCTCCGCTCTCAACGCTTCAACGTATGCGCCACTCGCTCTGCCGTCTCGCCGGATTGCTTCTCCTCTGCGCATCCGCTCGCGCGCAATCCGATTACTCGCGGCCTTACTCCTGGCAGACCCTGGCCGGGGTGCCGCCGTTCGGATTTCGCGACGGTACCGGTTCGGCCGCCCAATTCGCACACCCTTATGCGGTCGCGGTCGCACCGTCGGGTGCGATCTACGTCGCCGACACGACCAACTGCGTGATTCGCGCGATTTCTACGAGCGGCGTCGTCACCACGCTGGCGGGGCAGCCAGGCGTGCCGGGTTACGCCGACGGCACCGGGGCGGCGGCGCTTTTCGCGTATCCGACGGGCATTACCGTAGGCGCCGGAGGAAATCTTTACGTCGCCGATATGAACAACGAGGTGATTCGCCAAGTGACACCCGCGGGCGTGGTGACCACCGTGGCCGGTTCGCACGGGACGCTCGGCAGCGCGGACGGAACCGGCACCGCGGCGTCGTTCGCCAACCCGGCGGCGATCGTCAGCGACAGCTCGGGCAATCTTTACGTGACCGATTCGAATAATCTCACGATTCGGAAAATCACGCCCGGCTACGTGGTTACTACGTTGGCCGGTTCGGTGGGTATCTCCGGATCGCAAGACGGCACCGGCACCGCCGCACGCTTCGCCTATCCATGGGGCATCGGCATCGATGGCTCGGGCAATCTCTACATCGCCGATATCAACAACCAGACCATCCGGAAAATCACTCCCGCGGGGCTCGTCTCAACGCTGGCCGGATTGGTGAACAACGCGGGATCCACCGACGGCACCGGCAGTGCCGCGCGTTTCCATTTTCCGACGGGCGTCGCGGTCACGGCATCCGGTAACATCGCCGTGACGGACTCTGGCGGTAACACGATCCGGCTGATCACGCCGGCGGGAGTCGTTACGACGCTCGCGGGTTCGCCTTCCGCCGCGGATGGCGCGGACGGCACCGGTGCGGCCGCCCACTTCAACCGGCCATCGGGCGTAGCCGCCGACGGGTCCGGTAATCTCTACGTGGCCGATTCGTATAACGCGACGATCCGCCGGATCGCTGCGGGTGGCGTGGTCACCACGCTTGCCGGCACCGCGACGATTCCCGAGGTCGTCAACGGCTCGGCGTCCGTCGCGCGCTTCGACTATCCCGTGGGGCTCGCGCGCGATGCAGGCGGCAACGCCTACGTCACCGATTGGCTCGGACACACCGTGCGGAAAGTGACGCCAGCCGGAGTCGTGTCGACGATCGCGGGCACCGCGGGCACGAATGGGAGTCATGACGGCGTCGGCACCGCCGCATTGTTCGACACCCCGATGGGCATCGCGGTGGACGCGAGCGGCGTGCTCTACGTCGCCGACTCGGCGAACGCCACGATCCGCAAGATCGCCGCCGATGGAACGGTCACGACCTTGGCCGGCACGGCCGGCGCAACGGGCACGCAAGACGGCATCGGCGCCGCGGCCCGCTTCGACAGCCCGCAAGGCATCGCCATCGACGGATCGAACAATCTCTACGTCGCCGACACGAACAACCACACGATCCGAAAAATCACGCCCGCCGGCGTCGTCTCGACCTTCGCCGGCGCGGCCGGCGTAAGCGGCGCGCAAGACGGAGCGCTCGCCGCCGCGCGTTTTTCCTATCCATCCGCGATCTGCGTCGAGGCGAACGGCGCGGTCTACGTGGCGGACAGCGTCAACAGCACGATCCGAAAAATCTCCGGCGGCATCGTTTCGACCCTCGCGGGCTCGGCTGGAAACTTCGGCAGCGCGGACGGCATTGGCGCGGCAGCATCGTTTTACTCGCCCGGCGGCGTGGCAGTCGATGGCTCGGGCAACGTTTTCGTCTCCGACAGCAACAATCATCTGATCCGTGAAATTTCCCCGGCCGGCGTCGTCACCACGATCGGCGGCGCGGTCGAAGTGAACAATGCCATCGATGGCGTGGGCCTGACCGCGCAGTTCAACACGCCGATGGGCATCGCCTCCGATGCCGCCGGCAACCTGCTCATCGCCGACACGTACAATCATGTCATCCGGACCGGCGTGCCTCATTTCACCGCCCTCGCGATTGGCAGCGGCCCGCAGAGCCAATCCGTCACCGCCACCTCGTCCGTCGTGTTCTCCGTCACGGCATCGGGCACGGGCACGCTCAGTTACCAATGGAAGTTCAACGGCGCGAATCTTTCGGATCAGGGCGGGATCTCCGGCTCGAGCACCGCGAGCCTCACGTTGACCAATGTGCAAGTCGCGCAAGCCGGCACGTATTCGGTCGTGGTCACGGATGCCACGCTGCATACGGCCACGAGCTCGGCGACGCTCGCCGTTTCGGCGACGGCGCCCACGATCACCGCTCAACCCGCTTCACAGACTGTCGCCTTGGGATCCGCGGCGAGTTTCTCGGTGACGGCAACGGGCGCGCCGACTTACCAGTGGACGTTCAACGGCGCAGCCCTCTCCGGCGCGACCAACGCATCGTACGCGATCGCGTCCGTGCAGCTTTCCTCGGCGGGCGCGTACCGCGTCATCGTCACGAACGGCGGCGGCACGGCGACGAGCGCCGCCGCCACGCTCACCGTCGTGGCGCCGCCCACGATCGACACGCAGCCCGCTGCGGCGAGCGTCACGGTTGGAAACGCCGCGAGCTTTTCGGTGAGCGCCAGCGGATCGGCGACGTACCAATGGACCTTCAACGGCGCGCCGATCGCCGGCGCGACCTCGGCCTCGTACGCGATCGATCACGTGCAATTCTCGGCCGCGGGCGCGTACGCCGTGAACGTGACGAACCCGGGCGGCACGGTGACCAGTCAGTCTGCGTCGCTCACGGTTCTCCCGCTGCCGCCGACGATATCTTCCGCACCCGCCTCGCAAGCGGTCAATGTTGGCGCAGCTGTCAGCTTCTCGGTGACGGCGACCGGATCGCCGGCGTATCAGTGGAGCTTCAATGGCGCGCCCATCTCCGGTGCCACGAGTTCCACGTACTCGATCGCGGCCGCGCAAGTCTCGGCCGCGGGGGCTTACGCCGTCACGGCGACGAACGCGGGCGGATCGGTCGCAAGCCCCGCCGCTCTGCTGACCGTCACCGCTCCATTCGGCGGACCTTCCATCAACTCGCAGCCGAGCTCGTTCACGGCCGCCGTCGGTGGGACCGTCGTGATCGGCGTCAATGCGACGTCGGTGATAACGAGCAGCCAGCTTCGCGCCCTGACGTTGATCGCAGTGCCAGCGCTCACCTACCAATGGTATTTCGACGGCGCGCTGCTGGTCGATGGCAACGGCATCCACGGAGCCACTACGGCGACATTGGTGCTCAGCGGCGCGGGACTCCGGCAGGGTTCGTATGCGTGTTTGATCGCCAATGGATCGGGGGCGACATTCAGCCAGCCGGCGGCGCTGACGGTCATGGCGTCCTCGAATCCCGGCCGGTTGATCAACGTGTCAGGCCGGGCGGCGGTCGGGACGGGCGCGGACATTCTCATCGCGGGATTTATCGTCGGTGGGCGAGGCACCGCCGGTTCGCAAACGATCCTCATGCGCGGTTCCGGACCGGCGCTCGCGAGTTTCGGCCTCGCGGGCGCCCTACCCGATCCGCAGCTCGACCTTTACCGGCTCGGACCCACGACCACGCTGCTGGCGACGAATGTAGGCTGGGCCGGGAACGCGGCGGTTGCCACCGCGGCAGCGCAGGTGGGCGCGTTTCCGTGGACCAGCTCTTCGAGCCATGATGCGGCGCTGCTGCAAACGCTCGCGGCCGGTTCTCATACCGCCAATATTTCAGGCCAATCGGGCGATGGCGGAGTCGCGCTCTTGGAAATCTACGACACCACGCCCGCCGCCTCCTACACGACGAGCTCGCCGCGGCTCACGAACGTGTCGGTGCGTGCGCGGGTCGGTACGGGCAGCAATATCCTGATCGCAGGCTTTGTGATTGGCGGCGACACGGCGCGGACCGTGCTGATCCGTGCGTCGGGCCCCGCGCTGCGTGCGCTCGGGATGACGGGCACCCTTTCGACTCCGCAGATCCAGCTGTATCGCCTCGGGTCGAATGCGGCGCCGTTGGCGACCAATGCCGGTTGGGCCGGCGATGCCCAGGTTGCCGCCGCGGCCACGACGGTCGGCGCATTTTCCTGGGGCTCGGAAGCGACGGCGGATGCCGCGCTCCTGCTCACGCTGCCGCCCGGCGGCTACACCGCCAATGTCTCCGGCCTCACCGGCGACACCGGCGTCGCGTTGATCGAGGTGTACGATCTCGACTAGCGCGCCGCACGGCGCGGTTTTGGGTTTTGGGTTCTGGGTTTTGGGTTCCGCCCCCCGGGGAGTCGGCGTTTGGAGTTTGGCCTAACCGATGGCGATTCCAGGCTCGGTCACCCCGACCCAATCGCGGTTTTGGCGCCATGCGTCCGCAGCGACAGAATAACCTCGATGCCGACCGATCGAACCCTGACGACCGGCTGTTTCAGCACGGCGGCGACGCTCTCGCCTGACATGTCGATCGCTTGGACCTTCAGCCAGTCATTCGTTTCGCCGGCCCGCAACGCGAATGGCATGGCCGGCTTTCCAGGTTCGACGATTTCGAAGAGTGCGCAGGGATTCGAGTCGCCGCCAAGAAAACCCCTTACCACAAGATCGGCCGTTGGAGTTTCTTTCGACCCTGAGGCTACTGCAGCGACATCTTTCGGCATTCGGCCGGTGTCCCCGACAGAAGAACGGCCGGTGTCCGCAGATCGCCCGTTCGCGCGCGGCACTGGAACGGATGAAGCCGTCTCAGAGCGAAAAACGAACGACTCGATCGCCCATCAAAAGCGCCGCTCCCGCCGCCCACCCTGCGCTCGGTTTATTCATCCCGCGGATAGCCGGACGCCAAGGGCGGCATCCGGCGGCGCTTCGCTCCAATGCTGCTCGACGCGATCGCACGTGCCTTACTTCGGGATGATTTGAATGCCATTCACGGGAGCACGCGGGATGCCGTCGCTGGCCGAAACCGGCGTGGCCTTGATCGTAAAGCCACTGACATTCCCGATCGTGAATTTCACATAATTGCCGGTCGAGTTATTGGCCTGGGTAAAGGTGCCGGTGAAATTCGGAGTGCTCGCCGTCGCGTTGACGGTGGTCGTCGTGATCCCCGAACCGCTGATTTGATATGCCGCCGTTCGCGTCGCGGTGCTCGGCTGGCTGGGCTGGCAGTAGATATAGACGTCGTACCCGTTGGCGTTGCCGATCAAACCGGCGACCGTGATCGTTGAACTCGACGTGTTCGACGTATTAAGCATTCCGCGTATCATCCTATAGTTCCCCGCGGTATCGGTAATCGTGGAAAGCGACGTATGATCGGACGCCCAGGTGAGGGTTACCGGTGTGTTCGAGCCTTGCAGATCCTTCAGTGCCATGCCGGAACCGTTGGCATTCGCCGCGTTGTTCCAGTTGGTCTTCGCCACGACCCCCGCGCTTTCCGTTGACGCCATCGCGGTGCCGCCACCGACAAAATTAATGCTGATCGAATGCGCGACGGCGGTAACGCTGGCAGTCGTCGCGCTCGCCTGAGCGCTGTTGCCGCTCGCGCCAAAACTATTCACGGCACTGACGACGTAATAGTACGTCGTGGCCGCGGTCAGTCCGGTGTCCGAAAAGCTGCTGGCCGTCACTCCGCTCGCCCGCGTGCTGTACGGGCCACCGCTGGTCGTGCTGCGCAAAACGGTGTAGCTCGTGGCGCCGCCGACGTTGCCCCAATCGAGATCGATTTGACTCGAGGAGACCGTGATCGCCGTCAAACCCGTCGGCACCGACGGCGTCGTGGCCGCCGGGGGCGGCGTCATGGAATAACCCGCGGGCACCGCGGGCCGGTTGGCGGATCCCGCGCAATTGATCGTGATGTCGGCCGGTCCATTTCCCTTCACGGTCAACGTGAAGACGCTGCCGGAAAAGTTGCTCGAGACGACGCTGGCCGGATGGTCGCCACGATCGGCGAAGGAATAGGTCGGTGTGTTCGTGCAGCCGGACACTTGAATCGTGCTCGTGCGGATGCATGCCGCGGTATCGTCTGGCGGGGTCGGGATGAACGTATTGACGATGTACGCCTGCACCTGCGTACGGTTCATGCCCGCCGAGCCGTATTGCTGCCACAATGGATCTTTGTCGGTGCGATAGTTGTTGAGATAAATCTGAAGGGACGAGTTGTTTTCCACCACGGCCGCGAAGGTGTGCGCCGGGAACGTCAGCGTAGCGTTGGAACACGTGTTATATTGCAGGGGGATGGATGCCGTCGTGTTCGTGTTGGTATTGATGTTCGGATTATAGACAAAAAGCCGATTGTCGCGGCGCGCCACGAAGCTGGCGCCGGAGGAGGGCGACGAGAAGTACCCGTTGAACTCGTCGATCTTGTCCTGGAGCGTCGGCCAGCGCGCGCTGTATTGCGATTGCAGGACGTAGGTGGTGAAATGCGAGGTTTCCCGCGAGTTGCTCGTGTACAATTCGGGAATGGAGGAATAGCGCCCGGTTTTCTTGAACCAAGTATAGTTGCTCCCGGCATCGCCGTCGATCTGGTAAAGCCCATCGTAGAGCCCGCCGGTGACGATGTTGCTCTGGTCGGAAACATAGGCGATGGGCGTCTTCGCCAGCACCTCGGAGTACGACGGGATCTTGATCGTTTTATCGAGCACTTTTCGGAAGATATCGGCGATCATGTTTGTGAACACCGGCGTCGTTTTCCCCTTGTAGAGTTCGCTGACCCAGGCGATCTCCGGCCCGTCGATAACGGCCGCGCCTTGCAGCATCACGTGGTCCACGATGGGGATTCCCATCACCGGCTCGGGCGCGCTGAACCAAGCGAGCGAGTTATTGACATGCGTGCCCGGGGTTTCGGCGCCGAAGACCTGGGAGCGGCCGGTATAGCTCCAGGAGTACGCGTCGTAGCGAACGGCATAATTTCCGGCGTGACCTGAAAGCCACGCTCCCAGGCAGCCGCTCTCGTTGTCATAGAACGCGGCGCCCATCGTG
>CBINOT010000085.1:0-23662 GCA_966252355.1 uncultured Opitutus sp. | reverse complement strand
GTCGACTCGCTGTTCGAAGATCGCGAAGGATCGCTCTGGGTCGGCAGCTCGGCGGGCCTGTATCGCTTCAACAACCGGCGTGCGACGACGTGGTCGAACGAACAAGGCGTCCTCGGGACCCTCGCGCTCGCGGTGGTGCAAAGCCGGGATTGCAGCATTTGGATCAGCAGTTGGACCGGCGGCGTGGTGCGGTTTCACCAGGGCCAAACGACGCAATATCGGGCCGGCGCGCCGCTTTCGAACGAGAATGTCACCGCAATTTATGAAGCGCCGGACGGCAGCATGTGGTTCGGCAATCGCGGGAGCGCGCTGGATCATCTGGAGGGCGACCGCGTCACCACGTACGTTTTTCCGCCGGGCGTGCCGACGAGCCGGTTTATCACCGCCGTGCACGCCGACGCCACCGGCGAGGTCATCGCCGCGATCGCGGGCCGGGGCCTGTTTCACGTCGAAAACGGAGCCTTGGCGCCGCTGCCGAACGCACCGGACTTCAGCCAGCACACGATTTGGGCGCTGCGTGCCACGCGCGACGGAGTCCTCCTCCTCGGGTCGACCAAAGGATTGTATCGGCGCAATGCCGACCGCACATGGTCCCCCGTCGCCATCGCCGGACTGGGGACGATTTCGATTCGCGCGATTCACGAGGACCGGCAGGGCGCGCTCTGGCTCGGGACCGACGACTCCGGGCTGGTGCGTTGGCAGGGCCGGGTGGTCCATGCGTATGGCAAATCCGAGGGGATGATCGATGATGGATTTTCGGGCGTGATCGAGGACGACGAGGGAGCCTTGTGGCTCACAGCGGTGCGCGGCATCTCGCGGGTGCTACGTTCCGAACTGGATGCGTTCGACCGCGGCGAGCTCGGGCGGCTGAATCCGATTACACTCGGGCGCAGCGATGGATTGTCGAGCGGCTCGACTCCGAGCGCCAGTGGGGCGCCGGTCGCGGCGCATCTGCAAGACGGTCGCCTCGTGTTCGCGACCGTCAAAGGCGTTGCCGTCGTCCTTCCGCGGGACCTGCAAATCAACCGCCAGCCGCCAGCGGTGGCGATCGAGGCAATCACGACCGACGATCGCCGACTGGAGGTGGACTTGAATCGCCGCGCGACGATTCCCGCCGGCGTGAACCGGTTCGAAATTCATTACACCGGACTGAGCTTGATCGCACCGCAGCAAATTCGCTTTCGCTATCGGCTGCAGGGCTCCGATCTCACGTGGGTCGAAGCGGGACACGCCCGGAGCGCAACCTATACCCACGTCGCGCCCGGCACGTATCAATTTAGCGTGTTCGCGTGCAACAGCGACGGCGTATGGAGCCCAGCTGGCGCCACCCTTGCGCTCACGATCGAGCCTCGTTTCCATCAAACGCTTTGGTTTCGAGCATTCGCGACGGTCGCGTTCGTCGTGGGCGTAGCGGGCGCGATCGGCTGGCGGATACGGCGGCTAAAAAACCGGGCGAAGGAGCTCGCCCGGCTCAATGCCGAGCTCGACCAGCGCGTGCGCGAACGCACCGCCGAACTCCAACAGCGCGAAATGCTATTCCGGTTGATTTTCGAACACGCCCCCGTGGGCATCGCGTGGAGCCGAACCGACCTCGGAATAGGTTACCATTTGAATTCGACGCTGCGGAACATCCTTGGACTTTCGGAAATGTCCGCGCCAAACGACCGCATGCTGCTGGAACTGACGCATCCCGACGACGCGCCGCGCCAGCTCGAAAAAGAGGCCTCGATCGCCTCGGGCCGGAGCGACGTCTATACGCTCGAGCAACGCTTCATGCGCAAAGACGGCACCACCGTGCATGCGCTGCTAGCCGCGGCCGTCGTGCGTGACCAGCAAGGCGCCGCCATTCAGCAAATCCGGATCGTCGAAGACATCACGGATCTCAAGCGAGCGCAGCACGAATTGATCACGGCGCATCAGCGGCTCATGGAAGCGTCGCGCCAGGCAGGGATGGCCGAAATCGCCACGGACGTGCTGCACAACATCGGCAACGTCCTCAACAGCGTGAACGTTTCGACGTCGTTACTTGCCGACGGCTTGCGTGGGTCGAAGGTCGACGCGCTGGAGAAACTCACGGCGTTGCTGCGCGACAACACGGCCAATCTGGCGCGTTTTCTTCAGGACGATCCCAAAGGACAGCGCGTCCTGCCCTACCTCGAAAGCCTGGCCGCGCATCTGAGCGCGGAACGGAAGCGCCTCGCCGGCGAAACCGACGCCCTCCGCCGCAGCGTCGAACACATCAAGCAGATCGTCGCGCGCCAGGAAACGTTCGCGCACTATTCCGGCATCGTCGAGAGCGTGCCGCCCGCCGAACTCCTCGAGGATGCGCTGCACATGACCGCGGTCGCCCTTACGCGGCACGGCATCGAGGTCATCAGGGAATTCGCGCCGTGTCCCCCCGTCATGCTCGAACGGCACAAGGCGCTTCAGATCGTCACGAACCTGTTGCAGAACGCCAAGCATGCGCTCGACGCCCAGGAGCCCGGTCGGCGGCAGCTGCGGCTTCGCCTCGAGCCGGTCGAGCGCCGGGTCCGCTTCGTCGTCGAGGATAACGGCGCCGGCATCCCCGCCGAAAACCTCACGCGGATTTTCGAATTCGGTTTCACGACGCGCCATGGCGGGCACGGCTTCGGCCTCCACTACTGCGCCAACGCCGCCAAGGAAATGCACGGGTCGCTTTGCGCGCAAAGCGCCGGGCCCGGTCACGGCGCCACGTTCATTCTCGAGCTTCCGATCGAAAACGCCGCCGCCTCGGCTCCGCGCGCATAGCTAGTGCCGGTTCGACGGGGGATGTACGCTACACCGCGCGATCCGTTGACGCCGCCGCGGAGTGGCGGACTTTCGCGCGTGCGAATTCCCGTTTCGCCGCCCCTACCCCCATGCGTCTTCCCCTGCCGCACACGCTGTCGTGCCGGTTTGCCGTCATTGCTTTCGCACTTGCTGCCGTCGCGGCCGCGGTCGCCGTCAGATTCGGCGCGTCTTCAACTCGCGCCCGCGCATCAGGGCCGGCCGCAAAGGTGTCTGCGCCTGGTCGAACCGTCCCGCCGCGAAAAGCGACCGCACCGCTGGCCGAATCGCCCGCCGCGTCGAGCGCAGCGCTCGAGTTCGAGTCTTTGCGCCGCATCGCGGCGCAACTGACGGCGCTGGGCCCTGAAGATCGTGATTTAGCCGACGCATTGCGGCGCGATCTTGCCGCCCGAATCGGCGAGGCCAACGCGCGGGAAATCGTATGCGAGCTCGGCGACACGGGCGAGTCCGAGCTCGGCCGGCTCGCGCTTTCGTGCTGGGCGCTCCAGGAGCCGGTCGTCGCCGCGAAGTGGTTATCGGACCGCCCCGCGGTTTCCTTGGAGCAAATCGCCGTCGTTGCATATGCTCTCGCAAAGAACCCGAACGCCTTGACGGCGTGGCTCGCGGAAAGTCCGCGGGGCGTCGCCGCGACTCTCTTGCTGTCCGCCATCGCGCCTGCCGTCGCCGTCGAGCATCCCGCCCGCGCCGTGGCGGTCGCGATGCAGCTGCCCGTCGGAGCAAGGCAGCGGGACGCCTTTCGTTCGGTCGCGGATGAGTGGGCGCGACGCGATCCGATGAGGGCGCAGGCGTGGATTGCCGGCGTAGGCGATCCGGACCGGCGCACGGATTTGCTGGCGACGGCCGCGAGCGGCATTGCGGCCACGGACCCTGTCGACGCCGTCGAGTGGGTGCTCGGGGGCGCCGTTCCCGACGCCGAACGCGATCACGCATTAAACGCGGTCACGGCGATGTGGCGCGGCTTCGCTCCCGATGCGGCCGCGCAGTTTACCGCCCGCGCAGGCCTCGCGAGCGAGTAAGCCGGCCATGCGGCCCAGGCCGGCATCGCCTCGGTTCAGCGCCGGCCGGCCTCGCTCCATTCCAATTTTCTCCCGCGCCAATCGCGGGAAAAACAACCCATAAAACTGCGTCATTCATGCTCCTCAGAACGTTCGCCCGCCATCTCACCGCCCTCGTCGCGCTTGCCTGCGCCGCGACGGCGCTCGCTCCATCGGCCGCTCATGGCTCGATCATCGCCAACGACACCTTTTGGAAAGACACCGCCGGCAACCCGATCTACTCCCAGGGCGGCGGCATCTTCAAGTTCAACGGCACCTACTATTGGTATGGCGTGAAATACAATGGCGCCGTCACTTACTATAACAGCCCGACGGCGAAGAACAGCGATTCGAGTTTCGTCGCGGTCACCTGTTATTCTTCAACCGACCTCGTGAATTGGAAATTCGAGAACAACATCCTCACCCGCAGCACGGCAGGGCTCGCGAATGTCAATTGGTTCGCCCGGTTGGGCGTCGTGCACAACGCGAACACCGGCCGCTACGTGCTGCTCGCCCAGTGCAACTTTACCGATGGATCGGCTGGCGGCCAGTTCTTCGGCGTCTGCAGCACGCCGACGGGCAACTTCACCAAGGATCACGTGCAAACCACGATCCCGGGAATGTCGACGCCGACGACCGGCGACCAGACGGTGTTCACCGATACGGACGGCACCTCGTACCTCATCGCATGCAACTCCAATGGCCGGACCAATCTCTATGTCGCGCGCATTCGTCCGTCCGACTCGCTCGCGGTCGAGACCGCGTCGCTGATCTACACGAGTTCCGTCGGCCGGGAGGGGAACTGCATGTTCAAATACAATGGACGTTACTATTTCTGCTCGTCGGATCTCCATGGCTGGAACGCGTCGCCCTGCTACGTCATCAGCTCGACCAGCATTCAAAGCGGCTACTCGGCCGAGACGACGATGGCGAATAGCGCGCTCGACTTCTGTCATGTCACGCAAACCGGCTTTTTCGTCACGGTCGCCGGAACCTCGGGCACCACGGTATTATTCTGTGGCGATCGTTGGAGCGACTTCGCCGGCAACGGGCTGGGTTACAACCAATGGTGCCCCGTGACCTTCAACGGCTCGACGCCGATCTTCAATTCGCTCTCGAGGTGGGACTTCAACGCGGCCGCCGGAACGTGGAGCGTCGCGCCGGGCAATAATTATGTCCTGAATTCATCGTACGAGGCCGATCGTATCATCCAAACGTCGGTCGCCGGCTGGACGACGTCCGGCACGACCGGCTCGTTCACGAACGGCAACACGGGGCGCGGCCACACCGGCAACTTCTACGTCACGCACACCGCGACAAGCGCCTACGACACGACGACCCTGCAAACGATCACCGGCCTGCCGAACGGCACCTATACGCTGAAGCTGTGGTATCAGAGCAGCGGCGGCCAATCGACTTGCCGCGCCTTCGCTCGAAATTTCGGCGGCACCCAGCTGAATGCCAACCTCAATGCGGCTGCGTCGTCGTGGACCCAGCAGACGATCTCCGGGATCAACGTTACCAACGGCCAATGCGACATCGGCGTCGAGTCGGTTGCCGCGAGCGGTCAGTGGGTGCGTTTCGATGATTGGGAGCTGACTGGCCCGACGAACGCCGCCGACACCTATCAGGCGGAAAGCGCGGTGGCGGCCGGTGGCGTCACGTTCGACAGCGCCAACTCCGGCTTCAATGGCAGCGCATATGCCAACTTCCCGACGACTGGCGGTACGTTGACGTTCAACAACGTCGACGGCAACGGCGGCGGCTCGAAGAGCCTCGCGATCCGGTATGCCAACGGGACGACGACCGCGCGGACGGGCACGATCACCGTGAATGGCGTCACCTCGAACGTGACGTTCAACGCGACCGGCTCGTGGACGACGTGGGCGACGATGAGCGTGAACATCACCCTGAACAACACTGCGACGAACACGATTCGGTTCGCGTCGAATGGCCAGGATCTCGGCAACATCGACCAGATCACGGTGCCCTGACACCGCGACGAACGCAGGCGAGGCGGTCGATCGACCGCTTCGCCTGGACTCGCGACCGAGTGCACGGTCGCGTTCGCCTCAAGGGTTCGTCAGGCTGGGGCGCGCGGGGGTGGCGGGCGGCGTTGCATCCTGGGGCACGAGCGTTTCGAGCCGCACCGGGCCGAGCAGTCCCGAAGGCAGCAGCGGGGACTCGGCCGTGAAAAACTTGTAGGTGGTGAAGGTGACGCGTCGCGCGGAGGGTCGCGGTTCATGCTTCGTCACCCAGTCCGGAATTTCGGCGAGTCGGCGGCCGATCTCGCGCGGAGGCTGGACGACTTTGAACATATCGGGCTCGGACCATTTCGCATCGTCCGGCTCGTGCTCGTCCCCGATCAAGCGATTCGGCCACAAGTTCGTCACCTCGATGGCAAGATCGTTTACGCCGGGGTGCACGGCCTCCGTGATATCGACCCGAAACGGTGGCGCCCAGAGCGCGGGAAACGCGGTGCCGTTGACGCGCACGGCGGCGATTTTTTCCACCCGGCCCAAATCGAGCATCACGCGGCGCGGCGCGATGATGTCGCTCTCGTTCACCGTAAGCTGCCGGTGATACGTCGCGGTGCCGGAGAAATAGCGTACGCCTGGCTCGGCGTTTTCGCTCCAAGATTCCATGCTCTGGAGCACGAGCTCGGGCGGTGCCCCGCGTCCGGGCGGAAACGATACCTTCCAGGGACCGGCGATCTCCCGAACACTTTTTTCATCCGTTACGTACGCGGGCGGGATCGCGACCCCGTCGGTGGCCACGGCCCGAAACAGGACGAAACACGAACCCGCCGGCGGAAACTCGATGTGCAGCCGAGTGCGGCCGTCTTCCGTCCGTTGGCCGCTCGCGAGTTCCATCTTGCCGGTATCGGGATGCCAAATCTCCGTCGAAGCCGCGGTGGCTCGGAGCAGCACGACGGCCGCAAGACTCGTCTCCTGCTGGTTGGCGAGAAAGTAGATATCGGTGCCGTCGAGTTGCCGATGGATCCACGCGATCGGCGAAGCGGCCGGTTCGACCTCGATGTCACGAGCGACATTCAGCCGGCGGAGCACCTCGGCAGGCGCCACGCCGCAGAATACCCGACCTTGGCCGCACGCACGCTCGGTTCGCGCCACGCCGTCCAGATCGCCCCAAAGGTCGCGCGTGAGTTCGGCGATCTCCGCGTCGCAAGCCGGATAGTTCTCGCGCCCCGTCGCGCGCCGAAGGGGCGAACCGACGATCGTTCCGCCGGCCTGCACCAAGTCGCGGATTTTACGCAGCACCGCGACCGGCACATGAGGGGCCGGTGGCATGACGAGTACGCGATAGCTCACGCCGTCGGGCAGCGACCATCGCCCCTCGCGCACCTCCAAGCGTTCCAACAGCGCTCGCTGGCCAATCACGTCGCCATTGTAGCCTGCGGGTATCGCAGGGCGGTCGCGTCCCCGCGCGAGAAAGCACAGATCTCCGACAAATTTGCCTTGCTGCAGTAGGAATTGGCAGCGGCTCAGATAGCCGATCCATTCGGGCCCGCCGTGCTCCCACCAGGTCTGCCCGGGACCGAATTGCGTGCCCCACCACCCCATCGTCATGCCAGGCGCCAGCTCCGGCCAGGGTTGATGCGCCGCGGCATGCAGGATCACGCGGTTTACCCCTTCCGAGAACGCGCGATCGCCGGTGGTCTTCATATCGAACGGCGCCACCCGCCAGCCGTATTGCGGTTGACCCGTGAACGCTTCGGCGGCGACGAGTCGTTTGCCCCACGTGTGCGCGGCCGATGCGACGGGCCGCACGGAGTCCCAGCCCCAGGTCGACGGTTTCTGCCAAAACTCGCACATCAGGATGTCGCCCACCGCGCTGATCGTCGTCAGATCGAACGGCTCGGCTCGCCCCGTGGCATAGGGCTCGAGGAGGTACTCCATTCCCGGCGTCCGATGGATCAGCTCGGCCAGATGGCCATGGTAGTTTTCGGCGACCAACTCCTCGATCGTGCGCTGCCAATCCTCGCGGAATCGGGCCGTCTGGTCCGCACTCTCGACCACAACGCCGGCGAGCACGGGAAGCCACGGCCGTAGCTCATACCCGCGGCGCCGGCGAAATTGGGCGGCAAACTCCTGCGTCCACGTCTGCGCGCCCGCTTCATAGCTGTCGTTTTCCAGGCGCCGGAACGTGCGACCCGCGAGCTTGCCCGCGTCGCTGATGAGCCGAGTCGGATACGCCGCGTAAAAGCGGTCGAGCGCGCTTTTGCTCATCTTGTCGACCTCGAGCCCTTGTCCCGATGCGGGCGCCGTCCCGTTGATCGCACCGGTGAGCGTGCGCCCAAAGCGCAGGATCCGCCATTGACCGGCGTCCGGTTTCCAGCGGAGCACACCGTCGGCGTCGAGAGCGCCGCTAAGATCCACCACGCGATCGAGCGGCACGGCGGCGCCCGCGGGCACCGCGAGCGTCACGATGTCATGGTAATAATCCCACCGGGCATCGACGGCCGGTCGCTCGATCGCGCGTTGCAGCGGTTCGCCGCCTGGCACCTCGGTGGTAGACCACACGAGTTTTTGCATTGCATCGTCTGGCTCGACCCAAGGCCCGCCGGTGGCCGACCAGCCGGGACAGTTGTGCGTCCCGAAGGTCAAGCCGCGGCGGTCGGCTTCGACCTCGGCAAAGTGCATCAGCTCGCGCCATTTGGGATTCAGAATTTGGATCGCCGGATCGTTGATGGTCGACTCGCTGCCCCCGACAAGGAATTGCTGCACGCCGGCGAGCCCGACGCGCTGGAACGAATCGAGATCGGACACGATGCCCTCTTTCGTGACGCAACCGTTCATCCATTGCCAGAACACCAGCGGCTTGGCATCCGGCGGCGGCGCGCGAAAGCCGCGCGCCAGTGGATCGTCCGGCACGGAAGCAACGAGGACCGGAGCACAGAGCGCCAACAGCGCAAGCAACGTTCGCATAGCCAACAAAACATGCGTTGACGCGCCGCGGGCAATGCCGTTTTCGGCGCGACCGTTGCGCAAAAATGCAGCAGGCAAACCCGCGGATTTGGACGCAGTGACGCGCAGAGACGCCCGCACGGAAGTCATGAAAGGGACAGGTCGAAAACATGGCATGGGCGTCTCGCCCATCTCACAATTCAACCTCACGGGCAGGATGCCCGTGCCACACGGAGCAGCTAATCCGCACGACAGCTGGATCGACAGCGTTCCCACAGTCGAAGCGCGGGCGAACGGCAGAGCCGAAGATCCGGCCAGAGCACCCGATGATCTTCAGCGAAAATATGCGCACACGCGGCATGGTGCGGCCGATTGACCGCGAAATGACACGATGCGCCAGGCCTCGAGCAGCGCTACGACAGCCGAAAGGGCAATAAATGGACATAGGTTGCGCGGCGATCCGCTCAACGAACGTCAGACGGATAAGCAGCCGATATAAGCGGTTTGGTACGCACCGTGGATCACGCCACGATCGCAATCGGCGCAGAATTTGATTCGCAGCGAAGCAGTCCCAACGACGCAGCTGATGCGCAGCAGCGGCACTCCCCTCGCCTGATGCGAGCACGGGACTTCGACAGGAAAGAACACCGCGGATCGCACGCTATCGCATCTGTCGCGACACGCCGATGATCGGCTCGACGCGCACTTGACGCGCGGTTGCGCGACGCGGGCCGATGCAGCACTCGCGTCAGGGTTGAACGCAACCGCCGCAACGTTGCGCGCAGACGGATCGCATCGTCTGTTGCACCGGCCTCGCGCCGCCGCGACACGCGGCCGCGCATTTTGCAGCACACGCGGCGCGCACGCGTTGCGGGTTTCGCATCGCCCGTCGGTGCCTTTGCGCGACACGACCACCGCACAGAAGATTGCACCGCCGCGTCATCTCATGACCGCGGAAAGCGTCGGCGCCGTGTTAATGTCAGAAATCGACAACATCCTGACTGCCGCCGCTATTTTGGCTAATGGCGCCACTATTCCGGGTTTAGTGGCGCCATTACGGTCAATGGCGCCACAATTTTTGGCCCGAAATCGGTTCCGGGAACCACCAAACGCCGTTTCGACGGTCGTTATCGTACCGCGGCTCGGCCGTTCGGGGATCGTCGAGATGGCCGTCGGGGACCCAAAGACGCGCAGTCGGTGCGCGACGCGTGCGTTTCCCGGTGCATGGGCGGTGTACTGAATTGTGTGCAACCGGTGTGATGCCGACTGTCGTCCGCGTGCAGCAATCGTGCGCAGCAGTTGATATCTGCATGCACCGAAAGTGTAAAACGCGTGACGAACCACGGCGCATCAAGTGTCGCACCGGTGCAACGGGCCGTGCCCAGGAGCGCGGCCGCCCTCGGCCGCTCCGTGTCACGTTTGAAAGAAAGACCGCGGCCCATTCGACGCATTAAGCCCACGAATTGTCCATGCTCCCGAGCGACGCGAAGCCGCAGAAGTGATTGGTCACAAAGGCCCAAAACGCTAAAAACATCGGTAGGATTGAACTGCCGATGTGTTGCCATCCTGCGCCGATTCGGCGGCATTCACGAAGGACATTCCGCCGGTCTCACGCGCGGGCGTTAATCCATCGGAATAAACGGGTGTTTGAAATCGGCCGCATGGGTTGAACCATTGGTCCGCCGCTCGACGATGAGATCATGCACTGCGCCAGAGCGCGCGACACCAGCTCGTGGCAGAGTCGATCATGGAGTTCTCGAACACGTTCGGCTGCGGCGCTCGTGCCCCCCACGGCCCAGCTGTTCCACGAACGCACACGACGCATAGTTCGCGGCAGCGAGTTCGTATCGGCGCACCCACTCTTGGCGCAGCGGTAGCTTGTCGGCGGCGATGGGCCAAGACGGTCGCATGTGATAGGAAATTCCGATTCGCCAGGGCTTCGGCGTCAGCCGCGCGCGAAAGCAATGCTGATTCCGGCACATCATTGCGTACACCGGATCGACCCCCAAGGACTTGAACGCCGCCGCGACCGCATGTCAGCCAGACAACCATCGCCGATACCTATTCGAACAGGCCGAGCAGCGGCGCGGCGTGCGCGACCGACCGCTGCAGCTTCATCTTCTCGCTCTGCCAGCGCGTTCGCCACGGCTTCAAAGGCGGCTCCAACCTCGCCCACCAATCGGGCGGATTGCGGCAAGTCCGAGGCTTCCGCGCTGCAATGGGCTCAGTATTTTCCGCAAGCAATGCGTGAGGTTCAAGATCGACTCAAATAAAATTGGTTTTACCGTTTAGTCGTGGGCATATTCCAGCGTTGCTCGCTCAAGCATTTCCACCGGTGGCTGCTCCTTGGCGTACTTGGCGTGGCTGCATTGCCATGCGCCGCTCAGACTCTCCTGGAATTCAAGTACAACCTCGTCGATATGGGGTCGTTGGGCGGGACCTACATCACTCCGAGCCAAATCAACAACCTAGGCGAGGTCGTCGGCACGGCTTGGGGCCCTGGGGGCCAAGTCCGCGCGTTCGTCTATTCCGGTGGTGTGCTTTCCGACCTCGGTGCGTTCGGACAGGTTAATTCCCGCGGATACGGAATCAATGACTCGAGTACGATTGTCGGGGGCGCTGGTGATGGGTGGGACAACCTGAGGTTCACCTACACCAATGGAACCCTTTCACCGCTCCCGGACCCATTCAGGCAAGTTTTAGCCATTAATAACGCAGGGCTGATCGCCGGGGTGAAGCTCGGAGTAAATGGCAACTACCACGCCATTCTCTATGACGGCAATACGATCACGGACCTCGAGAATTGGGCTTCGAGCAGCAGCCCGACCGCGGTGAATGCGAGCGGGCAAGTTCTGGGCACGATCTATACTACGTCCCAAGCCCCCACGCGTGCCTTTATTTTCGATGACGGCAACCTAACCTTGCTCGGAACGCTTGGCGGCGATCGCACGTGGGGTTACGGGTTGAACGACCTCGGACAGGTCGTCGGGGCGAGCCAGGTTTCAGCGGGCACCTGGCACGCGTTTCTTTATCAAGGCGGCGCGATGACAGATCTCGGGACCTCGAGTTGGGCGTACGATATCAACAATGCCGGAACGATCGTCGGCGGCGCGTCGAACTCCCCCGGCAGCGCGTTCGTCTATTCCCAGAACCAGCTGGAACTGCTCGGTAGCGTCACCAATTTAGGCACGACGAGCTTCATCTCGCTCGACGAAGCGCGTTCCATCAACGACCTGGGGCAGATCACCGGATACGGGACCACCAGTTCCGGGGCCCGCCACGCATTCCTCCTCACGCCCGTTACACTGACCGCCGTTCCCGAACCGGAGACGTGGACCGCCATCGTGGGTCTCATCTTGCTCGCATTTTCGGCGAAAAGGCTACGCGCCCGCGCCGCAACCAGCGCTCGTCGGTGAGCTGACGCTTGCCATGCTCGTCGGCTCGACCCGCAACCGGCACCGGCGGAGGAACCGGTTCCTTGGAATCTTCGCCATCGCGCTGCTCGCCGCGTTCTGGCTCGGACACGAACGGGCCAGCGCATGGTTCCAACGCCACAAAGTCCAAAAGGCCGGCGAACGCGCTCGTGCGTATCTGAACCGTGGTGACATCAAGCAGGCGAAGCTTGCACTCGAGATCGCGCGCGCGGCCGATTTGCTCGATCTCAATGCGCTGCGCACCGCGGCCGAAATCGCGGAGATCGAGGAATCTCCCGCGTCCATCGGGCTGCGCGAACAGGTGGCGCGGCTCGCGCCGGATTCCTTGGCCGATCGCGTGGCGTGGATGTCGGCCGCGCTCCGCTTTCGCCAGACGGCGGATGCGGAGTCGGCCCTCGCGTCGTTTTCGCCTGAGCAGCGAGCGCGGCCCGAGGTCCTGCGGCTGACCGCTGTCTTGGAGCAGCGCCTTGGACGGGCAAGCCGCGCTCGCGCTGCGCTCGGTGAACTCGAGCGACTCCAACCCGCCGATGTCAGCACGGCCGTCCAGCTCGCCTCGCTGGACCTGGAGTCGGAAGACGTCGCCGTGCGGACGGCGGCGCGCGGCCGGCTGCGGCAGATCGCAGCGCAGCACGCTGACGCTCGATCCATTGCCACACGTGAGCTCCTCCACGACGCCGTGGCCCGTGGCGACCCGGAGTCGGCGCGCCGCTACGGCGACGAACTGATGGCCGTGCCGGGAGCCCCGTTCGATGATTTCATCCGCCGACTGAACGTTGACCGCATATGGCCAGGCCTCGGATCGGCGCGAGTACGCGCCGCGGTTCACTTGCGAGCTTCGCGCAATCCCAGCGACGCGGTGCAGCTCGCGAATTGGTATATCGCTACGAAGCAAGCGATGCGCGCTTTGGCGTGGCTGCAGTCGTTGCCACCCGATGCGCGAGCCACCCCCGAGGCGGCAACCGCCAGGGCCGACGCGCTCACGATGATCGGCGACTGGCCGGCCTTGTTTCGTGAGTTGGAGACGCGTGCCTGGGGGGACGTCCAACGGGCCACCCTATCCGGCGCCGCCACCGCGCAAAAGCTTCGCACCGCCGGCCAGCCCGCGGAGGCCTTGCGGACCTGGCGCGAAACCGTCGCCCTCAACCAAGGGCGGCCCGTCGACCTGATCGTACTCGCCCGGCTGGCCTCCCGATGGGGCTACTCCGTCGAGTATGCGGAGGCATTGCGTGCGTTGGCTGAGTCTCTGCCAGACGCCCGCTGGCCCTTGCAACGGCTCGTCGCACATTGGCATGAACATGGAAATACCGCGGAACTCAAGCGGAGCTACGATCTCTGGCGGCGGTTGCATCCCGGCGATCGCCGGATCCAGAGCGATCAGATCATGGCCGCGCTTCTCGCCGATCCGGGTCCGTTCGTTCCGTCGCTCGCAGCGGAAGCGCGCGAGCTCCACGAATCGCAGCCGGCCAATCCGTACTTCGCTGTCGCCCATGCCTTCGCAATCTGGCGGGAGGGTCGCGTGGAAGAGGCAATTACGACATTGGAAAAACTTCCGCTTCCCGAGCGCCGGCAACCGGGTCCTGCGCTTTATTATGGAGCCATGCTAGCCGACGCAGGGCGCCACGAAGTAGCGCGCGAGTACCTTGCGCTTGTCGCGACCGAACGACTGCTGCCGGAAGAGCGTAAGATACTGGGCGCAGCGTGTCGTCTTGCCGTCGCCGCGGAACCCTCGAGTGCGAATCGGCCATAACATGCGGCGCGTCGTCAACCGTATGGGCGATGCTCGTGGCGCAAACGTCGCGTTGCTATTGCTGGTGCTGTGGGCTCCTGCCCTTCGCGTTGTTGCTCGGGTGTGGAATCGTGATCCAGCCTACGCGTATGGCTGGGTCGTTCCGTTGTTAGCGGCCTTTCTGTTTTCCGAACGGTGGCGGACTCGACCGTCGGCCGCCATGGGTTCGCGCGCTTCGTTCGCGGCGCTCCTCGTTTTCGCGGCGCCGCTCGCCGCGTCGCGCCTCTTCCTCGAGCCCTTTCCCGATTGGACGGCCATGCTCTGGGTCTATGTCGCCAGCCTGATCGGCATCACGGCAGCGTACTTGGCAGGCGTGGGAGGCGGACGGTACGTACGGCATTTTCTCGTGCCGATAGTGTTCATGCTCACGGCTCTGCCGTGGCCGACAGTCGCGCGCCACGGCGTGCTCGACCGGATGCAGCCTTTTATCACGGCGAATGCGGCTAATCTCATCAACGAGTTCGTGGGACCGGCGGTCGCCCACGGTACGGTGATCGAGACGGCACGCGGAACCTTGGGCGTCGACGAAGCATGTGCCGGTCTCCGATCGCTCGAATCGCTCGTGATGTTCGCCGTATTTTTTGGCGAATACCTTTCTCTCGTAGTCGTGCGCCGGATTGTCCTCGGGGCCGCGGCGATCGGCATTGCGATCGGGACCAACCTTGTCCGAACCACGGTGCTCGCGGCGATTGCCGTACACCAAGGCCTCGAGGCTGTCGCCGTATGGCATGATTGCGCCGGATACCTGGCGCTCGCGCTGGGGCTGTCGATCACCTGGGGTATCGCGTACGCGCTCTCGCCGAAACGGCTCGAGACCGCCTGGGGCTCCAGCTCGTTTCGGGTCGGCGCCTCGACGCCGCGCGTCGTCACGGCCGGCGTGAGCATCGCCGCCGTCGGAGTAATGTTCGTCGTGGAGGCTGGGACGGTATGCTGGTTTCGTTCTCGAAACGCGGCGTCTCCCACATCGCCCTCTTGGTGTGTCCGGCTTCCCGCGGAACGACCGGCGTTCACGGCGACCGCGATGCCGCTGACATCCCTGCGCGTCCTCGCGGCGACGGCCGGTCAAAACGCAACGTGGCGCGGTGAAGACGGCAGGCCGCGCGCCGCCTATTTCGCGGAATGGACCCGAGGCCACTCCGCTCGTTTCCAACTCTCCGTCCACACGCCGCAGGCCTGCCTTTCGGTTTCGGGCGCCCACTATCTTGGACAGCCGCCGCCGATTGCGCTCTCGGTCCATGGCCTCGATCTTCCTCTTCGGGTTTGGTCCTTCGATGATCCGCTGGCCCCATTCAGCGTCTACACCTGCGCGCTCCAGCTGCCGGACGGCACTGTTCTACCCCGCGCGCCTGGCTCGCGGCGCGAATGGCTGCGCTGGCGATGGGACACCTTGCTCCGCCGCGAACGCGACGAGCGCGTGGCCGTGGTTGCCCTTGCCATCTGGAATCCGCCTCGGGATGACTCGGCAACGCGCACCATCCTCACGGCGGAGCTGGGCGCCATGATCGTGCCGGCGGGACCGCGCTAGAGGCTATTCGTCCAGCCGCGGCGCTTGGGAACGGAGGCCTCGTGCTTCGGCCACGTCTACCGGCATGCAATCGTTCAATCGCCGGCCTCTTGGAGGGGCACCTACATCAGAGGCGCTCAGGCACCGGCGACACGTCGCAGGAAGCTTGTGACGTGGTCGAGCCAACGCTCCATCGCTTCGCGGCGGGGCGACGACGGGAGAAAGGCGCATTGCACGTGGAGGCGTCCGTCGAAGAGCCACGCGGTCACATCCAGCGGATGATCGCGCGGGAAATCGGACGCGATGGCTGCGGCAGGTAATTCGTCGGCGATGGCGAACATCGCGCGGTCCGGCCCGGCCGTGAATTCGCCGAGGAAATTGAAGCCGATGGTCGTCGGCACCGCCAACGCGGAACCTTTCGCGGCATTCGGTCCATAGGCGCGCAACAGACTGTAGCTCGCACCCGCGTCCGGCAACGCGGCGAGTGCTTCGGACACGGTTCTGATCGCCGTCGCATCGTCCGACGTCGCTCGCGCTTCAAACACACAGGGATAGAGACTCGTAAACCAGCCGACCGTCCGACTGACGTCGAGCTCGCCTGACCCGCGGTCGCGTCCATGGCCTTCGAGCTGCACGGCCAAGCGCTCGCGGGCGAAAACGGTGCGCTCCGCCCGTACCATCCCCGCGAGGATCGCGTCGCGCAGCGTTGCCGTGCCCTGTCGGGCGACGGTTTGCCGCAACGCTGCGGTGGCTTCGCCCGATAGCTCGCGCGCAATCACCGCTACCTCGCCATATCGGCCCGGCGACTCAACGGCGATCGACGGCGCCGACCGCGCGATCGCTTTCCATTGCTGGATCAGCGCGGCGCGGCCACCGGCGTCATTCGCCCACCCGGCGCCCGCGCGCGTCCATTCGTCCAATTCGGTGCCGGCCGGGGGCAAGGTCGACGGCCCGCCGTTCGCGCCATACGCCGTGGTCAAATCTTCGATCAAAATCCGGTGCGACACCCAGTCGGACACGAGATGATGCGTGACGCAAAGCACGCGATCGCCGGCCGCTTCGCGGATAAGGCCATAACGCACGAGGGGACCGGTCTCGAGCTTCAGCCCCGACTGCATCGTCTCCACCCAAGCCGCAGTCGTCGCGCGCGCGGCCGGATCCGCGGAGACATCCAGACGCTGCACGTCCGGCGCCGGCGCGGTCGCCGGCTGGATGATCTGCCGCCACTCGCCGGCCTCGCAGACGAATGTCGCCCGCAACGCCGCGTGCCGAACCCACAGCGCGTTCACGGCCTGCTGCAGTCGCGCCAGGTCGACGCGTTCCGCGGCGCGGTAGAACAGCGCTTGGTTGAAATGATGCCGTGGCGCGCCGGCGTGCGCCTCGAGGAACCACTTTTGAATCGGCGTCAGCAGCACCGTCCCGCTGACCTCGCGCGCTTTCGCCGCGGTCACCGGCCGCAGCGCCAAGGCCTGCTCGCTCAACACCGGATGCGCGAAAATCGATTTCAGCCCCAACTCCCAGCCGGTCGCTCGGAGCTTCGCGGCCAGCGTCAGCGCTTTGATCGAGTCGCCGCCGAGGGTGAAGAAGTTGCTCTCGCGTCCGATGCGCTCGAGGCACAGCGCGGCCGCCCACGCGGCGGCGACGAGGCGTTCGCGTTCGGTCGCGGGCGGCGTGACGGCTTCACTGCCAGCCCAGTCGGGCGCAGGCAACGCGGCTTTGTCGAGTTTGCCATTCGCGGTCGTCGGCAAGCGTTCCAGCAAGCAATACGCCGCCGGCCGCATATAGTCGGGCAAGCGCTCGGCCACCGCGACCCGTAGTGCTTCGATGCCGATTTGGTCCACCGCGACGTACGCGACCAATGCCTTCGTCCCCAGCCGGTCCACCGCCAGCACGGCGGCCGCTCGGACGCCGGGAACTTGTCGCAGCGCGCTCTCGACTTCGCCGAGCTCGATCCGGAAGCCGCGAATTTTCACCTGCGCGTCTTCGCGTCCCAAAAATTCCAGCGCGCCGTCGTCACGCCACCGCACGAGATCGCCCGTCCGATACATCCGGGCGCCGGGCTCGGCGGCAAAGGGATCCGGTGAGAAGCGTTCCGCGGTGAGCGACGCCGCGCCGCGATATCCCCGTCCGACGATCCGCCCGCCGACGTACAATTCGCCCGGCACGCCGAGCGGCACACGCCGACGAGCGGCGTCGAGGACATACGCCGCAGCCACATCGAGCGGTTGACCGATCGGAATAGTCCGCTCCGCGACGGCCTCTCTCGCGACGCGCTGAATGGACGCGCAGACCGAGGTTTCCGTCGGACCGTAGGCGTTGAAGACGTGGGCGCTTTGCGCGTAGTGCCGCAGATCGCCCGCGTCCGCCGCTTCGCCCGCGGTGATCAAGATACGCACCGGATCCAGCGAGGCGCGCTCGAGCACGCGGAGGAACGCCGGCGGCAGCGTGATCACCGTCACGCGCAGCGCTTTCAGCCAAGCGAGAAATGCCGCCGGATCTTCCCGCTCGGCTGTTTCCGCAACGACCACCGTCGCGCCGGTGGTGAGCCCGAGAAAGATTTCCGACAGCGAGGCATCGAAGGCGCACGAGGCCCACCACGCGCAACGATCGTCGCGTTGCACGCCGAAGGTCCTGACCTGCGACTCGATCATCGTCGCGAACGACGCATGCGTGATCTCCACGCCCTTCGGCCGACCGGTCGAACCCGAAGTGAAAATCACATACGCGAGATCGTCCGGCGTCACGTTTTCGACATGCGCGATCTCATCGGCGTTTGCCGAGTTCGAATCGATCGACGCCAGGCCGAGACCTGGCAACCGCTGCTCGGCCTCGCGACCGATCGGCAAGGCGCGTCGCACCCCACCGTCTTCGATCGCCATCCGCAGCCGTTCGTCCGGGTGCTTGAGATCGAGCGGGACATACACGCAGCCTGCGCGCATGACGCCGAGCAGCGCACAAATAAACTGTTCGGAGCGCTCGCCGGCGACGGCGACGAGTTCCTGGGGCCGCGCGCCGGCGTTCCGCACCGCCGCCGCGATCGCCTGCGTTCGGCGGTCCAGCTCGGCGTACGTCATCGTCCGGTTGCCGGCGGCCAATGCCACCCGCGTCGGGTCCAACTTCCCCGCCTCCTGCACCAACTGCGGAATGGTGCGCGCGACCGAGGTGCCGAACTTCGAGCCGCGTTCGAAACGACGAATCAATTCGCGCTCCGCGAGCGGGCAAAGCTCCAGCGCCTCGACCGCCTGCGCGGGATTCCCCAAGGCGTTTTCGAGCAACGCGACAAACTGCTGTGCCAAGCGCTGCATCCGTGGGGCGTCGAACAGCGCCGTCGCGTACTCGAGCCGCACCCAGAGTCCCTCGCCGGTTTCGACCAACTCAAACGTGAGATCGTACTGGCTGGTTTGAGACGGACGCGGAACCGTTTCCAGCTGCACGTGGCCCAACGACAGCGTGGCGTCGCGATTGCTCTGGAAAACGAGCAACACATCGAACAGTGGCGCACGGCTCATGTCGCGCGGCAAGACCAGGTCGTTGACCAAGCGGTCGAACGGATACGCCGCATGGCTCAACGCGCTCGCCACCGAATCCTTCACGGCGGCCAGATGGCGGGTGAAGCTGCGCGCGCCTTCGACCTCGGCGACGATCGGCAGCAGATTGACGAAAAAGCCGACCTGCGGCTCGAGCTCGGGCGCATCGCGTCCTGCCACCGGCGTGCCGATCACGAAACGTTGCGCGCGCGCGTGCCGGGCGAGCAGCACCTGCAACACCGCCAGCAACGCCACGAACGGACTCGCGCCGCCCTGCTGCGCCGCTTGCTTGATCTTGCCCCATGCCGCGAGCGGAAGCGTCGCGCGCACCTCGGCGCCGCGCGATTGCTTGATCGCCGGTCGCGCCCGGTCGGCGGGCAGCTCCAGCGCGCTCGGCAGATCGCGAAACAGCTGCCGCCAATAGTCCGCCGCGCGCTGCCATTTGCCGTCGGCGAGCTGCCGCTCCTGCCAAACGGCGTAATCGCGATACTGAATCGGCAGCGGCTGCGGCGCGAACTGCGGATCGCCGTAAAACCGCGAAAGCTCCTCTGCGATCACACCGATCGACCAGCCATCGCTCACCGCATGGTGCATGACCACGGCCAAGGTCCAGCGCAGCTCGCCGTCCCGCAGCAGTGCGGCGCGCAGGAGCGGAGGCCGTGCGAGGTCGAACTCGCGCTCGATAAATTCCGGCAGCCCGCTAGCCGCAACCGCTTCGAGCGAAAACTCGACTTGAGGGAAGATGCGCTGCCGCGGCTCGTTGCCGACCTGCACGAGCCCCGTGCGCAGGCTTTCGTGCCGCTCGATCACGCGGCGAAACGCCGTGACGAGGCGCACTTCGTCCAACGCGCCGCGCAGCGAGAACACCGCCGCCATATGAAACGGCGACGGCGGATCGGTGCGCATCTGTTCGATCAACCAAAGCCGCCGCTGGGCATCCGAGAGCGGATAATCCGCCGCCTCGGCAACGCGGGCGATCGGCTGCCGCGCGCCGTGAGTGCCGACGCTTGAACCGGCGCGCGCGGCGAACTCCGCCAGCACCGGCGTCGCGAAAATCGTCTCCAGCAGCAGTTCGGCCCCGAGCGCCCGATTCACCCGCGAGAGCATCATCACGGCCTTCAGGCTGTGTCCGCCCAGGGCGAAGAAATCGTCGCGTCGTCCCACGCGTTCGACGCCGAGCACCGTCGCCCAGATTTCGGCGATCGTCTGCTCAGCGCCTTCCCGCGGCGCTTCGTAGGCGGCCGCAGCCCGGCGGGGACGACCGCGTTGGGCGGCCGCAGCGACTGCCGCCAAAAGGGTCGCCGGCGAGGAAAGTTCGGTCGCGACGACTTGATAAAAATACGAGGCGGCGACACGCGCTGCCGGCCGCGCGGCCACGGGTGCCGCCGGTTCGGACGCGACAACGTCGGCCACAGCCTCGGCGATTTCGACGCGGCTCGCGGCGTCGACCGAGAAGGCGAAGGCGCCGACTCCGCTCGCATCGCGTTCTTCTCGTCCGGAGCATGCCCGCAAGAACTGTTCGGCCGGCGCGTTTTTCGCAGTGCGCGCGAAGATCACCCGCACCATTTTCAGCCCGCGCGCGGCCGCCTCGCGCGCGAGCCGCCGCAATAGCTCGTGTTCCACGCCGCGGCCGAGCACGCGGCAGCTCAACAGCAGCGTGTCCACCGTGCGGGTGTCCACGTCGTCTCGGAAAAGCACCAAGCCGGTCAGGCCGTACTCGCCGAAGCGGTCCTTCACCTCGAGCAGGAAGCCGCCATGTCCTGGACGAGCGAGAAACTCCGCGATCTCCGCGGCGGAGCGGCGGACGGTGGACGCATTGAACTGGTTCGTGCGCTGGGTGAGCTGCGCGGCCCGCTCGAGGTTCGCTTCGTTTACGGGCACCGGCTCGATCGCGAGTTCGAGTTGCCGGACGAAATCCTTCAGGCCGCCGCTCGCCGCGCGTGCGGCCTGGCGGCGCGACTCGACCTGGTAGAGTTCGCTGCGCTGCTGGTCCTCCCCAGACGCGGCGAAGACATCCGTCGGCCACAGATGCGCCGCGAAGCGTTCGATCGCGTCGGGCTCGGCCGGCACCTGCAGCGTCAAGACATCCGGCAACGCGGCGCGCACCTCCGCGCATTCCAGGCTGCTGTCGTCGAGGAAAACAAAGCTGTCGAGCCCGAGGTTCAAGCGCTGCGCGATGGCGCGCAGGGTCTCGGACTTCGGCTGCCAGCTGGCTTCGATGGCAACGAAATCGTCCCAGCGCAGCGGCATTTCCGTGCGGACGCGAAACGCCTCTTTCACGTCGTCGAGATTGTTCTTCGTGACCAGCGCGAGCAGCATTCCGCCGGCCCGCGCCGCTTGCGCGACCTCCTGGAGACGACGATGTCCGGCGGTGAACTCGATGCATTCGATGCCGTCTTCTCCCAGCACGCCACGCCACAGCGTGTTATCCGCATCCAAGGCCAGCACCTTGAACGGAGCGCGCGTCAGCCCATCCCAGCGGCGAATCGCTTCGCTCGCCAGCGCGGCGAAAAACTCTTCGGTATAAGGCACGCCGCCCAGCGCTTCGCCGCCGGCGTTGTCGACGCTTAAGCCAGCGAAACGTCCGAGCAGCTCACGCCCGGCGATCGCGCGAACGGAACGCAGGCGCGGCACATCGATCCGCCGCAACAACCGGCGCTCGGCCGCCGCGAGCGCATCGTTGAGCGTGGAAGAGCGACGGGCCTCGGGCGAAGGCGGACAAAAGAGCACGAGCGTGCGCGCGTGGGGCGCCGCCTGGACAAGCCGCTGCAGGCCGTCGACAAAATGGTCGGCGTTCAGATCGAGCGCTTCCTCGACCGCGGTTGCATCGGCGCGCTTCGAGCCGGCCCAGTCTTCCAGGCGGACGAGCAGCAGATTGAGGTCCGCGCGGGACCGCAGCAGCTCGCCCTCGGGGTTGAGCAACTGCTGCAGCACCTGATTGAACGGCGCGAACTGCACGTCGGCCTCCTCACCGCGACCGTGGAGCCAGAAGCGCAAGGCGTCTTCGAGCGGTTCGGCGGTAAACGTCGCCGCCACCGCGATGCGCCGCAGTCGATCGGCGGCGAGCGCCGGAGCCCAGCCTTCGACGACGCTCGCCGGCGCGCCGAGATAATGGTCGACGACCTCGTGCCACGCCTGGTGCAGCGATTTCAGGTAGGCGTCGGGATAGCGGGTCTCATCGGCGACGATCCGGCAAATCCATCCATCGCGCTTGGGTACGACGAGGAGGCCGAATTCGAAGTGCATCGGATCGTGCACCGCGACGGTTTCCATTTTCCACAGCGCGTCGCCTTCGTTCGCGTCCGGATAATTCTCGAACACGAGCGTGTGCTGTACGACGGCCGCACCGCCCATGGCGCTCTGAATATCCGCGAGCGAAACCGACAAGCGCTCCATGCCCTCGGCCGATTGCACGCGCAGGCGTTCAGCGAGCTCTTGAAAGGATGTGGCGTCCTGCCAGGCGACGCGCACCGGGATCGTGTTGATGAGCAGCCCGACGATTTCCTCGACGTGCGGCACGCCTTCCGTGCGCCCGGATACCGTCGCGCCGAATACCACGTCGGTTCGGCGAGCGAGCTTGCCGAGGAAGATGCCCCACAGCGTTTGAAACAGGCTGTTCTCGGTCGTGCCGAGCCGCCGCGCGGACGCCACGAAGAGTTCCGTGCGCTCGCGGCCCATCTCCCAATTGAACGAGCGCGTGCGCACGACCGGCGCGCCGAGGCGCGGGGCGCCCGCGGGAACGCCGACGCCGGGAGCCGCGCCCGCGAGCATCGCGGTCCAGCCGGCCAGATCGCGTTCCGCGTCTCGCCCACGCAGCCAGCGCAGAAAGTCGCGATAGGCGCCGCGCACGCTCGGCGCCGGCTTTCCGGCCGCCAACGCGCGATAATTTTCTTCGAGCCGCTGCCAGATCAGTCCGCTGCTCCAGCCATCGAGAATGCTATGGTGAAAACCGAGGATCGCTTCGTGTTCGCCGGCGCCCAGCTGCACGAGCGTCAGTCGCAGCAAGGGGCCTTTTTCGAGCTCGAATTTTGCGGCCCGCTCTTCCGCGCGCAGCGCCGCGAGTTCCGCACCGTCCCGCGTCTCACGGTACGAGAAGCCGAGCATCGAGCCGCGTACGATCAGGGCCACCGGACGTTCGCTTTCGCCGGTGAGAAAGGTCGCGCGCAGATTCGGATATTGCTGCCCGAGCGCCTGCCACGCTGCGGCGAAGATTTTCGCGTCGAGCGCCCCGCGCAGCCGCAAGACCACCTGATCGGAATACGCCGCGCTCTGCGGCTCGTACAAGGCATGGAAAACCATGCCCTCCTGCATCGGGGTCAGCGGCAGAATGTCTTCCACCTCGGCGTCCCGCCGGGCACAGCGCGCGAGGAGCCGGTCCAGATCGGCCAGCGTGGTCAAACCGCCCGTGAAGTCCGACAGCGACGGCTGGGGCTTGGCGCGACAACCTTCCGCGACGCCCTCTTCCACGGCCCGGCGAAACGCCGCCACGATTTGCGCGCGTTGTTCGGGCGTTTGCGCCGAGCGATGGAAATGAAAACTCACGCGCAGCGAGCCGCCGCTCACCTCGCCGACGACATCGAGATCGAAGGGCGAGCCGAGATGCGCGGCTGCAGGTTCGCCAGTCGGGACATCGCTGACGCCGTG
>CBINOT010000084.1:0-23905 GCA_966252355.1 uncultured Opitutus sp. | reverse complement strand
GGAAGCATCTCGCGCTTCCACGAAGATTATAAGGTCACGACGCCGGTCACCGTCGACAATCCGCTGAACGATCTCGCGATCGACACCAATTTCGAAGTGTTCGAAGAGGTGCTTGAAAAGGTACTGATCAACGCTTGGGAGGCCTACGACAACAAGCCCACGGATCCGCGGCCAATCTCGATTCACACGCGGACCATCGAAAAGCCGGATGAGGGCAAGTTCGTCGAAATTCGGGTGGTCGATCATGGACACGGCATCGATGCCGATATCCGGGACAAAATGTTCGAGCCGTTCGTCAGCACTAAAAATACCGTCGGTGTCGGCATGGGCCTGACCGTTGCGCGACATGCGCTGCGCAACCTCGGCGGCGAAGTTTCCATGACGGACACGACGGGCGGCGGAGCCACCGCCGTGCTGCTACACCCGATCGAACGGCGTTCGAAGAAGCATTCGGACAGCTGAGGTTCGGTCACCACGCCGAGTCCGCGAGCGGGCCTAAAAGGTGGAGCCCGATGTCCCCATCGGGCTTTTCGGCGCCTCGGCATCATGCACAACAGCCCGATGAGTACATCGGGTTCCACCGTCTCAGCGTCGGTTTGCAGGCGCGTTTGCATTTCGGGATTGGACGTTCCGCGCCAATTCCTGATGGTGGAGAGGTATGGCTAAAATCGCTTTCGTGGGCGCAGGCAACATGGCGTCGGCATTCGTCGACGGTCTGCTGGCGCAAAAAGTCGCTACCGCTGCTGAGCTGACATGCTTCGGCGGGGCCGATGCAACGGCGGAAACGCTGGCGAGCCGAACCGGCATCACGAATGCCAAGACGCTGAGCCAGCTGCTGGATGGGGCCGACGCGGTGGTCCTGGCCTTCAAGCCCCAACATCTCGCGGAAGCCGATCCTCAGCTCGTAAACCTCACCGCGGGCAAGCTCATCATCTCGATTCTCGCCGGCAAAAAGTTGTCGAGCCTCACCAAGGCGTTTCCGAAAGCCCGGAACGTGGTACGCACCATGCCCAACACGCCGGGGCAAATCGGCGCTGGTATCACGGCGTGGTGTGCGCATCAACCCTTGACCTCCTCCGATCGCGCGCTGGTCGAGAGCATTCTTGGCGCGCTCGGCCAATTCGTCGCCGTGGACGAAACGCAGATGGATGCGATCACCGCGGTCAGCGGGAGCGGTCCTGCCTACGTGTTCGAATTCGCGGCAGCCTTGCGCGATGGGGCGGTCGCCGCCGGCTTGGCTCCGGACGTGGCGCACAAGCTGGCCGTCGAGACGCTCCTGGGCTCCGCGCGATTATTGGCGCGGAAAAACGTCGAGCCCGACGTCCTCCGGAACCAAGTTACCTCGCCCAACGGCACGACGTACGCGGGACTGCAGCGGATGGCTGCCCGCGATTTTCGCGGCCTCATCAAAGAGACGGTCCTCGCCGCGAAAGCCCGATCCGAGGAACTTTCGAAAGACAGCTGAGACCCTGCCGGCAGCCCAAAAATCCATGAGCTCCGAATCCTCGCCCTTCCTCTCTCCGTTCACGATTCTGTCATGACTGCACTCCATGGGCGGATTCTTGTCACGGGTGGCGCCGGGTTTATCGGCAGTGCGCTCGTGTGGGCGCTCAATCAACGAGGCCATACCGATATCGTCATCACCGATTTTCTCGGCACCGACGAGAAATGGAAGAATCTCGTGCCGCTGAAGTACGCCGACTACGTCGAAGCGGATGCGTTTCGCCGCGGCATCGCCGAAAAGCCCGACGCCTTCGGGCGATTCAGTGCGGTGTTTCATCTTGGCGCCTGCTCCGCGACGACCGAGAAGAACGCGGCGTATCTGATCGATAATAATTACGCGGTCACCAAAGAGCTCGCCACGTGGTCCCTCGGACAAAAGGCGCGTTTTGTGTATGCGTCGTCCGCGGCGACGTACGGCGACGGTGCGCAAGGGATGGACGACAAGGACGAGAACCTGAACCGCCTTCGTCCCCTGAACATGTATGGCTACTCCAAGCATCTCTTCGACCTGCATGCGCAGCGTATGGGATGGTTGGGGCAGATTGTGGGCGTGAAGTACTTCAACGTCTTCGGCCCAAACGAAGATCACAAAGGCGACATGCGTTCGCTTGTGAACAAAGCGTACCAGCAAATCCTCTCGACCGGGCGTGTGCAGCTTTTCAAGAGCCACAAGCCCGAGTACCGCGATGGCGAGCAGATGCGCGATTTCCTTTACGTGAAGGACGCGATCGAAATGACGCTCCACTTTGCCGACAATGCACGCGGTTTGGCGGCGGCGGGCCTGTACAATTTGGGCAGCGGCGAAGCGAATACTTGGATCACGCTCACCCGCGCAATTTTCGACGCGCTCGGTCGCCCAGCCCAGATCGATTTCATCGACATGCCCGAAGTGCTTCGCGGCAAGTACCAGTACTACACCCGCGCCGATATCTCGAAGCTGCGAGCAACCGGCTATGGTCGCGCCATGACACCATTGACCGAGGCTGTGCGAGATTACGTCCAGAATCACCTCGTGACCGGCCGAAAACTCGGCGAGTAAACCGGACGCAGCGATTGATTTGATATAGGGCGGGGATCTCCGAACCCCGCCGCCGAGCACCGATCTCGTAGTCTGCGCTCCGCGCTCAATCCGGTGGCGCTTAGACCGGACTCCCACCCGTTTACGAGTCGAACGAACGCATGAAAAAGCCGCGCCCAAAACGGGCGCGGCTTTTAGGCATTGGCGTGCGAAAAATGATTACTGGATTTTCTGCAGTTCGTCCGCCGTCCACGGCTTGTGATCGCCTTCCTTGGCGTGGATCTCGGCGACCTTTGCTGCAGTCACCGGAGGAGCCTTGTTGCCCCAGGCTTGGCGGACATAAGTTAGGACGGCAGCGATCTTGTCGTCGCTCCAGTTAAACCCACTGCCGGCAACTTTGCCGAATGCTGGCATGGCAGAATTGTAATTGGTACCGTTCACCGAGATCGGACCCTGCAAGCCGTGCAAGACGATGCGAATCGCTCGTTCTTCCGAACCTTGCGCCCAATCCGATCCCGCCAGCGGCGGAATGGCACCTGGAACGCCCACACCCGTCGCCTGATGGCAGGTGTTGCACGCCGCATTATTGAAGAGCTTCTCGCCGACGACGACAGGATCCACCGGAGCGGCGGCGGCTTTGGCGGTGCCGAACTCCTTCAGATTCTCGTTGTAGATGCGGGCGTCGAAGTGGCCATGGAACCGGCCGAGATAGATGGCGCCGAAGAAAATAAAGCCGGCGAAGACGAACAACATCGCCAAGGGCGTAAGCCGATAGTGGCCGCGATCGTCAGGCTGCTTGCCGAGCAGCTTTTCGTGCTGCGACAGCACTTCGTCGTCCGTTAAAACGGCGCGATCAAGACGCGGATCGTGATTCGAAGGCGTGCTCATTTCTTCTGGGCGTCGAGCTTCTTTTTCTCGTCCGGCGCGGCCGCGGGAACGGCTTGCTCCGGGCGTTTTCCCGGAGGATTGGATTTCTCGGTTTGAGCCGGCGGCTCCGTGTTTACCGTCGCAGCGTGCCCCTCCTTGGGCTTCTCCGCCGCGGCGGGAGCAACTGGCCGTGCCTCAGGATATTCGTAGCTGCTGTTCAAGCTCAGCAAGTAGGCAACCAACGCTTCGGCCCGTGCGGTTGGAATCACTTGCTCTCCCGCCGCCACCGTTTCACGGCCGCTGAGCGCGAGCGCGCGATTCGAGCGCTCTCCGACGATTGGCTTCGTCTCGAAAAGAAACGCGTAGCTCGGATGGGTCGCCGATCCCTCGTACAAAAACTTCATGAGCTGATCCGCATCGGGAGCGTTAGGCTTACGGGCGCCGAAGTTAGCCAAATCCGGACCATAACGCAGCGCGCCGAGCTGCGGCCGTTGCTGAAAGATGTAATCGCGCGCGACGCTCTGACGATCGCCCCATCCACGGGCTTGGTCGGCACCAAAATCGGGACGGCGCACCTGCTGAGTGTGACAGGCCGCGCAGCCGAGGTCGGTGTAAACGAGTTCGCCTTGCGCCGCCAAGCCCGACGTCCGTTGCGGGAAAGATTTCCCTTCGGTGTCGTCGTAGTACGGCGCAAGCGAGCCGAGCTGAGCGTGAGTGCCCAGCACGATGCCCGCCCACGAAATCGTGAGTGCGCTAAATATGCCGATGACGAAAAGCGGACCGTTTTTCATGACGCGGACGCCTCCGAAGTTTCCCGCAGCGGGCTGAGAGCCGTGACATCGGCGACGACCGTCGCGCTAATCGTCTGGAGGAAGTTGACGAGCAGGAGAACGTTGGCGCAAAGCAGAGCGATTTGCGCTCCACTCGTAATAAGCAGGGTGAGCTTCGCGCGGCCGATAATGTCGCCGAACGCGAGCTTCGCATCGAGCAGGTCCGAACCCTGGGTCCATCCGGCGACCGCGAGCGTGACGACGAGTGCCACGATGCCCAAGCTGACGAGGACGCGATGACCGACCGTGAGTCCGGTCGACGCCCAGCCGTTACCGGTCAAACGCGGCACCATGAAATAGATCGCACCGAAGAAGATCATCGAAACCGCGCCGTACAACGCGAGCTGCTGAAGCGCCACGTCGAAGAACGTGAACTGCGTCTCCAACGCCACGCTGCGGAAGCCCGAGAGCGTTTCGACCAAACCGACAAGCAAGTACGCGATCAGACCGAAGCGCACGAAGCTCGCCGCCGTCCCACGTACGCCGAAAATCACGCGCAAATTCAGTGCGACGATCACGTAATGGATCAACAGCACGATGCCCGCAACGGTACCCATCGTCGCGATCCACGCGGGGACCGGGCCGCCAACCAAGTGGCGTCCACCCGTCCATGAGCCGACGAAGATCAACGTCCAAAAGCCAAGCGACGCGAATTCGTAGTTCGGCAAAACTCGCCCGCTTACCTTCGGGACGAGATAATAAGCCGCCGCGAGCGCAATAGGCGCGAGCCAGACAGACCATACGCCTTGCGCGTACCATCCGGCACCGACCGCCTGCGCGACGCCGCGCAACGGCGACCACAAGAGCACGAGTTGCGCTGCCGAAGAAAGCCATGGGAAAAGGAAGAGCGCGGCCACCGCATACCACTGCGCCGCGTATGTTTGGTCGGTCCGGCGGCCCATCCAGGCCAGCACGCCCGAAATCGCGATCGCGCCGTAAGCCACGACGAGAAACGGCTGCACGTAGCGGGGCAATTGGAACAGCGAGAACGAGGTCATATCGCCCGTCGCAATGCCGACCAAACCGGCGAGTACGCCGAGGTTCCAAAAGGCGCCACCGACGAACACCCAGTTCGCCGCGCGCAACGGGTTACCGCCGAGCCGACCGAGGAGCCAGAGAGCGATTGCCAAGCCCGCATTGCCAGCCCAGCCGTAGATAAACGTCGTTTCGCGCAGCGCATCGGCGCGGCCGAAGGTCAGAAACGAACAATGCGACAGGAAATGCGGGGAATGCAGCTGGAGCGAGGCGATCAGCGCGAGGATGCCGCTGATCACCAGCCAAACGATGCCCGATCCGAGCAGCAGCAGGAGCGGACCGCGCGCGGCCGCATCGATTGCGGTCGCGTCAGCCGAAGCAGGCCCCGCGAGCGGCGCGGGACGGGCGGTAGTCGGAACGTTGGTCATCTGGGAAAGTGAGTTAGCGGAACGGGCGCGACGACTTACTTTTTCGCGCCATATTTTTGCGCCGTGAGCTCCATGGCACGGTCGATCGGGAGCTGCACGACGCCGGCCTGTTGGTCGAGCCAGACATAGCCGGTTTCCTTCTTCATCTGCTCGTCACGCAGCTCGGCATAAGCGGCGCGGCGGGATTTCGACGTCGCCTTCCATTCGAGCTCCTTGGTCAGGTTCTCGGCCGAGGCATTGTACGGCGCCACATTCGCGGGCTTGTAAAAACGGCGGACGAGGAAGCCGAAAGCGGCGAAAAGCACGAAAAGGAACGCGATCGTGATCAACGAGACGGGCCGCGCGGAAACTTTGGCCCGCGGCGCTGTGCTCTGGGCAGGCGTGTTACTCATGATGCGTGAGGCTTTCGGTGATGCGCGGGTCGCGAATCGGGATCAGTTTCGCCGTCGGGAAGCTGCGCAGATACGCCCAGATGCAGATGCCGCCGATGCCGATGGCGGACGTCACCGACCATAAGAGAGCGGGCGAAAGGAAGCGGATCGGGTCGCCGTGCTCATCCTTCAACGCCGGCAGCACATTGTAGCAAATGTCGACGAAGATGATGGCCAGCACCCAAAATGCGATGCGGCGGATGATGTGGTGCGTGACCTTGTAGCGATACGAGAGCAGCGCGCAGAACGGCAGCACGAAGTGGCCGAACAACAGCACGAGACCGACGTACCACCACTGGTTCGTCGAGCCATCGTGGTTCAACTCGCGTAGATTGTACCAAAACGTTTCTTCCGGAACGTTGGCGTTCCAAATCAGGAAGTACTGCGAAAATGTGACGTACGCCCAGAACACCGTGAACGCGAGCATCAGCTGCCCGATGCTATGCAGGTGGTTCGTATTGAGCACGCCCTTGTAATCCCCGCGGCGATACAGCCAAATCATGATGATCACGCCGCAGCAGAGCGCGCCACGCGCGCAGTTCGCGAAAAACCAGACGCCGTACATCGTCGAGAACCAGTGGTACTCGAGGCTCTTCACCCAGTAGATGGCGGCAAACGTCAGCGTCAGCGCGCCGATCGGAATGCCCATCGCCGCGGTCACGCGATTTTTCAGCGTCCAACGCGCATCGCCGTCCGCATCCTGGGTGAACGACGCTTTGCGCAACCGAGCGGACAACCAGATCCACAAGGCGAAGAACACGACGTAGGCCCCCACGAACATGTTCATGTTGAGCAACGCCGATTTCTTCGCATAAAGCGGGTCCTCGCCGACCGTCGTGCCATGCAGCGGATGATGCAGGTCGAGCCACGGCCAGATGAGATCCTTCTGGTAAACGAGTGTTGCGATAATCAGCGGCAGGAAAAGCAGCGCGAGCCACTTGAAAGCGGCCAGGCCGTGCTCCCATTGACGACGGATGACCACGGACCACGAGGCATCGAAGATGTGATGGATCATCACCATCATCAGCATGCCGATCGCGATCGCGCTCCAATAAGTCACGCCGACGAGCCACGACATCGCCACGATTTGCGGGCTATTGACGAAAAGGCCGACCGCGGTAACGGCGATACCCACGAGCCCGACGACGAGCGCCGTGCCGGCAGCAGGAGCGGCCGAAGGCGCGGCCGGGTAAGCGGTGGCAGTTGCAGCGTGCGAGCTCATTTGATTCCGAGAGACTGTTTCGCGGCGGCGTCCGCCACATCGGCGACCGTGCCTTGTTGGGCGCGTTGCAGGGCGCGAACGTACGCGACGACTTCCCAACGTTCTTCCGGCGTCAGTTTATCGCCATAAGGGAACATGACCTTGCTCTGTGAGCCGTTGGTGATCGTGTCGAAAATCTGGCCGTCGGGCATGTTGCGAATCCGATCGCCGTGGTAATTGCCGTTGCTGCCCAGCGTGCCCATGCCGTACTTCGCGAGGATGCCGTCGCCGGCGCCGTTGAGGCCGTGGCACGGAGCGCAGAAGGTATTATACTTCTGTTGGCCGCGCTTCACGAACTCGACGTTCACCGCGAGGTCTTTCGGGAAGCCGCTGACAAACTTGCCCGCCGCGTCTTTGCCGCGGTACAGGTGATCGTCTTCGTTGAGCATGCCGCGCATGACCGTGTGCGCGGGTGGCAGGCGATCGGCGCGGCCGTCGGCGAAGAAATTGCTCGCCGACTGCGGACGCAGTTTCGGCTGATATTTCATGCCGGGGAACAGCCATTCCGGGAACACATCCGCCGGTGGCTTCGTGAACGTCGTGCCGCGGAACCCGAGAATCGAGACCAACAGCACGCAGCCGAGGAAAGTGGCAAGGTAGACGTTGCGCATGGCTCAGGCCTCGAGCTCCTGGATGTTTAGGCCGCCGGCCTTCTCGAGCAGGGCCTTGGTGTTCGCGAGATTGAAACGCGGATCGCGCGCCTCGATCACGATGAAGAAGGTGTCGTCCATGCCGCGAACAATGTGATCGTACTTCAGCACCGGATGATAGTGCATCGGCAGCCCGTTGAGGACGAACATACCGATAATCGTGGCAAACGCGGTGAAGAGAATCGTGAGCTCATAGCTCACCGGAAAGGCGAACATCGGGCTGAAGAAGGGTTTGCCGCCGACGACCAGTCGATTCGCGTAGGCGTCGGCGAACCAGATCAGCGTCATGCCCGTGCAGAAACCCGTGATGCCGCCAGCGAGCGAAATGCGCGGGACGATCGAGCGGCGCACGCCCATGGCTTTGTCGAGCCCGTGGACCGGAAACGGCGTGATGCAGTCCCAGTGACGATAGCCCGCGTCGCGGACTTTTTCCGCGGCGTGATAAAGATCGGCGGGCCGCTCGAAGGTGGCGATCAGGCCGTAAGTTTGTTCAGCCATGGTCGTGATTAGTCGTGGGCTTCGCGGATCACCGGATCACCGAAACCGGTGCGCTTGTCGTGGCCGGGCGTGTCGTGTCCGTGATCGCCATGAACGTCGGCCTGCGGGATGACCGCCTTCAACTCCGCCATCGGCATGATCGGCAGGAAACGAATGAAGAGCAGGAACAGGACGGAGAAGACGCCGAACGTCCCGAAGAACGTGAAGATCTCGACGATGCTCGGCGAGTAATTGCCCCAGCTGGAGGGCAGGAAGTCGCGGGTCAGCGAGGTTGCAATGATGACGAAACGCTCGAACCACATGCCGACGTTCACGAACAACGACAGCACCCACACCATGGTGGTGTTGTTGCGCACGCCCTTGAACCAGAAGAACTGCGGCGTGATGACGTTGCAGGAAATCATGATCCAGTACGCCCACGCGTAATTGCCGAACGCGCGATTGATAAAGGTGAAGCCTTCGTACGGGTTCGTGCTGTACCACGCGATGAAGAACTCCATCGCGTACGCGTAGCCGACCATCGTGCCGGTCGCCAACGTGATCTTGCACATGCAGTCGATGTGGTACTGCGTGATCAAATCTTCGAGATGGTAGATGGCTCGGAGCGGGAGCATCAGCGTCAGCACCATGCCGAAGCCGGAGAAGATAGCGCCGGCGACGAAATACGGCGGGAAGATCGTGGTGTGCCACCCTGGGATCAGCGAAACGGCGAAGTCGAAGGAAACGATCGTATGCACCGAAAGCACCAGCGGCGTGGCGACACCGGCGAGAATCAGGTACGCCATCTCGTAGTTGCTCCAGTGGCGGTTCGAACCCCGCCACCCCATCGCGAACAAGCCGTAAAGGAACGAGCGAGTCTTATTGCCCGCGGCGTAGAAGCGATCGCGGAGCACCGCGAGGTCGGGAATCATGCCGATGTACCAGAAAAGCACCGAGACGGTGCCGTAGGTCGAAACCGCGAACACGTCCCACTCGAGCGGCGAACGGAAATTTTGCCAGATCGCATTCGAATTCGGAATCGGGAACAGGAACCAAGCGTACCACACGCGACCGACGTGGAAGACCGGGAAGATCGCGGCGCACACGACGGCGAAAATGGTCATCGCCTCCGCCGCACGGTTGATCGACGTGCGCCACTTTTGGCGCAGCAGGCACAAGATGGCCGAGATCAGCGTACCGGCGTGGCCGATACCGATCCAGAACACGAAGTTGACGATATCCCAGGCCCAGTTGACCGGGTTGCGATGTCCCCAGACGCCGACGCCCGTGGAAACGAGGTACGTGATGCCCGCGACGGTGAACGAGGCGACGAAGCAGGCCGCGATGAAGCACCACCACCACCAAACGGGGGTTTTGCCTTCGACGATCCCGCAGATCTTTTCGGTGATCCAATGAAAGCTGCGGTTGTTGCCGACCAGAATTTGGCGGGGCAGCACCGCGGGTTTGACCTCCCGTAAGATCGCGGGCGCGGGAACAGCGTGTTCAGCGTGGGCCATTAGGAAAGTCCTCCGGTACGGTGAGCGCGAGAAAGACGCCCTTCCTCAATAAACGCGTTCATGCGCGCGCCTCCTTCTTTTCGGTCCCGTGCTCGCCGTGCGCCTTTTCGTGATCGTGCGCCGGCGCTTTTTCGTGACTGTGAGCTTCGCCACCTTCGGCGCCGCCATTCGGCTCGTTCTTGCGCGCATGCTCCAATCGGCTGAGCGGCAACTTGCCGTAGTCCGGCATCTTGGGATTCGGATTCCGCAACCGGCCCGAATAGGTCGTACGGGGCCGGGTGTTGAGGTAGCCGAGCAGCGAATAATCCTGCTCCCGCGCCTTGATCTTCGAAACCGCGCTCTGCGGATCGAGAATGTTGCCAAAGACGATCGCATCCACCGGACAAGTTTGCGCGCACGCCGGCACGATCGTGCCGTCGGGAACGCTCACCTCGCCTGGAGTACCCGCCTGGGCCATGGCGACCTTGTGGCGAATCTTGCCGGCCTCGACGCGCTGCACGCAGTATGTGCACTTCTCCATCACGCCGCGCATGCGGATCGTGACATCGGGATTCTTCACCATCTTGACCAGCTCGGGCATGCCTTGCGGACCGAGCGGCCCGAGGTAAAGGCTGTCGAGCTGGCGTTGATTCCAGTCGAAATAATTAAAACGACGGACCTTGTACGGACAATTGTTCGCGCAATACCGCGTGCCGATGCAGCGGTTATAGGCCATCGTGTTGATGCCTTCATCGTCATGCACCGTTGCGTTGACGGGGCAGACGGTTTCGCACGGCGCGAGCTCGCAATGGACGCAGGTGACCGGCTGCAACGAAACTTGGAGGTCCTCTGGCAGCTGCTTGTTGCCCTCGCCACCGAAGGCCGCGGCATCGATGTTGCCGTCGGAGTAGTAGCGATCGATGCGGATCCAGTGCATCTGCCGACCGCGAATCGACTGCTCTTTGCCGACGATCGGAATGTTGTTTTCCGATTGGCAGGCGACCACGCAGGCATTGCACCCAATGCAGGTGTTGAGATCGATCGACATGCCCCACTGGTGGATGCCATCGAACCCGCCGTTCTCCTTGTTCGGCGTCTGGTAAAGAGAATTGCCACGGGGAATTTCCGTCGCCCGTTGCTGCGGATTCAGCTTCGCCCCTTCGACACCGAGATTGGGCGGCGTCTCCGCCTCCATGCTGACTTCGCGAACAAATCCGGGATTCTCGTGATACTCGTCGTAGTTGGCCTCGCGAACGAGATCGCGGCCTTCCATCGACCAATGCGCCTGTGTATTGGCGACCTTGTAACGATCGCTCGTCACCGTGAGGGTCGCCCCGGTCGCGACGTCCATCGCCTCGGACGTACGCACCGAGTACGCATTGTATCCGGTTCCGGTACCGATGTGTCCCGATTTCGAACGGCCGTAGCCGAGCGTGACAACGACGGTGTACGTGGAAAGGCCCGGTTGAATATGAAGCGGACCACGGATCTTACGGCCATTGACCACGATCTCGCCCACCCACGTGTCCTCACCGGAAATCGCGTCAGGCTCGCCTTCCTCGACGCGTGCAACCTGGAGCAACGAGCCGCCGGGGTAGATCTTCAGCTGCTTCGCCAGCGCGGGGCTGACGAGAATGGCATTATCCCAACAAATCTTCGTGATCGGGTCGGATACTTCCTGGAGCCAGCCATTGTTCGCGAAACGGCCGTCATCGACCTTGTGGTCGCGCACGAAACGGACCTCGAGACTGCTCCCGTCGACCTTCGCCAGTTTCGGCGCATTGCGCAGTAGCGCGATCGTGGTGCGTCCGTTGAAGGTGACGTTGGCCTTCTCGTAGCCGGAATTCTCCAGCAAGCCATCGTGTAAGAAGCGACGCATGGCTTTTTCGCCTTCGTCACCCGCAATGCCCGCGATTGTCGTACGTACGAGCTCGTAGCCGTCGGTAGCGGCTTCACCGGCGAGGCGCGCGAGGACTTCGATCTCCGTCAAACCGCCGAAAAGCGGCATGATCATCGGCTGCACCGGCAAAACCGTGCCATCAATCGTGCGGGCATCGCCCCACGACTCGAGATAATGCGCCGCGGCGATGTGCGTGCCGGCGAGTGCCGACGTCTCGTCGACGTACGAGCCAAACCGCACGACATTGCGGACGCTCTTCTGCAAGGACGGCCAATCGAGCTCCGCCGGAGCGTTGTAGGCCGGATTGCCGCCGAGGATGACCAGCGTCGTGACGCTCTTCGCCTGAATTTGCTTCGCGAGATCGTGAATCGATGCGGCCGCCGCAGGCACGATCGTCACATAGTCGACTGTTTTGCCGACGTTACCCAACGCCTCGTTGATCGCATACGTGACCGCATGAACCGCCGGGTGCAGGTGCGAACCGGCGACAACCAGGGATTCGCCCGCATGCTCCTTCAGATCGTCGGCGCAGGCTTTGATCCACTCAGGGTTCGCCTCGAGACCTTCAGCGTACGGCTTGATCGCATCGACGCCGGGAATCTTTTCGCCGAGCGCCAGCGCCAGAGCCGAGGCAAAGGCGAGCATGTGGCTCGACGGCAGCCGCAAGCGGTGGTCCGCCATGCTGCCGGTAAGCGTCAGCGCGCTCTCCGTCATGTATAGCCGGTTCATCGGGTCCTTCGGCGAGGACACCCGACGACCTTCGCTAAACCCACGTGCGTAGTACAACGCACCAGCTTCCGCGCTGAGGAAGTCGCAGTCGATCGACAGAATCCGCTTCGCCTTCGCGAAACGGTAAACCGGCTTCACATTGCCGCCAAAGGACGCCTGAGCGGCCGCGAGCGGCGGCTCATCGCTGATCGGCTCGTACTCGGCCCACGTCGCGCGCGGAAACTTCTGCCGCAACGCGCGCAACAAACGCTCGCGCGTCGGCGACGCCGATTCTTCCGCAAGGAACGCGAGGCCATCGCCGCCGGATTCGCCATAGCTCTTCGCCAGGTCGGCCAAGAGAGCGTTGACTGCCGCCGTCGTGAGGACGTTGCCATCCTTCGTGTGGACCTTCGCGCGGTCCGGATCGTAGAGATCGAGGACGGACGCCTGGGCGATCATCGTCGCCCGACCGCCGTAGGACCCGTAGGTCGGATTGCCTTCCAGCTTGGTCGGTCGGCCCTGGTGCGTTTCCGCCAGCAGCGGGATGGCCGTTTTCCGCAGCGGCATCGCCGTCGCATAGTATTGCGGCAAGCCCGGGATGATACCCTCGACGGATTTGCCGAACGGCAGAATGTTTCGCTCGGGGCGGCGGCAACCCGAGAGGCCCATGCCTCCGAGCGCGAACGACGCCGCCATGATCTTCATGAAGTAGCGCCGATCGACGCCATCGATGCTCGAAGCTCCCTCCGGGAACTCGCGCGCCAGCTGAGCTTGGAAGCCCGGCGTTTGCGCCAGCTCGTCGAGACTGCGCCAATATTTTGACCCGTTCAGCTCGCGCTGCGAAGGAGCAGGATGTTCAAATTTGCGTTTCATCGATGGCAGCCGGAGCAGCTTTGCGGGGGCTTCACTTTCCAATGTTCCACCATGTCAGCGGCGGCCTTGGCACCTTGCGGTCCTTGGTCGGCCAACCGCTTCGAATCGAGGTTGAAAACGTCCTTCGGGTCACGCAGGCGCGGCGCGGGATCCTTGTGGCAGTCGACGCAAAAACTCATGCTCAGCGGCTGCATGTGCGTGACCGTATCCATCTCGTTGACCTTGCCGTGGCACTCGACGCAGGAGACGCCGCGGTTCACGTGGATGGAGTGATTGAAATAAGCGTAGTCGGGCGTCGTGTGAATCCACACCCACGGTACCGGGGTGCCCTTTTCGTAGCTTTCCCGCACCGGCGCCAGCAGCGGGCTGTCTTTCTTGACGATGCTATGGCAGTTCATGCACGTCTGCGCCGTCGGGACGTTCGAATGGTAAGACTGCTCAACGGCGGAATGACAATAGCGGCAGTCCAGACCGATTTCGCCGACGTGTTTGGCGTGGCTAAACGGCACCGGCTGCACGGGCGCGTAACCGACGCGCGTGTATTTCGGCGTCATGTAGTACGTCACCGCCGCCGTCGCGATGCTCGCCAGCACCGCGACGTAGATCACGATCTGGAGCGGCAGCTTGTTTGCCGATTTCGGAAAAAGTTTCGACATGACTGAAGGGTAAGCGCGCGGTTAACCGAGGTGATCGCGCGACGCAGGCCGCCGCACTCCTGAGGCCGACACGGACGCCGTGGCCGAGCCGCGCTCGACGTCGAAACGCAGCGCTGCAATCAAAGCTGCCGTCAAAACGGTCAGCCTTGCGAAAGGCTCCTTTCGCGATGGGTCGTGGGTCACAGGAACAGGCGGGAACGAGTGAGAACCGGTGGGAAGTAGAAAATCGCCTCCGAAACAAGGGAGCGGGTTTTATGATGTAAACCAAAATTTCGGTAAGAAATTGTCCTAGTGGAAGAATTAGCAGGGACGACGACTCGCACGAGGTGCCCTTATTGTCGCGTCACAGCCGATTGATCGTTCCACGGGGACGCGCCTTCGAGCACCGGCGGACCGCGCAATCCAGGCCTTTTTCGCAATGATTGTCCCGTTGAACGCCCGATATCGCGTTAACCGGCTCGTAATTCAGACGAAAACCCCGTCACGCATTGCGCGGGTATAATCGCAGCGCTGGGCAATCTCCGGGTTATGCGTCACGAGAACCACGGCCTGCCCGTGTTCTTTGGCGAGTCTCGTCAATAAATCGAATACGAGCGTCGAGTTCTTCACGTCGAGGTTGCCGGTCGGTTCATCGGCTAGCAGAATGGTCGGCTGATTTGCCAGAGCTCGCGCGATGGCGACGCGTTGTTGCTCACCGCCTGAAAGATGGCTGCCGATCCGGTGCGTCTTATCCCCTAGCCCGACCGCGCCAAGGAGGGAATGCGCTCGCGCTTCCATTTCCGCCGGCGCCAAGCGTCCGAGTTTACGCATCGGCATCATCACGTTTTCGAGCGCCGTGAACTCGAGCATGAGAAAGTGAAACTGAAACACGAAACCGATGTGTTCGCCGCGGGCCGCGGTGCGAGCCGCATCGTCGGTATTCGACATTACGCGGCCATTGATCTCGATCTGGCCGTCGTCGGGCTGGTCGAGCAAGCCAAGCAGATAAAGCAACGTGCTTTTGCCGCAGCCCGAGGGGCCGACGATTGCGTACACCTCGCCGCGCCGGGCCTCGAACGTGACGCCTTTCAAGACATGGACCCGCCCCTCGGCTTGGCCAAGGTAGCGATGCAGGTTTTGACAGCGCAGCGCCAGACTGTTGCCGGCCGTTGACGCGGACCGGTTCATTGCGCCGTCCCCCGAATGATATCGCCAGGCTCGAGCCGTGCGGCACGGCGCGCGGGAATCAAGCTCGCGACCATGACCATCACGACCGCGATTGCGATCGCTTCGACGTAATGCATCGGATCGCGCAGCACCACGAAATGCTCGGACTTGAAAATGCCGGTGAGGGGCAAAGGCACCTGCTCGACGATCCACGTCGCAACGTAGCCGAACACCGCTCCGATGATGGCGCCGATCGCCAGCACAATTGCAGCCTGCCACAAGAAAATCTGCGTCACGTCCCGCCGCTCGTAACCCATCGAGCGCAGGATCGCGATGTCCTTGGTTTTCTCGATTACGATCATCAGCAGGGTATTGAACATCGCCAGGCCTGCGATGAGCGTGAACACGGCGACGGTGATGGCGCTGGAAATCCGCAGCGCCCGAAACGCCATCAGCCAGGTGTACTCCCGGACCTGCCAAGGAGTGACTTTGTAGTGGAGAATCTCGGCCATGCGATCGGCGATCATGGGCGCGGCATCCGGATCGCGCAGGCTCAACTGAATCAGCGACGCGCCCGTGGGTTTCTTCATCAACGAACGCGCTTCCGGCAGATCGATGTAAACGTTGCTTTTGTCCACGTCGCGGTAGCCGGTCTCGTAAATGGCCGAAACTCGAAACTGCCGTACTTCGCCGCGCACCGTGATCGTGAACGGCGCGCCGATCCATAACTGGAGCTGATCCGCGAGGACGCGGCCGACCAAGGCGCCGGCGCGTGTTTCTTCGAAATCGGCGGTGCTACCGTCGACGATCCGATCGGCAATGTTCGAGACCTGTCGATGGTCGGCGAGACGAATGCCGAAAACTTGTCCATCCTTCGTCGTAAACGGACTCGTGAATTGCGCATTCGCGCGCAAAACCGCCGAGGCGCCCGTCACCCCCGAAAACTCCCGCACCGCCGCGATAATCTGCTGCGGCTCCTCGATGCCTTCGATCAACTTGACCCCTTCCGTTTGGCGTACGCGGAAATCCGAACCCGCCCCCGCTTCGATGCTCCGCATCGTGTCCTGGATCTTATCTTCGATCCGAAGCGCCCCATTGATACCGAGGAGGGTTTGAATGAAGAAGGCCTCGAAGCCATTGGTCGTCGCCTGAGTCAGCACGAACAGACCGACGCCGAGCACCGTACAAGAAAGGCTCATTAACATTGCGCGCTTCTTCGCCGTGAGAAAGCGCACCGCAATCCGAAGGTTCGGAGACATTCGCAACGAGAGGTCTTACTGCGAAAGTTTCGCGCGCACGTGCTCCCCGTCGCGGAAACGATCAATGTCGTCGACGATCACCACTTCCCCCGGTTCCAGCCTGCCCGTGATCTCCGCCAAGTTCAGCGCCCGAAAACCGACGGAAACCTCCCGTTTCTCCACCCGCCCGTTTTTCACGACGAAAACATAACGGTCGTTCAACAAAGCGCGGCGCGGGATCAATGGCTGGTTCGTCCGTTGTCCCACGGTGATCGCCACTTCGCCGGTCGCAAACGGCTCGAGTTCCTTCAACTCGGCGTTCACTTTGAGATAAATGCTATAGCGCTGCGTCTCGGCTTCAGCGAACGGAAGAATCGTCGTTACCTCGGCATCAAACGACCGTGCCAGTCGCAGCAAATGCACTTTGGCGGGCTGTCCGACTTTCACTCGCCCAATGTCTTCTTCGCCCACTTTCGCGATGACGACCCGCTCGTTCGAAAAGAAGGTCGCAACCACCGTTTGCGGCGCAATCAGGGCGCCCTGCGCCACCTTCACCGATTGACAGACGCCGTCCATGGGCGCGCGAATAGTCATCTTCTCGAGGAGAAGCCGCCGATCCGCTTGGCCTTTGTCGAATTTGGCCTTCGCCTGCTTGGCGTCGAAATCAGCGAGCGCAAGCTCGGTTTGCACGCGATCGTACGCCCGGCGCGCTGCGTTCATATCCTCTTCGGAAATTTCCTTTCGCGCATAGGCCCGTTCCACGGTCGCCAGCGTGTTTTTCGCGACCACCAGCGTCTGGTCGTTTTGTTTTTGAAGCTTCAGCCGCTCGACGACTGCGTTGTAGTCGACTTCTGCCTGTTTCATTTCCCGCTCCAAATCCGTGGAGTCGAGTTTCACGATCGGCTCGCCGGCCTTGAATTGTTCGCCGAGCTGCCGCGGATCGACCCAAACGACCCGACCGGGCAACTCGCTTCTGATCTCCTGAAGATCCTTGTCCGCGTGCACCACTACGCTGCCAGTCACAACATCGGCCGCGAGCCCTCGCTGCACCGTTACGACCGTCGCCGTCGGCCGCATCGCGTAATACGCGCCGACTCCGATCGCCGCCAGTACGGCGACGGCGACTACGACTTTCAAAGTGCGAGAGCTAGCGGTTGGCGCGGACATAACGGGAAGGAAGATGGATCAACACGGGATCTTCGCCGACGAGTGACGCGAAAGCACTCCAGTCGTTGAGAAAGGTGGCGCGCGTGATGGCAGCGTTGGCTTCGGCAACGCGCAGGGTATTCAATGCGCTCTTAACGTCGCTGGGCGACGCATTGCCGGTTTTGAGTTCTTCTTCGGCGCGTTTTACCCAGCCTTCGGCGCCGAGCCGGCGTTGTTCGGCGAAGTTCATCGCGCGAGCATCGAGCCCCAACGCTCGCTCGAGTTGTTGCGCTTCGTCCATCGCGGTTTCGGCATCGATCTGGCGCTGCCGCTCCCAATATCGCTTCTCTGCTTTTGCCTCGAGCTTGGCGCCTTTGGTCGCGAACCCGTCGAAAATCGTCCAGTTGCCGCGCAGCTCAATCGTGTCGCGAGTGATCGCCGTCTGGGAGACCTGGTTCGGCGTGGCCGTCGTCGAGCTTTCGCGCGTATGGCCGATCGAAGTGCCGAATTTTGGGAGCAGTCGCACGCGCGCGATGCGATAATTGAGATCGGCTTCTTTGATATGCAGCTCCGCAACCTGCGCCTTGAAGGTATTGTTGGCGCCATTGCGCAACAACGCGGCCAACATTTCCGCTGCCATTGCCCGATCGAATCGCGGTACCGGCAACTGCGTCGGGATCTGGTCGGCGGGAATCGGGGCGATTCCGGCGAGCCGGCTAAGCCGACGAAGTTCACCTTCGAAGTCCGCTTGAAACTGGTCGGCGCGCAGCTCCGCTTCGTTGTAATCCAATTCGGCCACCGCCGCTTCGCCGGGCGCCGCTTGCCCGTACTTCAAGCGCTCGTTGGCGGTCTCGAGACGCGCACGCTTCAGACCGAGTTCGTACCGCAACTGTTGCAGATAGGCGTTGCGCTTCACCAAACCGACGTACGTCTGACGCAGCTGAACCGCGAGGAGGCGAAACCCCTCTGCAAAATCTCGCTGGGACATCGCGACCTCGAGCCGTGCAATTTCGCCCCGGTGTTTGATCTCACCCCAATGAAAAATCTCCTCACTCGCAGATAAGCTGTAGAACAGCCCGCTGTCGCGCGACTGTGTCGTCGAGTTGCCCGAAACGCCGGTGCGATTCGAATCGTATCGGATATCGCCACCGACGTTGGGCCAGCGTAGGCGGTCGGCATCGTACACCCGCGCCTCCATGCGCGAAATCTGGATTTCGCGCAGCAACATTTGGGGCGATTGCTTCAACGCCGCCTCGAGAATCGGCTTCAGCCCAGGCAGGTAATCTTCGGGTAAGGTCCCAGCAACTTCGAGCGATTGCGCACGCGCCACCATCCCAGTGAGCACGAGCAAAAGCAGCCAAAGCGCATACCGGGTTGCACCTCGTAACCTGAAGCCAAACGACGACATGAATCGGGACAAAATGAGAGCGTCAGGGGGCGGTAATTAACGATCAATTGCAAAGCTTTTTGCTGCACCGAAAGCTAAATTTGGTTTTCGTGACCACGCAATCCGCGCACCGTCGCACGCGACTCATGTCGAGCCTACTCAGTCTTTCTCCTGACCGATCGGATTTTCGTGCCGCGAAAATCTCGGCCCTCGCCCAAGACCATCTTGATCGGGTGCGCATCTTCTACGACGCGGCGCCCACCGAATCGCATTGGGGTGCCCGGCAGTATCGGCGCTGGCTCGCGCATTATTACAACTTGCTCATTCCGCCGGACGCATCCGTTCTCGAAATCGGCTGCGGTGCCGGCGAACTGCTGGCGCTCATCAAAGCGGGTTCACGCGTGGGCGTTGACCTGTCAGCTCGACAACTCGACGCCGCGCGTTCCCGAGTTCCCGAAGCTACCTTCTTCGCTCAGCCGGCCGAAGTCCTCGAACTCGGGCGCACGTTCGACTTCATCATCATCTCCGACACTCTGAACATCGCCGCCGATGTGCAGCATTTGCTCGAACGTCTGCACCGCATTGCCCGACCCGACACCCGCCTGCTCATCAACTTCCAAAATACGTTGTGGCGCCCGTTGCTCACCGCGGCACGAGTGTTGGGACTGAAAGCGCCCCAGCCACAGAACAGCTGGCTGGCGACATCGGATGTCATCAATTTGCTGCGGCTCGCCGACTGGGAAGTTGTCGTGCGACAAAATCGGATTCTCGTTCCATTTCGCGCGCTTGGGCTCGGCACGCTGGCCAACCGCTGGTTCGCACCCCTGCTCCAGTGGTTCTGCCTCACAATCTTTTTGGTCGCGCGCCCCGCGTACCGACGCGAACGGCCACTGACGGTCTCGGTCGTGATCCCCGCGCGCAACGAAGCAGGGAACATCGCCGCAGCGGTCGCGCGCACCCCGGAGCTCGGCGGCGGCACCGAACTGATTTTCGTGGAAGGCAACTCGACCGATCACACGTGGGCCGAGATCCAACGGGTCGCGGCCGAACATCCCGACCGCAAAATCAAAATTTTGCAGCAGCACGGTCGAGGCAAGGGCGATGCTGTACGAGCAGGATTCGCCGTCGCAACCGGAGACATCCTGATGATCCTCGATGCAGACCTGACGATGCCACCGGAAGAATTGCCGAAATTCTACGAGGTGATCGCCAGCGGTCGCGCCGAATTCGCGAACGGCGTGCGGCTCGTGTACCCCATGGAGCAGGAAGCGATGCAGTTCGCGAATCTCTGCGCGAACAAGGCCTTCGGATTGATCTTCTCCTGGTTGATGGGACAGCCGGTTAAAGATACCTTATGCGGCACGAAAGTCGTGTCCCGCGCCAACTACGACCGGATCGCGGCCAATCGCGCGTATTTTGGAAATTTCGACCCCTTTGGCGATTTCGACCTGTTGTTTGGCGCATCGAAACTGAATCTGAAGATCGCCGACGTGCCCATTCGCTATCGCGAACGTACTTACGGTACCACGAACATTCAGCGCTGGCGCCACGGCTGGTTACTCCTCCGCATGGTGGCCTTCGCCGCGCGAAAATTGAAGTTCGTGTGACTCGCGCCCTATGCGACGCCACGCCTCGAACGCGACAAGCGAACTGTGGGAGGGGGCTTCCCCCCCGACTTCCCAATATGAGCGCACAACCCACGTGACGGTAACCGTTCGTCCCGTACGCGGCCACCTGGCTCGTTCATGAAAATCCCCATCCTCGATCTGAAGCCAGCCGTTGACGAATTGCGGTCAGAACTCGACGCAGCCTATCGGCGGGTGATGGATTCGGGTTGGTTCCTGCTCGGGCCCGAGCTGGATGGGTTCGAACGCGAATACGCCGCGAGCGTTGGCACGAAACATTGCATTGGAGTCGCGAACGGACTCGAGGCCATGCAACTCGCGTTGATGGCGCGCGGGATCGGCCCTGGCGACGAGGTGATCGTACCCTCGAACGGCTACATCGCGACTTGGTTGGCCGTGACTCATGTCGGCGCACGGCCGGTTCCCTGCGAACCGGACCCGCGCACGTTCAACCTCGATCCCGCGCGGCTGCCGGAGGTGACGACACCGCGAACCAAGGCAATCATCCCAATCCATTTGTATGGCCAAACCGCCGACATGGACGCCATCAACGCCTTCGCCGCCACGCGCGGTCTCTTCGTACTCGAAGACGCCGCCCAATCCCATGGCGCCGGCTATCGTAGCACCGGCGTCCCGCCCGTGATGCCTTCTGCGACCGTGCCGCCTGCGTCCGCAAAACATACGTGGCGCCAAGCTGGCGCTCTCGCGCACGCCGCCGGCGTCAGCTTTTATCCGAGTAAGAACTTGGGCGCACTCGCCGATGGCGGTGCGGTCACCACCAACGACGATGCTCTCGCCGATCGCATTCGGCGCCTTCGCAACTACGGCTCGAAGATTCGGTATCAAAACGAGCATGTCGGGTTGAACTCGCGTTTGAGCGAACTGCAAGCGGCCTTCCTCCGGGTGAAGCTGACCCGACTCAACGAGTGGAACGAACGCCGTGCCCTGCTTGCGACGAGATACCACGACTGCTTGGCCAACGTCGGCGACCTCGTACTCCCGTCCGTGCCGGAATGGACGCGACCCGTGTGGCACTTGTACGTGATCCGCACGGCAAAACGCGACGCGTTGCAGGCGCACCTCTCCAAAGTCGATATCGGAACACAAATCCACTACCCCACTCCCCCGCATCTCTCGCAGGCTTATCGTTCCGCCGGATGGAACCCTGGCAACTTCCCCATCGCCGAAAAGCTCGCGGCCGAGGTGCTGAGCTTGCCCATCGGACCGCATGTGACCGTGGAACAGGTCGACAATGTGTGCGCGGCGATCCGCCGTTTTTTCGGCGACGGCCGATAAGGCCGGCCGAGTACGCAATGCTCGCCGCGACACACATCTTCGAACTGTGGGAGGCGCTTTACGCGCCGGCATGCGCTTCTTTCGTCGCGCGGCGCCGATTCATGCGATGACCATCGTCTTCGATAACGAGGCGCTTCTTCCCACGGCATGGCGCAATCCCGGACCAGCGCGGGCGCTGCGGATTTTCAATCCTGCCTTGCTACGCGACCGCGACGGCTGGCTTTTCGCCTATCGCGTTGTCGCCGAGCCCGAGCTCATGCGACGCCTCGCACTTTGCCGACTGGACGCAAACTTTCGGGTAATAGCCGGGTCGCAACGACCGCTGAGCGATCAGATTTCGTTCCTGACGCCCAACGCGTATGTGCCGCAAGCCAGGACGTGGTTCGCCGATCCCCGGCTGTACCGCCTGCAAGACCGGCTATTCTTGTATTGGAACTCGGGCTGGCACGAGCCAGGCAACGCGCAGTTCCTGCAAGAACTCGACGCGACCACGTTTGCTCCTCTTGGCGCGCCGCGAGAGCTCATGCTGCGAGGTCCACGCCAGAAGCTGGAGAAAAATTGGATGTTGTTCGAAAGCGACGGCGTGTTCGCGGTGTATTCGGTGAATCCGCACCGCGTGTTGACCGTATCGCTTGCAGGAGACGGACCGATTGAATGCCAAGATACCGCTCCCCCGGTAGCAAATTCGGGCGGCTTTGCCCAGGTCCACGGTGGATTGCGAGGCGGTGCTCCCCCGCAAAAGTATGGCGGTCATTTTTACTCGTTCTGTCATTCCATCGAGAATGGACCTGCTGGATACGAGTACGCACCGAGCGTGTACCGTTTCCATGCGCGGGTTCCTTTCCATCCCAGCGATATGCCTCGAAGTCCGCTACGATTGGACATACCCCGCAACGCGCGTCGTGCGCTGCCAAAGCTCAATCCCGCCGTTGCCGATGTCGTCTATCCGGCCGGCGCTGCCTTTGTTGACGGAAAATGGGCTCTGAGTTTTGGCGTGGATGACGAACGCTGCGCGATCGCCCTTCTTGAGCACAGCGCCGTCGTCGAGACTCTGGCCTCGGCGGGCCAAGCGTCCACGCATTGACCGAGGAACCCAGTGTTGCGCTTTCGGCGGCGCCGCAAAAGAACAGAGGAGACCCGTGCGTTCTTCCGCTTCACCGTCTCTGCTCTCGCTGCTGAATCCGTGGCACACCGCGCATGCGATTTGGTTGCATCGCGAGTTGGCCTGGCAATTCGCCGTGCGCGAAATCGAGCTGCGCCACCGCGGTAGCCGGCTCGGGGCGATTTGGGCCCTCGTCAACCCGCTGTCGATGCTGGTGCTGTATTGGTTCATCTTCGGCGTGATCTTCAGGAGCCGGTTCGGCGTGCTACCACACGAGACCGAATACGACTTCGTCCTCGCGATGTTTTTCGGGCTGGCGATGTTTCACGTGTTCGCCGAAACGCTCGGTTGGGGACCGCAGGTGATCGCGTCGAATCCGAACTTTGTGAAGAAGGTCGTGTTCCCCTTGGAGATTTTGCCCGTCGCAAAGATTGGCGACGCCGCGTATCATCTGGGCGTCAGCTTGGGACTGGTGCTGGTCGGCAGTATCTTTGGTTCGGCCGGTCTCTCGTGGAGCGTGCTTTGGCTTCCCGTTCTCGTGCTGCCCTTGTTGCTCCTTGCGCTTGGCATCGGATGGGCTCTCGCGGCGATCGGTGTTTTCGTCCGCGATATCAGCCAACTTATCCCATTCATCGCCACGGCGCTTCAGTTTGGAAGTGCAGTGATGTTCGCGCCGGCGAAAATGCGCGACGTGCCTCACGCGTGGGAAGTCCTCCGCTATAATCCACTGCTGCAGATCTGCGATCTCGGCCGCACCGTTGTGCTTTGGCACGAACCGATGAGTTGGTCGCGACTCGGGTACATTTATGCAGTCGCCGTCGTCACGGCGACGCTCGGCTACGCCTGTTTCATGATCCTCCGCCGCTCCTTCGCCGAGGTACTTTAAGCGACA